>CANFLM010000067.1 GCA_947447895.1 Hyphomicrobiales bacterium
CCGGCAGCTTCCAGCCAAGGATTGTAGTTTTCGGCTTCCAGCACGAAGGCCATGAAGGCTTTCGCAGCATTCGGCACCTTGGTGTATTTGAAGGCCAGCATCGGGAAGGTCAGCTGCAATTCCTGCGGCTTGCCGATCGGGCCGACCGGGAACTTCGCATGATCCATATCTTCGGCAATCGCGTTCAGAGCCTTGTCGGCCTTGGCGCCGACATAGATCGAGATGCCGTTCGAGGTCAGATGCAGATCGCCTGCCAGGAACGCCTTGTTGTTGGACGAGTCATTCCATGATGCGGTGCCGGGAATGAAGGTGTCGGTCAACTTCTTGGCATATTCCAGCGCCTTTACGGTTTCCGGCGAGTTGATGATGATCTTTTCCTTGTCATCAACCAGGTAGGAACCATGGGACCACAGCAGCCAGTGAATCCAGGCATTGCCGTCACCGGTCGCATGACCGAGCGCAAAACCGGCTGGCGTGTTGTTGGCCTTCATGGCCTTGCACAGTTCAAGGAAACCGTCGGTCTTGTCTGGGAAGGTCGAGAAGCCGGCCTTCTTCATCGACGAGATGCGGTAGTTGATGTAGCCGCCGTTGATTGCGGTCGGAATGGCGATCCACTTGCCCTTGGATTTGCAGGTGGCTTCGGGAGCGGGGAACCAGCCGCCGTATTTCTTGCCGAGGTAATCGGCAACATCGCCCACTTCAAGGCATTTGTCCGGGAACAGATGCGGCAGGGAGTGCAGGCCCCAGGCAATATCGGGACCCTGTCCGGTGTTGGCTGCCACCGAAGCCTTTGGCTGCATGTCATCAAAGGATTCGTTGGAAATGTTCATTTTCACGCCAGTCGCCTGGCTGAAAGCGGCAACGATCTTCATAAACTGATCGTCTTCGGCCTGCACGAAGCGCTTCCAGCGCAACACGTTCAGGGTAGCATTGGCTTCGGGCTTCCATTTCATGGTCTGGGCCCAGGCCTTGGCGAAATCCAGGAGGCCTGTTGCGCTCATCGCGCCGACGGCGCCAGCGCCTTTGAGCAGATTGCGGCGGTTCAATGTTGTCATCTCATCATTCTCCCTAGGGTCAGAAGGTTGGTCTTTTTGTGACATGCCCCGCATGGCGCGACATGTCTATTGTTGGTCTTGTTACTACGGGGTGCCCCGTAATCAGTCGATGCGCTTGCCGCTGGCGGCATCGAACAGATGCACCAGATCGGGGTCGGGCAAAATCTTGATGGTTTCGCCGGGCTTGGCGGTGATGCGTTCGCGGAACACGCAGACCATTTCCTCGCCCTTCAGGCGGACAACGACCTGGGTCTCCGAACCGGTCGGCTCGACCACCACCACTTCGGCTTCCACGCCCTTGTCGGACAGATGGATATGCTCGGGACGGATCCCGTAGACAATCGCCTGGCCGGGCTTGGCAGCACCGAGCTTGCCGAGCGGCAAAGTCGCGCCCTTCTTGCTGGTTGCGCTGAGCTTGCCCGCTTCATCAACCGTGCCATGGACGAAGTTCATCGACGGCGAACCGATAAAGCCTGCCACAAACAGGTTGGCCGGACGATCGTAGAGATCGAGCGGTGCGCCCATCTGCTCGACGATGCCGTCATGCATGACCACGATCTTGTCGGCCATGGTCATGGCTTCGATCTGGTCATGCGTCACATAGACGGTGGTGGTTTTCAGACGCTGGTGCAATTCCTTGATTTCGGTGCGCATCTGCACGCGCAGCTTTGCATCGAGGTTCGACAGCGGTTCGTCGAACAGGAACACCTGCGGATCGCGCACAATGGCGCGGCCCATGGCGACGCGCTGGCGCTGGCCACCCGAAAGCTGGCGGGGATAGCGGTCCAACAGGTTTTCGAGGCCAAGGATGCCGGCGGCCTTGTTGACGCGTTCGGCGATTTCTTCCTTGGGCGCATTCCGCAGTTTCATGGAGAAGGCCATATTGTCGGCCACGGTCATGTGCGGATAGAGCGCATAGTTCTGGAACACCATCGCGATGTCGCGTTCCTTGGGCGGCACATCGTTGACAACACGCTCGCCGATGGCGATTTCGCCGCCGGTGATGTTTTCAAGCCCAGCAATCATGCGCAACAAGGTGGATTTGCCGCAGCCCGACGGGCCGACGAGAATCACGAATTCACCATCATTGATCTGGATGTCGACGCCATGGATCACCTGGGTGGCACCATAAGCCTTCTTCACGCCGCGAATTTCAACGGACGCCATAGTCTCTCCTTAAACTCCGGTTACGGCTCGATGGCTCGTTTTTACCGGCTTTTTCCTCACCTGCAAAATAGTCTTATCAGAAAGTCTTAAACGAGACTTGTCCAAAAGGCTATCTTTGTCCATCATTGCATGAGGGGAGAGGAAATCAAGTATTTCACCCTTCCCGATGCGGAAAAGTACAAAATTTAAGCAAAATGAAGCCCTTTCCCTTTCCCTTGGCTGGGGCGTTGGAGGTTTAACGTGAAGACTGTGGATATCCTCGCTCCCGGCCCGATGATGCCGATGGTGCTCGAAAAATTGGCTGAACAG
Organism: Hyphomicrobiales bacterium; assembly: GCA_947447895.1. GTDB lineage: Bacteria > Pseudomonadota > Alphaproteobacteria > Rhizobiales > Beijerinckiaceae > CAIYZJ01. The sequence continues at coordinate 2,532 of CANFLM010000067.1, forward strand.
TTCACCCTGCACCGTTTGTGGGAGATGGAAGACAAAGACGCCTTCATCAAAGCCAATGCCCACAAGATCCGTGGTCTGGCCACCGGCGGACATGTCAAATGCGATGCGGCCTTTCTGGCGCAGTTCCCGCATCTCGAAATCGTCACCAATTTTGGCGTGGGCTATGATTCCGTGGATGCCAAATGGGCAGGCCAGCACGGGCTGATCGTGACCAACACCCCCGATGTGCTGACCGAGGAAGTGGCTGATACCTGCCTTGGCCTGCTGCTGATGACGGTGAAGGAAATGCCGCAATCCGAGCGCTGGTTGCGTGACGGAAAATGGGTGTCCAAAGGCCCCTATCCGCTGACCCACACCACCTTGCGCGGCAAGAAAATCGGCATTTTCGGTCTGGGCCGGATCGGCAAGGCGATTGCCCGCCGTCTCGAAGCCTTCGGGCTGGAGATTTCCTATCACAACCGCCGTCGCGCCGAGGATGTGGCCTATGCCTATCACGATACGCTGGCCGGTCTTGCCGCAGCCGTCGATATCCTGATCTCGGTGGCGCCCGGTGGTCCCGAAACCCATCACATCATCAATGCCGATATTTTCAAGGCCCTGGGTCCCAAGGGTATATTCATCAATATCGGCCGTGGCAGCGCGGTGGACGAAAAGGCGATGGTGGCCGCTTTGCAGAACAAGACCATCTGGTCGGTCGGCCTCGACGTGTTCGAGAACGAGCCAAGCGTGCCTGCCGAATTGATTGCGATGGAAAATATCGTGCTGCTGCCGCATATCGGGTCGGGCACCCATCACACCCGTGGTCTGATGGGGCAGCTGGTGGTCGACAATATGACCCACTGGTTCTCCGGCAAGGGCCCGATCTCTCCGGTCGCCGAGACGCCCTACAAGGGTTAAATCGTTTCGATATGGGCATAAAAAAGCCGCAAGGAATATTTCCTTGCGGCTTTTTGTTTGGCTAAGCGGAATTAGGCGATCTGGCCGTTCAGCTCGTCCTCGATATGGGCGCGGATGATCTCGTCGAAGTTCTTTTCGGCGACAAACCCCAGGGCGATAGCGCGCTGCGGATCGCAACGCTCGGCCCAGCCCGAAACGATCTTGATAATCGCCGGATCCGGCACGCGCTTGATGCGGGCCACGACCTTGTCACCGGCCACGCGGCGCAAAGCGTCGATCTGCTCGCCGACCGTGGCACTCAGGCCCGGCATCGACAGGTTGCGGCGCGGGCCGACCTTTTCACCGTCGATTTCCGCAGCATGGACGAGGAAGCCGACCGCCGAGCGTGGCGAGGCGTGCCAGTGGCGCACGGTATCTTCGACCGGCAACACGGCTTCATGACCGGCCAGCGGCTCGCGCAGGATGTTGGAGAAAAAGCCCGATGCGGCCTTGTTCGGCTTGCCCGGACGCACGCAAATGGTCGGCAGCCGGATGCCGATCCCGTCGAAAAAGCCTTTGCGGGTGTAATCGGCCAGCAGCAATTCGCCGATGGCTTTCTGCGTACCGTAGGAGGTCAGCGGCGTGGTGAAGAATTCATCGCCGATGGCGGGCGGGAACGGCGCACCGAACACCGCGATCGAGGAGGTGAATACCACGCGTGGGTGATAGGCCCCTTTTGTTTCGGTGTTGATGGCGCGGATCGCTTCGAACAGCTGCCAGGTGCCGTCGCAATTGATGCGGTAGCCAAGGTCGAAATTCTGTTCTGCTTCGCCCGACACAATCGCTGCCAGATGGAAGATCATATCGGGGTGGCCTGCCACCAGCTTTTCGGCTTCGCCGGGCAGCGAATAATCCGAGGCGACCGTGGTGCAGGGGAACGGGCAGTTTGCGGGGGCGGACGGTTCCACCACATCATGCAACGTGGCTTTGCTGATGGTCTTGCCATTGATCTGGCCATTCTTGGCCAGACGTTCGGCCAGCTTGCGGCCAACCATGCCTGCCGCGCCGATTATAAGAACGTGCATTGTCTTGAACTCCTGGGGGACAAAAATTAGAGCGCGAAGCCGCCATCGGCGAGATGGATCTGGCCGGTGGTGTAGCTGGATTCATCGGAGGCCAGATAAACGGCCAGCATGGCGATTTCTTCGGCTGTGCCGAGACGGCCCATCGGCTGGCGGTCGATAAAGGCCTGACGGGCAGCCTCGATGCTGGTCTTGTTGAGCTTGGCCAGGTCTTCGATGCGCTGGTCAAGCGAGGGCGACTGGATCGTGCCGGGGCAGATCGCATTGGCGCGGATGCCCTTTTTGATGTAGTCGGCGGCGACAGCCTTGGTCAGGCCGATCACGGCTGCCTTGGTGGCACCATAGACATAGCGGTTGGGAATACCGCGCACCGAGCCCGCGCCCGACGCAATATTGACCACCGAACCGTGGCCCTTGGCCAGCATGCCCGGAATGAACGCGCGCAGCATGCGGTGCATGGATTTCACATTGAGATCGAACGAGAAGTCCCACGCCGCATTGTCGCATTCCATCACCGTGCCATGATGCACGAAGCCTGCGGCATTGACCAGAATATCGACGGGACCGATCTTTTCGGCAAAAGAGGCCACCGCGCGGTCCGACAGCACATCGAGCTTGCGGCGCTTGGCGCGCGCCAGACCCTCGAGCTTTTCGACATCGCGGTCGGTCGCCCAGACGGTTGCGCCTTCGGCTACGAAAGCCTCGGCAATCGCGCGTCCGATGCCCTGACCTGCGGCTGTGACAACAGCCACTTTACCCTGCAAGCGTTTCGCCATTGTTATTCTCTCCCTGATCTTGTCGTGATGCGTGTGACGGTGTGGCCGGGCCCGGATAGACGGGGCTCAGCCGGCATTGTTCAAGGTGGACAGGCTGGTTTTCTGCTGTCCGGCTTCGGTGAAATTGTCGGGTGACAGCCACTGCTCGAACGCCTGCTGGCGCAGCGGCCATTCCCTGTCAGTGATCGAGAACCACGCGGTATCGCGGTTGCGCCCCTTGGTGATCATGTGGTTGCGGAACACGCCTTCATGGGTGAAGCCGAACCGCAGGGCGGCCCGCCACGAAGGGGCGTTCTGCGCATTGCACTTCCATTCGAAGCGCCGGTTGCCCAGCGTCTTGAACGCATATTGCATCAGCAGGTATACGGCCTCGGTCGAGCATGCCGTGCGCTGCATGGCGGGGGAAAACAGGATATGGCCGATCTCGATCACGCCATGCTCCGGCCTGATTTCCATCAAGGTGGCCACGCCCAAAGCGCGGCCCGAACTGATCTCGATAATGGCGAAAGCAAGGGGATCGGTCAGCTTGGCGCGCTGGTTCAACCAGACCTGAAAGGCTGCCTGGTCATCAAACGGCCCGTAGGCCATGTAATCCCACAAGGCATCATGCCCTTCCATCTCCTGCCAGAGGTGGCGGCCGTGGCGTTCCGGATCGAGAGGCTCGATCCGGACGAAGCGACCCTCCAGCGTCACCCGTTGCGGGGGCTCAGCCGGATGGGGATGTGAAAAAGGCATGGCCTGTTTCCTTGTGTCGTGGGGTAGGGTTTAGTGGTTGTCTCTCGGCACACCCATTTTCTGGGCAACCCGCTGGTATTTGACCGCCGGCTTGAGCACCATGCCGCCGTCGAACTGGTCGACCATCGAGCGCTGGATTTCCTGCCAGGGGGTCTGGTGGGCGGGGAAGGGGAAGCCGCCTTTTTTCACCAGAGCCGCGTGGCGCTTGGCCAGCTCCTCATTCGAAATCAGGATATTGGCCGTGCCCTTTTTCAGATCGATGCGCACCTTGTCACCGGTCTTCAGGATGGCCAGGCCCCCATTGGCTGCCGCTTCCGGCGAGGCATTCAGGATCGATGGCGAGCCCGACGTGCCGGACTGGCGGCCATCGCCGATGCATGGCAGAGCCGTCACGCCGCGCTTGAGAAGATAGGCGGGTGGCTGCATGTTCACCACTTCCGCGCCGCCCGGATAGCCGATCGGACCCGCGCCGCGCATGAACAGCATGCAATGCTCGTCGATCTTCAGCTTGGGATCCTCGATGCGGTGATGGTAATCCTCCGGCCCGTCAAACACGATGGCGCGGCCTTCGAAGGCTTCGGGATCATTGGGGTTCGAAAGATAACGGTTGCGGAACTCTTCGGAGATCACGCTGGTTTTCATGATCGCATTGTCGAACAGATTGCCCTTCAACACGATAAAGCCCGCATCCTTGCGCATCGGCTTGTCGGCGGTAAAGATCACCCGGTCATCCATGATCTTGGCCTTGCGGCAATTGGCGCCCATGGTCTTGCCGTTCACGGTCAGGGCCTTTTCATGGATCAGCTTTTTCTTCATCAACTGGGCGACTACGGCAGGCACGCCGCCGGCGCGGTGGTATTCCTCGCCCAGATATTCGCCGGCCGGCTGGAGATTGACCAGCAACGGCACCTTGTGGCCGTATTTTTCCCAGTCATCGACGCTCAGCTTCACGCCGATATGGCGGGCGATGGCGTTGACATGGATGGGAGCATTGGTCGAGCCGCCGATTGCCGAATTGACAACGATGCAGTTTTCAAACGCCTCGCGGGTCAGAATGTCGGAGGGCTTCAGATCTTCCCAGACCATTTCTACCGCGCGCTTGCCGGTTTCATAGGCAATCTGTCCGCGTTCGCGGTAGGGGGCAGGAATGGCGGCGCAGCCGGGCAAGGACATGCCCAGTGCTTCAGCCAGCGAATTCATGGTCGACGCCGTGCCCATCGTGTTGCAATGGCCGACCGATGGTGCGGAGGAGGTGACGAGATCCATGAACTCGTCATAGCTGATCTCGCCCGAGGCCAGCTGTTCGCGGCCCTTCCAGACGATGGTGCCCGAGCCGGTGCGCTCTCCGTGGTGCCAGCCGTTCAGCATCGGTCCGCCTGACAGCACAATCGCCGGGATGTTAACGGTGGCAGCAGCCATAATGCAGGCCGGTGTGGTCTTGTCGCAACCGGTGGTCAGCACGACGCCGTCGAGCGGGTAGCCGTAGAGAATTTCGACAAGGCCGAGATAGGCCAGATTGCGGTCGAGCGAAGCCGTCGGGCGTTTGCCGGTTTCCTGGATCGGATGCACCGGAAATTCGAAGGCGACGCCGCCCATGGCGGTGATGCCCTCGCGCACGCGCTTGGCGAGCTCGATATGATGGCGGTTACAGGGCGACAGATCCGAACCGGTCTGGGCGATGCCGATGATCGGCTTGCCCGACATCAGTTCTTCGCGGGTCAGGCCGAAGTTCAGATAGCGTTCGATGTAGAGCGCGGTCATGCCGGGGTTTTCGGGATTGTCGAACCACAATTGGGACCGCAATCTCGCTTTGGCTTTCTTGGTGTCTTTGACTTTGCTGACCATGACCGTCTCCCTTACAAAATACCGCATTGATTTTAATTCTATGCGAACTGATTTGATTTCATCTATACCATCGCCCTAAATGGTAGGATAAATCAATCTGGAACGTTACGCGTTCAGGCAATGGGAGGTCTGCTTATGCTGCACATCGTTAATTCTTTCAGTCGGATGGGCGAAGAAAACGCCTTTGCGGTGCTGGCCCGCGCCACCGAATTGCAGCGTCAGGGCAAGGACATCATCAATCTCGGTATCGGCCAGCCGGACTTCCAAACCCCTGAGCATATTGTGGAAGCTGCGATCAAGGCGCTGCGCGACGGCCATCACGGCTATACCCCCGCCACCGGTATTCTGCCCTTGCGCGAAGCCGTCGCCGCCGATCTGCACAAGCGGTTCAATGTGGACGTGTCGCCCGATCTGGTGATGATTGTCCCCGGTGGAAAAGTCACCATGCATATGGCCATCCTGATGTTCGGCGAGCCGGGCGTCGACATTCTCTACCCCGATCCGGGCTTCCCGATCTATCGCTCGATGATCGAATTCACTGGCGCCAACCCGATTCCCGTGCCGATCCGCGAAGAAAACGGCTTTGCCTTTTCCGCCGAGGAAACCCTGTCGCTGATCACACCGAAAACCCGGTTGCTGATCATCAATTCTCCGGCCAATCCGACCGGCGGTGTGACGCCGAAATCGGAAATCGACAAATTGGTGAAAGGCCTTGCGGCTTTCCCCGATGTCGCCATCATGTCCGATGAAATCTACGGCCAGATGACCTATGACGGTCTGCAGCACCAGACCCTGCTGGCTTACCCTGAAATCCGTGACCGCCTGATTCTGCTCGATGGCTGGTCCAAGACTTATGCGATGACCGGCTGGCGGATGGGCTATGCGATCTGGCCGCAAAAACTCTATGATGCGGCCCGCAAGCTTGCGGTCAATTCCTATTCCTGCGTCAACGCCTCGGCGCAATTTGCCGGGCTTGCCGCTCTGACCGGCCCGCAGGATGCGGTGCATGCGATGGTGGCCGAGTTCGACCGCCGCCGCAAAATCGTGGTCGAGGGCCTCAATGCTCTGCCGGGCGTGCGCGCGGCAACGCCAAAGGGGGCATTCTACGCTTTCCCGAACATTGCGGCGACGGGCTGGAAAGCCAAGCCCTTGGCCTCCGCCCTGCTCGAAGAGGCTGGTGTGGCGACGATCGGCGGGCCTGATTTCGGCGTGCATGGCGAAGGCTATATCCGCTTGTCCTATGCCAATTCCGCCGAGAATATCCAGAAAGCACTTGGGCGGATGAACGAGTTTCTGGTTACCCGCAAGCCGGACTAATCACTTCTGAAGCGGTTGAGACAACGCCCCGTTCAAGCGGGGCGTTGTGCGTTTTAGCGCAGCCTGCTGGCTTCCAGCGACAGGCGTGTCACCGTGGCCCAGTCGCCTGCCTTCAGCGCTGCGGCAGGGGTGATCCAGGAACCGCCGACACAGACCACATTGGGCAGGGCCAGATAGGCTTTGGCTTTTTCCGCATCGATGCCGCCGGTCGGGCAGAAACGCAAATCGGCCAAAGGCGCGGCCAGCGATTTGAGATAGTTCACGCCGCCTGCCGCCTCTGCGGGAAAGAACTTCAGGAAACGGAACCCTTCCTCGGCCAGCCGCATCGCCTCGCTGGCAGTGGCGCAACCGGGCAGAAAGGGCACGCCGAGCTTTTGCACGGCGGCAATCACCCGCGGTGTCGCGCCGGGGCTGACCAGAAAGGTCGCGCCCGCATCCACCGCCGCTTTGGCCTGATCGGCAGTGCGGATGGTGCCCGCGCCCACAATCGCGCCGGGCACCTGTTTGGCCATGGCGGTGATGGCCTTCAAAGCCCCTTCGGTCCGCAAGGTCACTTCCAGCAAGGGCAAATCGCCCGCCACAAGGGCTGTGGCCAGGGGCACGGCATCATCGGCGCCTTCCACTGTCAGAACCGGAATCACAGGGGCATGGCGCAACAGGGCTTCGGTGGCAGCAAGGACAGAGGACATCAGGCAGGGCTCCGAAAAGGATTGTCGACAGATCCGCCAAGATGGCGGGACGCGTCCATCGCGTCAATTGTTATCGCTGGAGAGTGTCAGTCGTGTTCTGCCGTCGGGTTGCCGGAGCGGTTGCGCTCCAGTGACAGAAGATACAGGCCCGAGCAGATCACGATGCTCACACCCACCAGTGTCCAGATATCGGGCAGGTCGCCGAACAGCAGATAGCCCAGAGCGATCATCCAGGCGAGCTGGGTATAGGTGAAGGGCGAGAGGATCGAGGCGGGGGCGCGTTGATGGGCCAGAATCAAACAATAATGACCGAAACTGGCAAATAGTCCCATGCCGAACAGGCCTGCCCATTCCAGAACAGTTTGCGGGGTCTGCCAGACAAAGGGCAGCACGGGGGTCAACAGCACAACCCCTGAGAGACCCGAAAATACCATGGTCGTCTGCGGGGAATCATAGGCGGCCAGATGGCGGGTGGCGATGGCATAGAGCGCGTAACAAGCGGTCCCGAAAACAGCCAAAAGGACCGCAGGATGCATCATGCCCAGCCCCGGTCGGGTGATCACCAGCACGCCGAAAAAGCCGATGGCAATCGCTGCCAGCCGTCTGGCCCCGACCGTTTCTCCCAGCAGCGGGCCTGACAGCAAAGCCACCCATAAAGGGATGGTGAAGGCAATCGACGAGGTTTCCGCCAGTTGCAGATAGCGCAACGCAATAAAATTCATGCTGGTCGACAACAGCAGCAAAGTCGAACGGATCCACTGGATCTTCGGCTTTTTGGTGCGCAACACGCCGGGATAGGTGCGGTGGTTGATGAAGACGGCGACCAGCAGCACATTGCCCGCATAGCGCGCCCAGATGATTTGCAGCGCGGGCAGGGTCGGCGACAAGAGTTTGGCGATGCTGTCGAGAAAGGCAAAGCTGAGCAGCGTCACGCAGATCAGGCCGATGCCGATCAGCCGGTCGCGGTCTGTCTCGCGCAATTGCGCGGACATGGTTTTGCCGCGTGTCTGGCGCTCTGTCTGTTTGCCGTTCATCTGTCTGCCCGTATCCACTGCGACGGGTCAACCCGCGCCTCGTGTCTCTAGCCTGTTTGCCGGACGGTTGTTAGCCGCCGGCAAGCGCAGCACGGTTGCGGTCCTGTCACAGCTGGGACGGCAGGCGGGGTGGCTTGAAACGCAAGAGCGGGGTTCAGTCGGTGCTCATCGGATAGGTCCAGGTCTCGCTGACGGCGCGGTTCCCGGCTTTCAGATGCAACTGCAAATCGCCGCTTTGCCCCGCCATCAATGCGACATCCAGAGTGGCACGGAACCCTTCGATACGCGGATGCGGGGTGAGGACCGTCTGCACGATCTTGCCGGCCGAGGCGGTGGCGACCAGTTTGACCTGATCTGGTGCGGAGAAGAAATAGGACAGATTGCCGCCGGTCAAATCGACAACAAAACGTCTGGTGCCGGCTGGCGGTGCCTCGCGGCCATTGCCGGTGGTGGCCGGGGTGATGAATGTGTTGAGCACCCGTCCGGCCGGATGAAGCTTGCTCTCGGCACTGGTGGTGCGGATGCGGTAGTTCCAGGTCTGGTGCTGGCCCGCTTCGAGTGGATTGCGCGGGGTCCAGAAGGCGGTGATGTTGGTGCCGGTGTCGTCACTGGCGGGCCGCTCGACCAGCTCGATGCGGCCATCGCCCCAATCGCCGCGCGGTTCGATCCAATAGCTCGGGCGACTCTCGTAGCTCTGGTCGAGGTCCTGGAAATGCTCGAAATTGCGATCGCGCTGCAGCAGTCCAAAGCCGCGCGGATTGGTGTCGAGAAAACCCGAAGTGGTCGGTTGGACCGGATTGCGCAACGGCCGCCAGATCCATTCGCCCGCCCCCGTCTGCATCAGCAAACCGTCCGAATCATGCCGTTCGGGACGGAAGTCAGCGCTTACGCGCCGGTCATTCTCGCCCGACAGGAACATGGATGACAATGGTGCAATGCCCACGCGGGTGAGGGCTTTGCGCGGAAACAGCGTCACCGTCACCTCGATCACGGTTTCGGTGGCCGGATAGACGATGAATTGGTAGGCAGCGGTCGCCGAAGGGCTGTCGAGCAGGGCATAGAGCGTGACGCGATCCCGGTTATTGGGTTGCTCGATCCAGAATTCGCGGAAATGCGGCATTTCTTCGGGCTCTGTGCCGCCCGCGCCCAGGCTGAGGCCTTGCGCCGTCAGACCGTGCCGCTGGTTGCGTCCCAGCAGCCGGAATGTATTGCCGCCCATAAAGGAGGCCAACTCGTCCTGCGTTCTCGGATCGTTGAGCGGGTAGGAGAGGCGGAAACCGGCAAAGCCGAGATTGACCGGCAGGGGGCGTTCAAATTTGGTTTTGCCGTAGTCGAACAGGGCCGCAGAATAGGGCACCGAGGTCGGCACGCCATCGCGGATGGTGTTGACGGTGGCGGGTCGTTTGTAAACCGGCCCCAGATGGATCATCTGCGCCCGAAATGGGCTGGTCGGACTGTTCAGGAAAGCCTTTTCGGGCCGGAACCGGATGTCGCGATAGGCCTCGGCATCCAGTTTGGCGAGTGTGTCGGGCAAAGCGGGCGGGCTGTTGTCATAGCCGGCCATGCCGAGATCGCGGGCTTTGCGGACCACATCGCTATAGCCGAATTTGGCATTGGCCAGCGGCTCTGCCGCAACGGTTTGCTGGGCCTGCGCCATCGGGGCGGCCAGAACGGCGGTGGCCAGAGCACCAAGGCATTCAATCAGGGCGCGACGCGAGAGTGTCATCATCATGTCTTTCCGAACCGGAGCGCGGCGGCCATAATCCGCAACGATAAAAGTCAATTCATGTTCCTTATACCCGATTATACGCTGTTTGCCAGATTGATCAGGGTAAATCCGGCTCCCTCGAAACGGGCTGGCCAATCGGCATTTGGCCGCGCTCGGGAAGGGCAGGTCAAAAACGGGGAGAGCCACGATGGAAAACTTCAGTAAAATCGGGGCTTAAAATTCCGGATTTTTCGGTTGTTTTTCATAGAGTTGTCACAAAGAAAAAAACTTTCAAAAAGAATCGAAAAAAACGCTTGATCGGGGGGGGCTTTGGTCTTAGTTATCGCCCTGCCCAATTTCGCACGTGCCTGTGGTCGTGTGTCAGTTGGTGGGCATCCGGACAAGAGGCCGGACAGCCGCCCGTCAAAATCTCGGACTTCTGAGATGAGGCGATAATCAACTGGCAGCCGGAGGCGAAAACCGGCGCACCCCGTTCTCCCCGGGGGACGCGACTTAAAGCAACGACGGAGCGGGCTTTTTTGGTCTCGATCTGCCCTCCAAAGGCAGGTTCACCGAAGAGGCTTGTCCATCTTGCCAGGCGTGCGGACGGGATCACTCCCTTCCAATCCAAGGCAGCACACGCGGGTGACCTGACCCGATTCTGCGTTTCCAACGCGCGGAATTGCGGGACCGTCAGCCGGGGCTCTGGATTAGGACGCTTGAGGCGTCCTGTGTAATAGGGGAGTTCGTGCCATGACAGCACGTATCCATGAATTTCTGCGCAACCGTCG
>CANFLM010000068.1 GCA_947447895.1 Hyphomicrobiales bacterium
CAGGGCTATCAGGGAGTCGCAGCCTATGTGGCTGCCAAACACGCCATTTTGGGGCTGACCCGCGCTCTGGCCCTCGAAGTGGCCAAAAAGGGCGTCACCGTCAATGCGGTCTGCCCCGGCTTTACCGCGACCGATCTGATCCTCGAATCCATGGCCGACACCGCCCGCAAGACCGGACAGACGCCCGAGGAGGTTTTGGCGAAATTCGTCTCGAAAAAGCCGCTTGGCCGCTTGGTCGAACCTGCCGAAGTGGCCTTTGCCGTAGTGATGCTGGCCGATCCGCAGGCGTCTGCGATCAACGGGCAGGGTGTCATTGTCGATGGCGGAGAAAGCATTGCATGAGTGATCAATCCCCCCCCTTGCTGGATGCCGAGACCGCCGGAACCGAGGTGGGCCACGCCCATCAGGACGAGTTGCGTCTGTGGCTGCGTCTGCTGACCTGCACCAATATGATCGAGGGAAAGATCAGATCGCGGCTCAGGGCCGAATATGATGTCACCCTGCCGCGCTTCGACCTGATGGCCCAGCTCTATCGGGCATCCGACGGCATGATGATGTCGGAAGTCTCCAAGCGCATGATGGTGTCGAGCGGCAATGTCACGCTGATTGTCGAGCATCTGGTGGCCTCGGGCGATGTCGAGCGGCAAACCTCGGCCCATGACCGCCGCGCCCAGCTGATCCGCCTGACTGACGCCGGACGTGCCAATTTCCGCCGGTTGGCGGCGGCGCATGAAACATGGATTGCCAATATGTTCGACGGGCTGAACCGGAAGGATATCGACAATCTGATGAAGCTGCTGGCCAAGACCAAGGCCTCCTTGCAAGCGGATCTGTCGCAGCACGGTGCTCCGGCGGATCCCCCCGTTGTCAGAAAATCCTCAAGCCGGAGATCACGCTGATGCGCGTTGCCAATGCCGTTACCTTTCCGCTGTCGCAGTTCAAGCCGCAGCATTTCGATTTGTCGGTCACGGGCAAAGTGGCCACGGTGACCCTCAATCGGCCCGAAAAGAAAAACCCGCTGACCTTTGAATCCTATCGCGAATTGGCCGACTTCTTCCAGGCTCTCAACAAGGATGACGAGATCAAGGCGGTGGTGGTGACGGGAGCTGGCGGCAATTTCTGCTCGGGTGGCGATGTGTTCGAAATTATCCAGCCGCTGATTGCCATGAATACCAAGGACTTGCTGGCTTTTACCCATATGACGGGTGAATTGGTCAAGGTGATGCGTGCCTGTCCGCAGCCGATCATCGCGGCCATTGATGGCATCTGCGCGGGCGCGGGTGCGATTATCGCCATGGCATCCGATCTGCGTTACGGCACCTCCAAGAGCAAGACCGCATTCCTGTTCAACCGCGTCGGACTGGCCGGTTGCGACATGGGCGCCTGCGCGATGCTGCCGCGCATTATCGGGCAGGGCCGGGCCTCCGAATTGCTCTATACCGGCCGGATCCTGCGCGGCGAGGAGGCCGAACGTTGGGGCTTTCTCAACCGTCTGATCGAAGCCGACACTCTGCTCGCCGAAGCCCAAGCCATGGCGCGCGAGATCAGCGAAGGGCCGACCTTCGCCCATGCCATGACCAAGCGCATGATGCAGATGGAATGGGCGATGTCGGTTGACGATGCCATAGAGGCCGAAGCCGTGGCCCAGGCCCTGTGCATGCACACCGAGGATTTTAGCCGGGCTTTCCACGCCTTTGCCAGTAAGAACCAACCTGTCTTCGAGGGGGATTGATGGCGGATCAGAGTTTTCTCGACTGGCCGTTTTTCGGGCCGCAACACAAGGCCTTGCGCCAATCCCTTGATTCATGGGCGCAAGACAGCATTCCCCCGCTCAGCGACCATCACGATGTCGATGGCTCCTGCCGCAAACTGGTCACGGCTCTGGGGCGTGACGGCTGGTTGAAGCCGGTGGCGCCTGCCGCTTATGGCGGGCAGGGGGACGGCTATGATGTGCGTTCGCTCTGCCTGTCGCGCGAGACCCTGGCCTATCACGATGGTCTGGCCGATTTTGCTTTTGCGATGCAGGGACTTGGCTCTGGACCGATCACTTTGTTCGGAACCGAGGAACAAAAGCAGCGATTTTTGCCGGATGTGGTGGCGGGCCGCAGTCTGGCGGCTTTTGCGCTGTCCGAAACCGAAGCCGGTTCGGATGTGGCGGCTCTGGCCTGTGCGGCAACGCCGGACGGATCCGATCACGTCCGCATCAATGGCGAGAAGATGTGGATTTCCAACGGCGGGATTGCCGATTTCTATGTGGTCTTCGTGCGCACGGGCGAAGCGCCGGGGGCGCGCGGCCTGTCGGCCTTTGTGGTGCCGGCCGACACGCAAGGGCTGGAGATTGCCGAGCGGATCGACGTGATCGCCCCGCATCCTCTGGCGCGCTTGCGCTTCCATGATTGCCGGATTCCGCGCGCCAACCAGATCGGCAAGGGTGGCGACGGGTTCAAGATCGCCATGGCCACGCTGGATGTCTTCCGCTCCACGGTGGGGGCGGCTGCCCTCGGCTTTGCCCGTCGGGCCCTGGACGAGGCGATGGGACGGGTCAGCACCCGCCATTTGTTCGGGCAGCCGATGGCGGCTTTGCCGCTGGCCCAGGCCTCGCTGGCCGAAATGGCCACCGATATCGATGCCGCCGCTCTGCTGGTCTATCGCGCGGCATGGGCCAAGGACAATGGCGCCGAACGCATCACCCGTGAGGCGGCGATGGCCAAAATGGTCGCCACCGAACATGCGCAGGTGGTGATCGACAAAGCGGTGCAACTGTTCGGCGGGCTCGGCGTGCGTTCGGGCGTTCGGGTCGAAATGCTCTATCGCGACATCCGTGCCTTGCGGATTTACGAAGGGGCAACCGAGGTCCAGAAGCTCATCATCGCCCGCGAGATTTTACGTCAACACGGCACACAAGCCTAACTTGTTCGGAGCCCGCTCATGGCGTTCTCAGCGCATCTCGACAGTTTCGCCCGCGATAACCTGCCCGACCCCACCATGATGCCGGATTTCCGGCTGGGCGAGGCCGGTCTTGCCTATCCCGACCGTCTGAACGTGGTCAGCGAATTGCTCGACCGCTGGGTGGAGCAGGGCCGGGGCGATGCGCCCTGCATCCTGTCGGCGCAGGGCCGCTGGACCTATCGGGAACTGGCCGAAAACGTCAACCGGATCGCCAATGTGCTGACACAGACGCTGGGCATGCAAAGCGGCCACCGCGTGCTGTTGCGCTCGGCCAATACGCCGATGCTGGTGGCAACCTATCTGGCCATCATCAAGGCCGGCGGCATTGTGGTGGCCACCATGCCGATGTTGCGGGCCAAGGAATTGAGCTACCCGATCAAAAAGGCCAAAATCCATCTGGCCCTGTGCGATCATACGCTGCTGGGGGAATTGGCAGCGGCCAGGGCCTTGAGCCCCGATCTCGCCACCATTGTCACCTGGGGGCATGAGGGCGAAGGATCGCTCGAGAGCCTGATGGACAAGGCTTCGCCCGAGTTCAAGGCCGTCGAGACCTCGCGCGATGATGTCTGCCTGATCGGCTTCACCTCCGGCACCACCGGCGAGCCCAAGGGCACGATGCACTATCACCGTGATCTGCTGGCGATTTGCGATTGCTATGGTGCGAAAGTGTTGAAGGCCCAAGCCTCCGACGTGTTTATCGGTTCGCCTCCTTTGGCCTTTACCTTCGGTCTGGGTGGCTTGGTGCTGTTTCCGCTCAGGATCGGTGCGGCCTTCGTGATGCTCGACAAGGCGCCGCCCGATGAATTGATGGCCGCGATTGCCCGCTTCAAGGCCACTGTGTGTTTTACCGCGCCAACCGCCTATCGGGTGATGCTGGGCAAGCTCGCCGAACATGACGTGTCATCCCTGCGGATTTGCGTCTCGGCGGGCGAGCATTTGCCGCTGGCCACATTCGAGGCCTGGCACAAGGCGACGGGCATGCGGTTGATGGATGGCATCGGAGCCACCGAGATGCTGCATATTTTTATCGGGGCACCGCAAGACCAGATCCGTGCGGGATCGACAGGGCTGGTGGTGCCGGGCTATGAGGCCAAGGTGGTTGACGGCGACGGACAGGACGTGCCGCGCGGCACGATCGGCCTGCTGGCGGTGCGCGGTCCGACCGGCTGCCGCTATCTGGATGATCCACGCCAATCCCATTATGTCCGCAACGGCTGGAACATGACGGGCGACAGTTTCATGCAGGACGAGGACGGTTACTTCTGGTACCAGGCGCGCTCGGACGACATGATCGTCTCCTCGGGCTACAACATTGCCGGACCCGAGGTCGAGGCCTCGTTGCTGACCCATCCCGCTGTGGCCGAATGTGGCGTGGTCGGCTCTCCCGATGCCGAGCGTGGGATGGTGGTCAAGGCCTATATCGT
Source organism: Hyphomicrobiales bacterium (assembly GCA_947447895.1). GTDB lineage: Bacteria > Pseudomonadota > Alphaproteobacteria > Rhizobiales > Beijerinckiaceae > CAIYZJ01. Next base: position 4,374 of record CANFLM010000068.1, read on the forward strand.
GTTGAAGCCGGGTATTGCCAGCGATGGAGCCATGGTCAAAACCCTGCAGGACTATGTCAAAGCCGATATTGCGCCTTATAAATATCCACGCGAGATCGCATTTGTCGACAAACTCCCGCGCACCGAAACCGGCAAGCTGCAACGCTTTGTGCTGCGCCAGCTTGTGCAGGGCCCAAGCGCGGGAGACGAGGTCCTGCCGGAAGTCGAACCGGTCTCGCTGCTGCCCAAAGGCTGGCCGCGCCCGCAGGGCTATTCCAACGGCATGATGGCCAAAGGGCGGTTGATCATGACTGGCGGCGTGGTCGGTTGGGATGCGCAGGAGCAGTTTCCGCAAGGGCTGGTCGAACAGACCCGTCAGGCCTTGCAGAACATTGTCGATATTCTGGCGGTCGGCGGGGCACAACCGCGCCATCTGATGCGGTTGACATGGTATGTGACCGATATCGAAGATTACCTGGGCCAGTTGCGGGCCATCGGCAAAGCCTATCGCGATGTGATCGGCAAGCATTATCCTGCCATGGCGCTTGTGCAGGTCGTGCGTCTGGTCGAAACCAGAGCTCTGGTGGAAATCGAAGCCACAGCCGTGGTGCCTGAATAGATTTTGAGGAAGCAAACCTATGACACAGCGCGCCCGTTTGGTGGTGGATTGGGGAACCAGCAATTTTCGTTGCTACCGGTTTGCTCCCGATGGAACGGTCGCCCAGACCCATCAGGCTGCCGCCGGCATTCTGAGCGTGAGCGATCGTGATTTTGCAGCTGTTTTGCAGCGCGAAATCGGGTCCTGGATCAGCCCCGATATGGACATCTTCCTGTCGGGTATGATCACCAGCCGCAATGGCTGGATTGAAACACCTTATGTCGAAGCCCCCGCCCGTCTGGCCGATCTGGCCAGAGCTGCCGTGGTGGTGGAGGCCGATCAGGGCGTCAGAATGCATTTCCTGCCCGGCGTGGCCATGCACAGCCCGACGCCGGATGTGATGCGCGGCGAAGAGATTCAGGTGTTCGGTGTGGTCGAGGAGAGTGAAACCGCCACCGTGATCCTGCCCGGCACCCATAGCAAATGGGTCGAGGTGCGCGATGGAGCCTTGCAGAGGTTCACGAGTTTCATGACGGGCGAAGTGTTCGGCGTGCTCAAGACCCATTCGATTCTAGGCCGTCTGATGAGTGATGCCTCCGGCGAGAGCGACGAACAGGCCTTTATCGACGGGGTGCGGCAGGTCAGCCGCCACGAGACGGCCGGACTGCTGCACGATATTTTCACCACCCGCAGCGGGGTCCTGCTGGGACAGTTGCCCGCACAAGACAGCGCGGGCCGTTTGTCGGGCCTGCTGATCGGGCACGAGATCAGGGACGGGCTTGCCGCTTATCCCGTCACCGGCCGTCTGCTGATCGTCGGCGATGCGTTTCTGGCGCGACGCTACCAACGCGCTTTGGCCGAATTCGGAATCGCTGCCGAACTGGGATCGCCTTTGGCCAGTGTTGACGGCTTCAGCCGCCTGTCGGCTTTGGGGTTTTGAAACCGGCTCGGTGCGACTTCAGGGTGGTGCTTTGCGGGTGGCGAGTTGACAGGGGCCACTCTCGCGGGGCAGGCTAAGATATCAGTGAAGGATTTTCTGGCCGGACGACCGGATCGCAGATGACCGATCGGGACGGCCGGACGATGGCAATGGGGGAATGTGTCCTATGATGGGGTTGGTTCACGTCGCGTTGCGGCGTCCCTATACGTCGGCGATTGCCGCATTCATTGTTGTCCTCGCGGGTGCCCTGTCTCTCAGCCGCATGGTGGTGGATATTTTCCCGACCATCAACATTCCGGTGGTGCTGGTTGCATGGAATTATGGCGGTCTGTCTGCCGAGGAGATGGAACGGCGCGTGGTGCTGGTCGCCGAGCGCACCTATGCGCAAAGCGTCGACGGGATCGACCATATCGAAAGCCAGTCTCTGTCGGGTACCGGCATTATCAAGATCTTTTTCAAGCCCGGTGCCGAATTGGGCGGCGCGATGGCGCAGATCAATGCTGTGAACAACCAGGTACTGCGCGTCATGCCGCCGGGCATGACCCCGCCGATCCTGATCCCGTTCAGCGCCTCCAATGTCGGTGTCGTGCAGATGACATCGTCGAGCAAGACCATCCCCGAGGAACAGATCCTCGATTACACTTTCAATTTCGTACGGCTCAAACTGTTCACCATTCCGGGCATTTCGCTGTCGGCACCCTATGGCGGCAAGGCGCGCCAGATCATCGTCGATATCGATCCGGCCCGTATGGCAGCCAAGGGTGTTTCGCCCAGTGATGTGGTCACGGCCCTGCAAAGCTCCAACGTGATCGTGCCGGCCGGCGTCGCGCGTATCGGCGAGCGCGAATATAATGTGGCGATCAATTCCAGCCCACCGAATGTGGCGCAGTTTTCCAACCTGCCGCTGGCGGTCCGCAACGGAATTGTCGTGACCTTGGGAGATGTCGCCACAGTGGGCGACAGTTTCGCCAACCAGACCAATATGGTCCATGTGAACGGCGAGCGGGCCACCTATGTCACCGTGATGCGCCATTCCGATGCCTCGACCATTGCGGTTGTGGAAGCCACGCGGGCTTTGCTGCCCGAGATCAAGGCCGCCGCCCCCGAGGGGCTCGAGATGCAGCTGGATTTCGACCAGTCGGTGTTTGTGCGTTCCGCCATCCACAACGTGCTGGAAGAGGCTCTGGTCTCCTCGATCCTCGTCTCGCTGATGATCCTGTTCTTCCTCGGGTCGTGGCGCAACATGGTGATCGTTTCGGCATCGATCCCGCTGTCGATTTTTGCCGGCATAGCCGGGCTTTATGCGGCAGGGGAAACCATCAACCTGATGACGCTGGGCGGTCTCGCGCTGGCCATCGGCCTGTTGGTGGACAATGCGACCGTGACGATCGAAAACATCCACCGCAACCAGTCGCTCGGCAAGCCGTTGACGGTGGCAATTCTGGATGGCTGTTCGGAAGTGGTGACGCCGCTGACGGTGGCCACTTTGGCGATTTGTATCGTGTTCTTCCCCGTGTTCCTGTTGGAGGGGGCGGCGCGCTACCTGTTCATTCCGTTGGGATTGACCGTGGTGCTGGCGATGCTGGCCTCCTATGTGCTCAGTTTCTCGATTGTGCCGACCATGGCGCGCATGATGCTGACCGAACACGCCCATACAACCCCGACCGGCGTGTTCGCCCAGTTCGAGCGCGGTTTTGAATGGGTCAGGAGCGGATACCAGAACGCGCTGGAAGCCTGTTTGCGCGCGCGCGGGTTTGTGTTGGTGACGTTTGGCGTTGTGCTGGCAGTCTCGCTGGTGATGGCGGGCTATCTCGGCAAGGATTTCTTCCCCACGGCCGATGTGGGTATTATCAAACTCCATTATCGCGGTCCGGCGGGCACGCGTCTCGAAGTGACCGAACAGAATGTGCTGGCTGTGCAGGCCAAAATCCGCGAAGTCATCGGCAATGACGAGATCCAGACCATCAATGATGTGGTGGGTGTCCCGTTTGCCACCAATCTGGCCCTGATCCCCTCCGATAACGTCTCGAGTGCGGATGCCGATATTCTGATCCAACTGAAAAAGGGTCACAAGCCGAGCGTTGACCATATCCGCGCCTTGCGTGCCGTGTTGCCTGACGCCTTCCCCGGCGCGCTGTTCTATTTCCAGAACGCCGATATCGTGTCGCAGGTGCTGAATTTCGGCTTGTCCGCGCCGATCGACATCCAGATTTCCGATCCCAATTTCAACCGGTCCTACGAACTGGCCCAAAAGCTGTTGCTGGCTTTGCAGAAAATCCCGGGTGTGGCTGATCCGCATATCACGCAGATTCTCGATTATCCGACACTGCAGGTCGATGTGGACCGCTTGCGGGCGGCGCAGCTGGGCGTTTCGCAGCGCGATGTCTCCAACAATCTGCTGGTGTCTCTGTCATCGAGCTCGCTGGTTGCTCCCTCCTATTTCCTCAATCCCGTCAATAATGTGAACTATTTCGTGGCGGTGCGTCAGCCGATGGAAGCCATCCAGACGGTGGATGATCTGATGGGGCTGCCGGTCAGCCAGCCGATGGTGAGCCAGCCTTCCAATGTGGCCAACCAGTTTTCGACCACCCAATACTCGACTTTCCCGAATGCGCCGGTCACACGCATGGCCGATATTGCCTCGGTGCGCCCGCGCAGTTCACTGGCAGCGATCAACCATTACTCGGTCCAGCGCGTTATCGACGTGGCCGCCAATGTCGACGGACGCGATCTGGGGGGCGTGGCGGCCGATGTGCGCAAGGCGATTGCCGAGGTCTCGAAAGACCTGCCGGTGACCACCCATATCGATCTGCGCGGCCAGCCCGAGGTGATGGATTCCTCCTTCACCCGTCTGGCGCAGGGCCTCGTGATCGCGATCATTCTGGTCTATGCCCTGCTGGTCGTGCTGTTCCAGTCCTGGGTCGATCCGTTCATCATTATGATGGCTATTCCCGGGGCTCTGATCGGCATTATTTGGATGCTGGCTCTGACGGGCACCACCATTAATGTGGAATCCTTGATGGGAACGATCATGACGGTCGGGATTTCGGTCTCCAATTCCATTCTGGTGGTCAGTTTTGCCAATGATGTGCGTGCGCGCGGCGATGTGACACCGTTCGAGGCGGTGGTGGAATCGGGCAAGACCCGCCTGCGGCCGATCCTGATGACCGCGCTGGCGATGATCCTCGGCATGATCCCCATGGCTTTGGGGCTGGGCGAGGCGGGCGAGCAGAACGCCCCTTTGGGCCGTGCGGTGATCGGCGGCCTTCTGGCAGCCACCATCGCCACGCTGATCATCGTGCCGATCTTCTACACCCTGTTGCGCCGCAAGCCGCCTCGCTTGCACGAACTCGATGCGCAATACGCCCTTGAATCGGCAGGTGCTGCCTCAGCCCTTGCTGCCCCGGCTCATGCCTCTTCAGCCCATGAAGCCCCATCTCATGCGGGACATGTCCCGTCGGTCAACGGATAATCAGCGATGGATCAACTTTCCTCTCAGGGCCGCCCGTCCAGAACGCGCCTCTATCTCACCGGCGGTGTCTGCGTGGTCGCAACCGTTCTGGGCACCGCCTTTTACATGACCCAGTCATCCTCCAGCCTTGCCACTGTCAAAGCTGCGATGGAGGCGGACGTGGCGCGCGGGCCGCGTGTGGTGGTCTCCAATGTGGTGCAGGGGCCTCAATTCCGCACCATCCAGCTGCTTGGCGATGCACGGCCCTATCAGACCACAACGGTCTTCGCCAAAGTCAGCGGCTATCTGAAATCGGTTCTGGTGGACAAAGGCGACCAGGTCACCGCCAATCAGGTGATTGCGGAAATCGACAGTGCGGAACTGGAAAGCCAGTACCAGAGTGCGGTGGCCGATCTCGACCAGAAACAGCGCATCGATGCCCGTTCGCGTGAATTGCTGCGCAACAGCACCACCTCGCAACAGGCGGCAGAACAGGCTGAAACCAATTACCGGATGGCCCAGGAAACCGTGCGCAATCTGGGTATCATGCGGTCCTACCAGACCCTGAAAGCCCCGTTTAACGGCACGGTTGTCGCCCGCTTTGCCGATCCCGGTGCCTTGATGCAAGCTGCGACCACCAATCAGGCCAGCTCGCTGCCCGTCATGCAGATTGCCGACAACTCCAAACTCCGCATCGGCATCTATGTCGAACAGCGCGATGTGGCGGCCATCAAAGTGGGTGACGAGGCCGATATTATCGATGCCGCCAATCCCGACCGCAAACGCAAGGCCAAGATCAGCCGCACCGCCGGCACGCTCGATCCCCGGACCCGCACGTTGTTTGTCGAACTCGACATCGACAATAGCGACCAGTTTCTGGTGCCTGGCAGTTTCGTGAATGTGAGCCTTCGGGTGCCGGTGAAAAGCTTCCTGCAAATTCCGGTCTCGGCCATGATGCAGCGCGGCGGCACCCAGCAGGTGGCGGTGATCGGCGAGGATTCCACCATCAAATTCCGCCCCATCAAAGTGGCCTCCACCGATGGCGCGCTGATCAACATTGCCGATGGGTTGAAAATCGGCGAGCGGGTCGGCCTCAACGTCTCGAGCGATCTGGTCGAAGGCTCCAAAGTCCGGGCGGCAGAAGCGCGTCGCTGATTTGGTTGTACCCTGCGGTGAAACAAAAAGGCCGCATCGCTGCGGCCTTTTGTCGTGAAATGGGGCTGTCAGACCCGTGACAGGCGTCCTTCGAGCGGGTAGACGGGGTCATTATAGCCCGGCGTGGAGGGATGTCCTGCCGACACCAGCCGGTCGATCAGGGCTTCGTCCTCGGCGGTAAAGGTATAGTCGAGAGCTGCGAGATAATCCGCCCATTGCTCCTCGGTGCGCGGACCGCCGATCACCGAGGTGATGTACCTGTTGTTGAGCACCCAGGCCAGCGCCAGATATTGCGCCTTGGTGTTGCGGGCCTCGGCATGCTGCTTGATTTCCTGGGCAATATCGAGCGATTCAACCCGCCATTCGGTCTGCATCATGCGGCGGTCCTGGCGGCCGGCGCGGGTGCCTTCGGGCGGCGGACGGTTGGGGTCGTATTTGCCGGTCAGCACGCCGCGGGCCAGCGGGCTGTAGGGCACAACCCCGAGCCCGAAATGGCCGCAAGCCGGCAGGTGCTCGACTTCCGGCATCCGGTTCATGGCATTGTAATAGGGCTGGCTGACAATCGGGCGGTCAATACCCCATTCATCACACATCCGACAGATTTCCGCCAAACGCCATGCGCGATAGTTGGAAATGCCGAAATAACGGATTTTGCCGGATTTCATCAAATCGCCCATCGCTTTGACGGTTTCATCGAGCGGCGTCGAATGGTCTTCTTTGTGCAGATAATAGATGTCGATATAGTCGGTGCCGAGCCGTTTCAGGCTGTCCTCGACGGCTTCCATGATCCATTTGCGCGACAGCCCGCTTTTGTTGGGCGCGGTGCCGCTCGGTGTCTGGTGCACCACATTGGCGACCTTGGTGGCCAGCACCCAGGCATCGCGATCCTTGGCAATGGCGCGGCCGACAATCTCCTCCGATACCCCCTCGTTATAGGTGTCGGCGGTGTCGATGAAGTTGACGCCGTGCTCGCGCGCTGCCGCGATGATCCGCTGCGAGGTCGGTTCGTCGGTTTGCGCACCGAACATCATGGTGCCAAGGCACAAGGGTGATACTTTGAGGCCGGAACGGCCCAGTTTATGATAGTCCATCTGCCGTTTCCCTCTGTTGGTGGTTATGATCCGAATGCGGTTCCGATTGTGAGGCCCTCACGGTTGAACCACTCCATGGCCGCCTCTTTCGGGCCTTTGCCGAAGCGCAAGCGTTGTACAAGAATGGCCCCGTCCGTGGCTTCCACGACAAAACCGTCCTCTTGCACGGCCGAGATCGTGCTGGGCTTGCCGCCATGGGACGCCACCGGACGGGCATCGAACAGGCTCAGGCTCTCGCCCTTAAACAGGGTCGAGGCACCAGGTGAGGGATTGGCCCCGCGGATCAGGTTATAGACTGCCTGCGCGGGTTTCGCCCAATCGATGACGCAGTCCTCGGCCTTGCACCAGCCCTGATAGTCGGCTTGCGCATGGTCCTGCTCGATTTTGGGTGCTTTGCCATCGCGCACCAGATCGACGGCTTCCAGCATCGCGGCCACACCCATCGGAAACAGATTGTCGAAATACAAAGTGCCCAAGGTGGCATCGGGTCCGATGTCGACCTGTTTCTGCAACAGGATCGGGCCGGTATCCAGCCCGTCATCGGGCCAGAAAATGGACAGGCCAGTCACCGTCTCGCCGGCAATGATCGGCCAGTTGATCGCGCTGGGACCGCGATGGCGCGGCAGCAGGGAAGGGTGGTATTGGATCGTGCCGAGGCGCGGAATGGCCAGACATTCGGACGGCACGAATTTGGTCACAAAGGCCATCACGCACAGATCGGGTTGCAGCGCCGCGATTTGGGCCCAGACCTCGGGATTTTTGAACGAAGCGGGCTGGTGCACGGGTAAGCCGAGGCTTTCGGCGGCCACTTTCAGCGGATCGGGGCGGGCTCCGGTTTTGTCGGGCGCACAATAGACAGCCACCACATTCTCGCCCCGCTCCACCAGAGCGCGCAACACCGCCTCACCGAAAGCCTGCTGCCCGTTCACAATAATCCGCATAGGTTCCATCCCGTTCTAGAAATCACAAACAAATGCGAGACACGCCTACGACTCAACATTTCATCCTCAAAATGCGTCAAATCGTCCTCTGTTTCCAGCCCAGAAGCACTCCCCCCACATGTTTTGGCGTCTTATCAGCCCGGCTTTCCACGCGAGGCTGGGGCGCATGAATAATATTCAAATTGGCATTGAAAGGGTTTTTAAAAAAATGAGTGTAAAAAATTAAATTTCAACTTGGGGCTGACATAGATAAGGTTTCAGTATTCACATTTTGACCCATTCTGAGATAGTCTTCAAGAGGTTGCTGGCTGGGCGATGATTGAACCGCCATTCACACTCTTTGAGAAATAAAAAGAAGTGAGCTTTCGGTATGCCGTTATAAC
>CANFLM010000069.1 GCA_947447895.1 Hyphomicrobiales bacterium
CCCGCAACGGTCGTGACTCGGCTGGTCGTCGTCTCGGTGTCAAAAAGTTTGGCGGCGAGAACGTGATTCCGGGCAACATCATCATCCGCCAGCGCGGCACGAAAGTGCATCCGGGCGTCAATGTCGGCATGGGCAAAGACCATACTTTGTTCGCGCTGACCGCTGGAACCGTCGAGTTCCAGAAAAAAGCCAACGACCGCATGTTCGTGGTCGTCAATGCCCGCGAGGCAGCAGAATAACGGCGGATTGCTCTTGACACCCCGCCGGACCACAATCCCGGCGGAGTTTCCATAGAGCGATTTTTCCAAAGTCTGAAAAATCCTCCAAAAAACGCCGGGAGAGTGGGAAACCCCTCTCCCTTTGTCGTTTTTGTGTCATGATTGCGTGCTAGCCATCATGACATGCAGGAGGATCAGCATGTTTCCCTCGATCACCCATGATGATGTCTACCGGATAGAAACACCCCGCCTGTGGCTGCGCTGGCCGCAACCGGTGGATGCGCCTGCCATTGCCGATTTTGCACGCCACAAGCAGGTGGCCGAGATGACGGCCTCGATCCCCCATCCCTATCCGGCCCATCAGGCTGCCGAATTCGTGCGCGCCACCCGCGACAGCAACCGGTATGGCACCACGCTTGAATTGCTGATCGTGCTGAAAGGCCGCGTGCAAACCGTGATCGGCACCGTTCTGCTGCGGTTTCCCATGGCGGCCAACGGGCAGAACAGCGCACCGGAGCTGGTGGTTCAACCGATGATCGGCTATGCCCTGCACCCCGATCATTGGGGCTTCGGCTATGCGTCCGAGGCCTGCCGCGCGATTGTCGACGCCCTGTTCACCCTGACATCGGTCACGGGGGTCACAGCGACTGTACGGGTCGATAACACGCCATCCATCCATGTGCTGGAGAAACTGGGGTTCATCCGCCTGCAGGAGCGCACAAGCTATGCGCCGTTGCGGGGTTTGCCCTATCAGGTCTTCGATTACCGGCTGGATCGCCGCGAATGGCACGGCCTGGCGGGCGTCCCCGTCCTGCCGCTCGACTGGATGAAGCCCTATGATTGGACCGATTGGGCGGGTGCGGCCTAGTCCCGCGGTCTGAACAAGCACGGTGCAAGGAGCGCAAACCGGCTCCTTGCAGCCCTTGCGCACCCTCATTTTCAAGCTTGTTCACCTTGCTGCATCGAAATGATTGCCGAAGGGCGCGTGGTCCTTTACTGAATGGTCCATCATGAAATTTCTCGATGAAACCAAAATCTATATCCGTTCCGGCAATGGTGGCGCAGGTTGCGTCTCGTTCCGCCGTGAGAAGTTTATCGAATTCGGCGGGCCCGACGGGGGCGACGGCGGACGCGGCGGCGATGTCTGGGTCGAATGTGTCGACGGCCTCAACACGCTGATCGATTACCGCTACCAGCAGCATTTCAAGGCGCGCTCGGGCGTGCATGGCATGGGCAAAAACCGCACGGGCGCCAATGGCCCCGATATCGTGCTCAAAGTGCCGTGCGGCACGCAGGTGCTGGACGAGGATGGCGAGACCCTGATTGCCGATATGACCGAGGTCGGCCAGCGCTACCGTCTGGCCAAGGGCGGCAATGGCGGCTTCGGCAATGCCTATTTCACCACCTCGACCAACCGCGCCCCGCGCCATGCCAATCCCGGGCAGGACGGGCAGGAACGCTGGATCTGGCTGCGGCTGAAACTGATTGCCGATGCTGGCCTTGTCGGTCTGCCCAATGCCGGAAAGTCGACTTTTCTGGCAGCTGTCTCGGCGGCCAAGCCCAAAATTGCCGATTATCCCTTCACCACCCTGCATCCCGGCCTCGGCGTGGTGCGGATGGATGGGCGCGAATTCGTGCTGGCCGATATTCCCGGCCTGATCGAAGGGGCGCATGAGGGCCATGGTCTCGGCGACCGTTTTCTCGGCCATGTCGAACGTTGCCGCGTGCTGCTGCATCTGGTCGACGGGACCGGCGAACATGCCGGGCAAGCCTATAAGACCGTGCGGGCCGAATTGGCCGCCTATGGCAACGGGTTGGATGAAAAGCCCGAAGTTGTTGTGCTGTCCAAAGCCGATGCGCTCGATCCCGACACGCTCAAAGAACAGACCGCCCGCCTGAAACGGGCCGCCAAGCGGACACCGCTGGTGCTGTCCTCGGCATCCGGTCTTGGTGTCGACAAGGCGCTGAGAGCCCTGCTGGAGGTGATCTCCGAGGCACGGCGCGTCGAGGACGAGCAGTTGAACGCCAAGCCAAGCGAGGCCTGGCATCCATGAGCACGGCGACGACCAAAGCAGCAGATGCGTTGGCGGGACAACAAGAGACCGATGCGACAGGCTTGACCAAGACCTTTGCCGGCTTTCGGCGGATTGTCGTCAAGGTCGGCTCCTCGCTGCTGATTGACGGCAGCAAGGGCGAATTGCGGACAGCATGGCTGTCGAGCCTGGCCGACGATCTGGCAACACTCTATGCGGCAGGCACCGAGGTGATTGTGGTGTCGTCCGGCGCGATCGCCATGGGCCGCACCATTCTGGGTCTACCGCGCGGCGTGCTGAAACTCGAAGAAAGCCAGGGCGCGGCCGCGGTCGGCCAGATCGCGCTGGCGCGCGCCTGGGCCGATGCGCTGTCGCAGCGCGGCATCACTGCCGGTCAAATTCTGGTAACACTCGGTGACACCGAGGAGCGCCAGCGCTATCTCAATGCCCGGGCCACCATCGGCCGCCTGCTCGAATGGCGGGCGATACCGGTCGTCAACGAAAACGACACCGTGGCCACCACTGAAATCCGCTATGGCGACAATGACAGGCTGGCCGCACGGGTGGCGACAATGGCGGCTGCGGATCTTTTGATCCTGTTCTCCGACATTGACGGGCTCTATTCCGCCCCCCCGCATCTCGATCCCGAGGCCGAATTCATTGCGGAAGTGCCGCGCATTACCGCCGAGATCGAAGCCATGGCAGGAGGCGCGGCGTCCGAATTGTCGCGCGGCGGCATGCAGACCAAAATCGAGGCCGCCAAAATTGCCACCGCTGGCGGCACACAGATGATCATTGCCGACGGACGGGTGCTGCACCCTTTGCGCAACATTGCCGAGGGCGCCCGCTGCACCTGGTTCCGCACCGGCTCCAATCCGGTTTCGGCCCGCAAAAGCTGGATTGCCGGCGTGCTAGAACCCAAGGGAATTCTGCATCTGGATGCGGGCGCGGCCCGGGCGTTGCGTGCGGGAAAAAGCCTGCTCTGTGCCGGGATGACACGGGTCGAAGGCACTTTCGAGCGTGGTGACGCAGTCGTGATGCGCGGACCCGATGGGGGCGAATTGGGCCGTGGTCTGGTCGGCTATGATGCCGGCGAGGCGCAGGCGATGATCGGCCTATCTTCGAAAGACATTCCGAAAGTGCTGGGCTATGCAGGCCGGGCGGAAATCGTCCATCGTGACGATATGGCTTTGGGCACGGGTTGAATTCAGGGAGCGTGGGATGGTCAGCGCGGATCGGGAATTGCAGGACTTGATGCAGGCGATCGGCCACGCCGCACGCGCGGCCGCCTCTGCCCTGGCAGTCATACCCCCGCAGCAGAAGGATGCAGGCCTGTTGGCCGCGGCAAAAGCCCTGCGCGCCTCGGCTCCGGCCATCCTTGCCGCCAATGCGCTTGATCTCGAAGAGGCAGAGGCACGCGGCACTGCCGGATCATTTCTGGACCGCTTGCGTCTGGACGCCACGCGGCTGGAAGCGATTGCGCAAGCGGTCGAAGAGATTGCCGGCCTGCCCGACCCGGTCGGGCGGGTGCTGGCGCATTGGAGCCAACCCAACGGGTTGATGTTCGAACGGGTGGCCACGCCGCTCGGCGTCATCGGCGTGATTTTTGAAAGCCGCCCGAATGTCACCGCCGATGCAGGCGCGCTGTGCCTGAAAAGCGGCAATGCCTCGATTTTGCGGACCGGTTCGGAAAGTTTCCGCTCGGCCTCGGCCATTGCCGAGGCGATGCGGGCGGGCCTGCAACAGGCGGGCCTTCCGGCCGATGCCATCCAGCTGGTCCCGAGCAAGGACCGGGCGGCTGTCGGCATGATGCTGGAGGGACTTGGCCAGAGCATCGATGTGATCGTGCCGCGCGGTGGCCGCTCGCTGGTCGAACGGGTGCAGGCCGAAGCCCGCGTGCCGGTTTTCGCCCATCTCGAAGGCCTCTGCCATATCTATATCGACCGGGCGGCTGATCTGGCCATGTCCAAGGCGATTGTGCGCAACGCCAAATTGCGCCGCACCGGCGTCTGCGGCGCGGCTGAAACCCTGCTGATCGATCGCGGTTGCTTGGCCAGTCACGCCCGACCGCTTGTGGAGATGCTGCTTGGCGAGGGCTGCGAGGTGCGTGGCGATCCGGCCATTGCCGCACTGGATCCGCGCATCGTGCCCGCGCAGGAACAGGATTGGCACACCGAATATCTCGACGCGATCATCTCGGTGGGCGTGGTGGACGGTCTCGACGGCGCGCTTGGCCATATTGCGCGCTACAGCTCGCACCATACCGATGCCATTGTCACCGATGATCAGGCAGCAGCCGAACGGTTCTTGCGCGAGGTGGATTCTGCCATTGTGCTGCACAATGCCTCGACCCAATTTGCCGATGGGGGCGAATTCGGGTTCGGCGCCGAAATCGGCATCGCAACCGGCCGCATGCATGCGCGCGGTCCGGTGGGGGTCGAACAGCTGACCTCCTTCAACTACCGCGTGCGCGGCACGGGACAGATCAGGCCGTGACGGGACCGGCAGGCCAGCCCTCCCGCACAAAGGCGTCCCGGCAGATGGCGTCAACACTTGCTCCTGCCCCCTCTTTGCCGCCGCATGGCCGCAGTCTGCGGATCGGCCTGTTGGGCGGGTCTTTCAATCCGCCCCATGCAGCCCACCGGCTGATCAGCCTGATTGCCATGCGCCGGCTGGGTCTGGACGCGGTCTGGTGGCTTGTTACCCCTGGCAATCCCTTGAAAGATGCCAGTCTCTTGCCCGACATCGCCACACGGATGGACTGGGCGCGGGCCATCAAACAGCATCCGCGCATCCACATCACCGGCATCGAAGACAAAATAGGCACCCGCTTTTCGGTCGACACGCTCAACTGGCTGAAGCGGCGCGCGCCCGGCACACGCTTTGTCTGGCTGATGGGCAGCGACAATCTGGCCTCGTTCCATCGCTGGAAGGACTGGACAACCATCGCTGCCCTGATGCCGATGGCGGTGATCGACCGTCCCGGCTCCACCCTAAAGGCCACCCGTTCCCGCGCTGCAACCGCTTTGGCCGCCTATCGCCGTCCGGAACACCTGCAAAAAGCCCTTTTGCAGTATCAGGCACCCGCCTGGATCATGCTGCATGACAAGCGATCCACGCTGTCCTCGACCGGCTTGCGGGCCCGGCAAAAGCCGCCACTCCCCCGCTAGGTCCGCATTTGTCCGGGCGTGACGAGATTCATTGAAAAATAATACAAATTGGCCCATAGTGGGAATTGCATCATTTGATGTGACGTTTAAGGGATATTTACGCTGACACGCGCTCGTTCTGTTTCGCAGCCTGATGCTGCCACTTCACCCGCCTCTGCCGTCACCGCGCCTGCCGCTCTTTCCGGCGAGGCCTATCTTGCGCTGATCATTGACGCCATCGAGGATGCCAAGGCCGAAGAGACCGTGGTGATCGACCTCAAGGGCCGCACCTCGATTGCCGACACCATGATCGTGACCTCCGGTCGCGCCAACCGCCATGTCGCCTCCATCGCCCATCGCGTCAGCGAGGCTTTGAAAGAAGCAGGCTATCGCGGCATCAAGACCGAGGGCGAACCCCAATGCGATTGGGTTCTGCTGGATGCGGGTGATGTGATCGTCCATATTTTCCGTCCGGAAGTGCGGCAGTTCTACAATCTCGAGAAAATGTGGGGATCCGACCGTCCCGCCGAACAAGCCAACGGCTAATGCGCTCCGATGCGTCTGATCATCCTCGCGGTAGGTCGTGTCAAAGACGGTCCCGAACGGCAATTGATTGATCGCTACATCGAACGGGCCAAGGCCTCGGCCCGCGCGCTGGGCTTTTCCGGCCCCGACATCATCGAACTTGCCGAAGGGCGCGCCGGTCAGGCCACGGCCCGCATGGGCGAGGAGGCCACCGTCATCCGTGCCAAATTGGGCGATGCGGTGATGGTTTTGCTGGATGAACGCGGAACATCACCCTCCAGCCCCGATTTTGCCAAACTCTTGGGACGATATAGGGACGGCGGCCGCAAGGCCCTTGCTCTGGTCATCGGCGGCGCGGACGGGCTTGATCCATCCTTGCGGCAGGAGGCCGAACTGGTTGTCTCGTTTGGCGGCATGACCCTGCCCCACCAACTGGTCCGGTTGATTGCCAGCGAGCAGCTCTATCGTGCCATGACCATTTTATCGGGGCATCCCTATCACCGTGTGTAAGTGTCCTTGACCAGACAGGATTGACCAACAGTGCGACAGCCCGTGTACATTCTGGCGATGCTGGCAGCCACAGCCCTCGGCGGACTGTCGTTGACCGGCTACGCCTGTGCACAGGGCCAGAAGGCACCCGCACCGCCAGCGGCCAATACCGCGGCAGGCTTCAATACCGAACCCGCCAGCGGTGACGCGATTGCCCGCAAGCTCGAACTGGAAGCGGTGGAAACCAGCCTGAAAACCGGCGAGGCCGAGCGAGCCCGCCTCAAGGCCGATATCGACAGGCTGGCGCAAGACCGCAACCGCCTGCTCGAACGCCTGAACGATGTCGCCAAGCGGGTGCAGGCCCAGGAAAGCAAAATCATCGAGACCGAGAACCGGTTGACCCTGCTGGGCCAAACCGAGACCGCTATCCGCCAGTCGCTTGAAACCCGCCGCGCTTCCTTGTCGCATATTCTCGCCTCGCTGCAGCGGATGGGCCGCAAACCGTTGCCCGCCATTCTCGTCAAGCCCGAAGACGTTCTGGAAGCGCTGCATGCCTCGCTGATGATGGGCGCGGTTTTGCCCGATATGCAGGCCGAAACCACCATGCTGGCCACCGATCTCGGTGAGCTGATCCGCTTGCGCGAACTCGACAAGCGCACCAGGGACCTCATGCAGGCCGACCTCGCCACGCTGGTGACGGACCGCCAGGAATTGACGGCGCTGACCCAGGCCAGACAGCGCGATGTCAGCGAGCGCGAAAAAGGCCTCGAGGACGAACGCAAGAAGGCCGATACGCTGGTCCAGCGCGCCCAGTCCCTCAGGGAACTGATGACGCGGTTCGAAGCCGAGGATGATGCGCGCCGCCGCGCCAATGCCCTGTCGAACGACCCCAAAGCCCGCGAGCTCGGCACCCGCCTTGCTGCCGCCAGCGGCAAGGATGCCGTCAAACTGACCGCACGCGCCCCCTTCAACGAGTTGAAAGGCGCCCTGCCCTGGCCGGTTGCAGGCACGGTGCTGCGCGGCTTCAACGCCAATGACGGCAATGGCGGACAGATGCGCGGCATGGCGATTGCCACCCGCCAGGATGCGATTGTCACCACACCGGCCGATGGCACGGTCTCCTATGCCGGATCATTCCGGGGTTATGGACAATTATTGATCATCAATGCCGGAAACGGGTATTATGTCTTGCTGGCCGGCCTGGAACGGATCACCGTCTCGATTGGTCAATTTGTGATCATGGGCGAGCCTGTCGCCCAAATGGGGCAGGATGCAAAAACAATTCTTGTTGCATCAGGTGATGACGCGACGCGTCCTGTCCTTTATGTTGAATTCAGAAAAGATGGGTCTTCCATCGATCCGGCCCCTTGGTGGGTGCCGCCCCAAACGGAGAAAGTCCGAGGATGATACGTAAATTTGCGCCTCTTTTCACCGGCATTGTGCTGGGTGCAAGTGTCACACTGGTGGCCACAAACCCGACCATTGGGATCGGCGCCATTGCCGCGGGCAGCGATATCTACCGGCAGCTCAACCTGTTCGGCGATGTGTTTGAAAAAGTCCGGTCGGACTATGTCGAAAAGCCCGATGACAGCAAGCTGATCGAAGCCGCCATCAACGGGATGCTGTCGAGCCTCGACCCGCATTCCAGCTTCATGGATGCCAAGAATTACCGCGACATGCAGGTGCAGACCCGCGGCGAATTCGGCGGCCTCGGGATTGAAGTGACGATGGAAGAGGGCGTGCTGAAAGTGGTAGCCCCGATTGACGACACACCCGCCTCACGCGCCGGATTGCTGTCAGGCGATCTGATCGTGCAGATCGACGACGACCAGGTGCAGGGCCTCCAACTCAACCAGGCCGTCGACAAGATGCGCGGTCCCGTCAACACCTCGGTGCGACTCAAACTGGTGCGCAAGGGCGCAGCCGATCCCATCGACGTGACGCTGGTGCGCGACACCATCCGCATCCGGGCCGTGCGCTGGCGCAACGAGGGCGATGTCGCCTATCTGCGCATCACCCAGTTCAACGAGCAGACCTACGAGAACCTCAAAAAGGGTATCGAGCAGCTGAAGTCGGAAATTCCGAACGACAAGCTCAAGGGTTACGTGCTCGACCTGCGCAACAATCCCGGCGGTTTGCTCGATCAGGCCATCAATGTCTCCGATGCCTTCCTCGAACGCGGCGAGATCGTGTCCACCCGTGGACGGAATGTCGATGAAGGCCAGCGCCATGTCGCGCGTCCCGGTGATTTGTCGGGCGGCAAGCCGGTGGTGATCCTTCTCAATGGCGGATCGGCCTCGGCTTCCGAAATTGTGGCCGGCGCCCTGCAGGACCATAAACGGGCCACGCTGGTCGGCACACGCTCCTTCGGCAAAGGCTCGGTCCAGACGATCATCCCGCTGGGCAGCAATGGCGCCCTGCGTCTGACAACCGCCCGCTATTACACACCATCGGGCCGGTCCATTCAGGCCAAGGGCATCGATCCCGACATTCAGGTCAAGCCCGATGTCCCTGCCGAGCTGAAAGGCCGCGACGAGACCAAGGGCGAAGCGGCCTTGAAAGGCCATTTGAAAAATGGCGAGGATGAAGGTGGCGGTTCATCGGCCTATGTGCCCCCCGACCCCAAAAATGACCGCCAGCTCAATTACGCGCTCGAACTATTGCGGGCCGGACGCCAGGCGGCCGACGCAAAATTGGCAAGCACTGCAAAGCCCAACTGATTGGAAATGGTTGAGACGTTTCATTGAAAACGGCCCCTGAGGGGGCCGTTTTTTTTGCACCCTTGCATAGAAATTCGGACAGAATTAACCAAATATTAGGGATAAAATGTCAATTAAGGCATGAGAAATACAGAGAATTCATTGCGGATCGCAAGATCCGACAGGCCAACGGAAAGACAGATCGGCCATGACCCATGCTCTTGATGAACTCATCCGCCCATTGGGCCCTCGCCTCGAGCCCGTCCGTCGTTTGGCCGTTATGCCATCCCTATCCCCCTCACGGCCTGCCCCTAAGGGATTTTTCCATACCCATGGTCTTGGGATGCTCACCGCTGGACTGTCGGTTGCAGTGGCGGTCCTGTGGTCGATGCAGGCGGGTTATCTGACCCTGACACCGCCAATCCAGCCTGCGCCGATCGTCTTACCGACCCTGTCCCCTGTGGCCCTGCCCGCAGAAGCGCCCATGATCCAAGCTGCGGCCCCAACGACAGCCTGCACCGATCCCGACTGCGCAGAACCACCCGCAAAAGCCATTAGCCTGAGCGTGGGACAGGACAACCTGTGGCCCGAAATCCGCACAGGCTATCCGCCACAGATGAACAGAACCGACATCATCACGCTGCCGCCCGATATGTCATCGGTGGCCGTTCCCCCTGTCCAGCGGACGCAAGCCAGCCCCGTCCCCAAGCCCATGGCCAAAAATAAGCCCGCCGCCAAAGACGTTCGCCCTTGACGCTCAACCCCGCTATGGCCCAGAAAAGGCGCGATAGGATCGGCGCAAGTCTCGAGCGCAACCATGGCGAGGACCAGATGAACAACCTACCCTACCGGCCCTGCGTGGGCATCATGCTGGTTAACCATCGCGATCTGGTGATGGTCGGCCGTCGGGTGGCCGAAGCCGGCCCCGAACATGTCGACGACACGCATGCCTGGCAAATGCCGCAAGGCGGTATTGATGCGGGCGAGGAGCCGCTGGCCGCCGCCTTGCGCGAATTGCATGAGGAAACCAATGTCACCTCGGTGACCCTGATCGCAGAAGCACCCGACTGGTTCAGCTATGACCTGCCCCGCAAGGTGGCCGACCAGGCCTGGAAGGGCCGTTATCGCGGACAAACCCAGAAATGGTTTGCCTTCCGCTTCGAGGGCGAAGACAGCGAAATCAATATCCACGAACCGGCCGGTGGTCTGCATGCCGAATTCGACGCGTGGCGCTGGGAGCGGATCGAGGCCTTGCCCGATCTGATCATTCCGTTCAAACGCGAGGTCTACCAGCAGGTGGTGGCAACCTTTGCGCCGCTGTTGCGGCGTTAATCCACCCGCCCCAAACGGTCCAACACCCAACGCGCCGGCCGGCCATCCACTGCCGCCAGTCCAGTCCCTATCAGCCCCATGCCGGCGAGTTGTGCGATGGTCAGGCTCTCGCCCAGCACCAGAACGCCCATCGCAATCGCACTCGGCGGGATCATGAAAGTGACCAATGAGGCCGCCGTGGCCCCTGCCCGTGCCAACACCTGGAAAAACAGGATATAGGCTAAGCCCGTACAACAGATCCCCAGAACCAGCAGGCTTGCAATGGCGGCGGGTGTCGGCTGTTGCAACAGCCAGGGATGGTCGACCCAGAGAGCAAACGGGATCATCAGTGTCGTACTGGCTGTGACCTGTCCGAAGGCGGTCTGGACCGGAGTGATTGCCAATCTCCGGAACCGCCGCCCCCAGACGCTGGCAAAGCCATAGGAGATCGTCGCACCCAGACACGACAGGAGCGCCAGCGGGTGTCCGTCCTTGCTCTTGGGATTGATGAGAACGGCAACACCGACAATCCCCAGACTGATCCCGATGATTTTGCCGGCATTGAGCTTTTCGTCCTTGGTTAAAAAATGCGCGACCATCACGGTAAACAGCGGCGTCATCGCATTGACGATCGAAGCCAGACCCGCCCCCAACTGCGTCTGGCCCCAGATGATCAGGCTGAAAGGAATGGCATTGTTGAGCATCCCCATGCCGAACAATGTGGCCCACACCGTTCTGCCGCGCGGCAAAGCCGTGCCCATCAGCCGCAAAATCACCGCCAAAGTCAGGCACGCCAATCCAACGCGTCCCGCGACAATGGTGAAGGGCGGAAAACTGACCAAAGCCATTTTGCCAAACAGGAATGACCCGCCCCACAAAATAGACAGGCCCGTCAGCATCGTCCAATCAAGCCACGCCATCACAGCCACAGCCGCGAGGGCCTGTGCCTGTGCGGAATCTGCACCCGCAACAGGCGCATCGGATCGGGTCTTGTCTGGTGTGTGGGTCATGCTGGCTTCCTCATCGAGGCCCATCCATAAAGGATTCCCATACCCCCGCCACCCGATAATGAATCAAGCCTGCACAATCTCCCGATCCGCCGATTGCAACATCCTGAGGGATATTTAGACTTGCATAGACCGGCACGAATGGCTAAATAGCACGGCGTTGCCCCTATGGCGGAACTGGTAGACGCGTCCGACTCAAAATCGGATTCCGCAAGGAGTGCTGGTTCGATTCCGGCTAGGGGCACCAATCTCTTCATTAGTCATTGATTTTACAACATTATTTTTCGGTGGGACTGTTTCATCGGGAAAAAGTGGGACAATTTTGTTCCCCAAAAGTTTCGACATTCCCGCCTCCGCCATCCGCTTTTGATTGGCCGCTTTGGTGTAGCGATTGACCTCATGCGAGGTCTGGTGACCTGTTACCGCACGGATTTCGAGCTCGGTTGCACCGGCCTCGGCGAGGCGAGCCGCAGCAGCTTTGCGCAGGCCATGGGCCGAACAATGATCGGGCAAACCTGCTTCGTCACACCATTTACGGAAGCGGTTCCCGAACCCGTTCGATGTAAAGGGCTTTCCGAATTCGGTCAGAAGATAGGTCTCCCCCGTCGATGGGGTGGCCTCGAGAATCCGTTCAAGCTCCGGATGCAAGGGAAGCACGAGATGGACAGGTTTGCGGCGATGGTTCTTTTGTTGGGTGAATTTCAAGAACTGCCCCATCCGGTTTTTCTCGCCGAGCATCACAATGTCCGAGCGACGCTGGCCGGTGTAGAGAAGCAGGGATAGGGCAAGCAATGCACGCGAACCGACAGGGTGATGCGCCCTGAACTGTTCGATCTCATCCTCTGACCAGGAATGATGGCCCTCGGAAAAACTTTTGAGGTATTTGACATCCTTGGCCGGATTGCGGGCCACATAGCGATATTCAACTGCAAACGCGAACAACTGCCTCAAGGCTTTGATCAGACCATTGGCGGCTTCTGGCTTGTCCACTTTGGAATCGCGCCATTGCAATATGCTCAAGGAGGTCAGGCGGGCATACGAGCGGCAGCAAAAAATAAGCTCAGAGGATGTCTAGAAAACTCGGGGCTATTCAGTTTAATTGAAATCAACCACAAGTACGTTTCTCCAGAGTGCCAGAGTTAAGGGCCGCTGGATGATGATTTTGACTTTTCTTGCAATGCTTTTCTTGCTATGCTCGGATCTAAGTAGTTCTAAAAGGTATAGCGTTGGTATATTATTACAGAGAATTTGCGGCACAATTCATCGCTGACACTCGTGGGGTAATCCCCCCTGTCATTAATGGGGTTCAAAAGTAGAATTTTCTCGGCAAAATGAACGAGGAGGTTCACAATGAAGACCAGTCGATTTAGCGAGACGCAAATATTGGGGATTTTGAAGCAGGCTGAGGGCGGTCTCCCGGTGCCCGA
>CANFLM010000070.1 GCA_947447895.1 Hyphomicrobiales bacterium
GCGTCGGGGTCGCATAACGGTGAAAGGCCAAATGAATGCCTCTTTATGAGCATATCTATATTGCGCGTCAGGATGTGACCGCACAGCAGGTAGAAACCCTGACCGAGACCCTCAAAGGGATCATCGAGCAGAATGGCGGCAAAGTGTCGAAGGTCGAGCATTGGGGCCTGAAGGCTCTCGCTTACCGGATCCGCAAGAACCGCAAAGCCCATTTCACACTGATGAACCTGGATGCTCCGGCTGCTGCCGTGGCTGAAATGGAACGCCAGATGCGCATCAACGAAGACATCATCCGCTTCATGACCATCCGTGTCGAAGAGCTGGAAGAAGGTCAGTCCGTGATGCTGCAGAAGCGCGACCGTGACGACCGCGAAGACCGCGGCTTCGGTGGTGATCGCGGCTTCGGTGGCGGCGGCGGCGGTGGTCGCTTTGGTGGCGGTGGCGGCGGTGGCCGCTTCGGTGGTGGTGCAGGCCGCACTGACCGCGCTCCTCGCCCCCGTTCCGATGAATCTTCAGTTGATGAGGCTCACTGATGACCACTGCAGCTCCACGTCGTCCCTTCTTCCGTCGTCGCAAGTCCTGCCCGTTCACGGGTCCGAATGCGCCGAAGATCGACTATAAGGATACACGTCTGCTCTCGCGCTACATTTCCGAGCGCGGCAAGATCGTGCCATCCCGCATCACGGCTGTGTCGGCCAAGAAGCAACGCGAACTGGCCCAGGCCATCAAGCGCGCCCGCTTCCTCGGCCTGCTGCCCTACGTGATCGCATAAGACTTTAACAATTCGGGTCAAGGCGGCCTTGTGCTGCCTTGACCTTTTTGATCCCGGCCTTGTAGCGGGATTTGGGTCACCCGTCATCGCATGATGCCTGGCGGGATTGGTTGGGGAGCCTTCTCCCCTAACCGCAGGGTGCGGGACAGCTCGACGATGAACGGCATACTCCCCATAGGATTGGCCTCGGGCCTTGCAGCGGCTTTGCTGTTTCTGGTTGTCAGAACCGGAGGCATTTTTGCGCTCGTCCTCGATATGCTGGCACCGCTCCCCATCCTGATCGCCGCTTTGGGCTGGGGGCCGCGCGCGGCCCTGATCGGCACGGCCGTGGGCACTTTGACCATTACCTCGATTGTGGCGGGCCCGGCCGGACTGGTGTTCGGGCTCGGCATCGGCCTTCCTGCCTGGTTGATGGGCATTCTGCTGCTATCCCACCGTAAGCAGGACGGCTTTATCCTGTTTCTTCCGATCGGCATTGCCCTGCTCGCGATGTGCCTGATCAGCGCTCTGATGGCTTTGACAGCCGCAGTGATGATCGGCGGCGATCCTGACGGCCTGTTGCAAGCCTTCAGAAAGGTGATCGACGCCATTGCCCAGGTCCACCCAACCTTGATCGACAGTCTCGGCCTGAGCCGCGATGACATTGCACGCCTGCTGGCACAATTCGCGCCTCCGGTGTTTTCGGGCATCGGCGTCATCACCAACTGCGCTCTGGTCTGGCTGGCTGCCAAGCTGGTCGAGATGTCCGGCCGTCTCTTGCGGCCCTGGCCCGATCTGGCCATGACCTCGATGCCCCCTTCGGTGCTGGGCCTGACAGTGCTGAGCGGCATCATGTCGATCCTGTTCGAAAGTTTTGGCGGTCTTTATGCCCGTTGCATTCTGGCTGCCCTGCTGACGGCCTACGCGCTGGAAGGTTTCGGCGTGATCACGGTGATGACCCGCGGCATGGCCTGGCGCAACACCCTGCTTGCCGTGTTTTTCATTGTTCTGGTCGGGTTCAGCGCGCTGACTTTGCCGCTGTTCCTGGCCATGGCTGCACTTGGCATTGTCGATCGTATGGCGGGGTTGAGACACCGCGCCATGCTCCGGCATGCCGAATATCCCCCCTCATCCGATACACCGGCTGATATTCACTAACCACACGAAGGAGATAGACCATGGAAGTCATTTTGCTCGAACGCGTTGCCAAACTCGGCCAGATGGGCGATGTCGTCAACGTCAAGCCGGGTTTTGCCCGCAACTTCCTGCTGCCAAAGGGCAAGGCCCTGCGCGCAACAGAAGAAAACCGCAAGCGTTTCGAAACCCAGCGCGTCCAGCTTGAAGCACGCAATCTTGAATTGCGCAAGGAAGCCGATGCGGTCGGCGAAAAGCTCAACGGCCACCAGTTCGTGATCATCCGTCAGGCTGGCGAAATGGGCCAGCTTTACGGTTCGGTTGCCGCACGCGATCTGTCCGATTTGCTGACGGCCGGCGGTTTCACGGTCCAGCGCCAGCAGGTCCGTCTCGACACCCCGATCAAGACCCTCGGCCTGCACACCGTGCCGGTTGATCTGCATCCTGAAGTCGAAGTCCATGTTGTCATCAACGTGGCCCGCTCGAAGGATGAAGCCGAACGTCAGGCCCGCGGTGAAGCCGCTGTCGTGCGCGAAGAAACCAGCCTCGAAGACCTCGGTCTCGAAGTCGGTGCTGCTTTGGCCGAAAGCGAAGGCGAATACTGAGACCCCAAGCGGGTGCAGGCTGCCGTTTTGACGGCCGTTTGACCTGACCGGGTTTCCATTCCGATTAAGTCCGGCGGCGCAAGCCGTCGGGCTTTTTTTTCCACAAAAAACACAAGTTATTGAGACGATATTTTCAAAGCACCCCTGATTGTCTGTTTCTTCTTTGCAGAGGTCTGCAACTGGCCTAATCACTGGAGGACGAGAGGGAGATTGAAACCGTTATGGCTACGACTGTGCTTCGCCTGCCCGAACCTGAAGCTGCCATCCGCGTCGCCCCGCATAATATCGAGGCCGAACAGGCCATATTGGGCGCTATTCTGGTCAATAATGACGCCTATTACCGGGTTTCGGATTTTCTCGAGGCCGAACATTTCTCCGAAGACATCCACACCCGCATTTACGACATCTGCCAGCAGCTGATCCGTGCGGGCAAGCTGGCAACCCCGATCACGCTGAAAACCTTTTTGGGGGATCACGATCTGGGCGGGATGACGGTGTCGCAATATATCGCGCGGCTGGCGGCCGAGGCCACCACCGTGATCAATGCCGAAGCCTATGGCCGCACCATCTACGATCTGGCCATCCGCCGCCGGTTGATCCTGATCGGCGAAGATGTGGTCAACGTCGCCTATGATGCACCTGTGGATGCCACGCCCCGCACCCAGATCGAAGAGGCCGAACGCCGCCTTTATGAATTGGCGGAATCGGGTCGTTATGAGGGCGGGTTCCAGTCCTTCGCCGATGCCTTGCGCATTGCCGTCGATATGGCGGCCGAAGCCTACAAGCGCGACCGCAAACTGTCGGGCATCAGCACGGGTCTGGTCGATATGGACAGGATGATGGGTGGCTTGCAATCGTCCGATCTGGTTATTCTGGCGGGTCGTCCGGGCATGGGCAAAACGGCACTGGCCACCAATATCGCCTTCAACATCGCCAAGGCCTATGCCTCAGAAAAACTGCCCGACGGAACCACCAAACGGCTTGATGGCGGTGTTGTCGGCTTTTTCTCGCTCGAAATGTCGTCCGAACAGCTGGCAACCCGTGTGATTGCCGAACAATCGGGCGTCGCCTCCTACAAAATCCGTCGCGGTGAAATCCGCGAGGACGAGTTCAACAAAATCGCCGATGCGGCCCGCGAGATGGAGCGCATCCCGTTCTATATCGACCAGACCGGCGGCATCTCGATTGCCCAGCTCACCGCGCGCGCCCGCCGCCTGAAGCGGCAAAAAGGCCTGGACATTCTGGTGGTCGACTACCTGCAACTGCTGTCGGGTTCCGCCAAAAAAGGCGAAAACCGCGTGCAGGAACTGACCGAAATCACCACGGGCCTCAAGGCTCTGGCCAAGGAGCTGGCTGTGCCGATCATCGCCTTGTCGCAGCTGTCGCGTCAGGTCGAACAGCGCGACGACAAGCGGCCGCAGCTGTCGGATTTGCGCGAATCCGGTTCGATCGAGCAGGATGCCGACGTGGTGCTCTTCGTGTATCGCGAAGAATATTACATGAAAAACAAGGAGCCGAAGATCGGCACCGAGGAATATTTCAAGTGGCAGACCGAGATGGAACAGGTGCATGGCCGGGCCGAAGTGATCATCGGCAAGCAGCGTCACGGCCCCACCGGCACTGTCGCCTTGCAATTCGAGGCCGAAATCACCCGATTTACCGATCTCGCCCAAGAGGACCGTTTGCCGGAGCGGATGGAATAAGGTGACGCATCATCCTGCTAATCCCCACGGCGCCCATCTGACCATCGATCTGGATGCGATTATCCACAACTGGCGGTTGCTTGCAGCCCGGGGTGAGGCCAATGGGGCCGCATGTGGCGGCGTGGTCAAGGCCAATGCTTACGGCACGGGGATCGAGAAAACAGGCGCTGCACTCTATCAGGCTGGGTGCCGGACCTTTTTTGTCGCCCATGTGAGCGAAGGCGAACGCCTGCGCCGTGTCGCGCCCGAGGCGGTGATCTATGTGCTCAACGGCCTGCCGAGCGGTGGTGCGGGGGCCTATCAGGCTGCAAGTCTCCGCCCCGTGCTGGGCTCGATCGAGGAAATCGGCGAATGGGGCGACCACGTCACCCAAGCCGGCCTGTCGGGTGAAGCCGCCATCCATGTCGATACCGGACTCAACCGGCTGGGGCTTGATCCCGAGGCCTGGAGCGAATTGGCAGAACGAATCGGCCAGGGCGATTACGGCTTCATGCCGACCCTGCTGCTGACCCATCTGGCCTCCTCGGAAACCCTGGACACGCCTCAAAATGCCGAACAGGCCCGTCTGTTTGCCGAGATGGCGGAACTGGCTCCCGATATCCCTGCAAGCTTTTGCAATTCTTCTGCGGTGTTTCGCGACGATCTGCCCAAATACAGTCTGATGCGTCCCGGCTATGCGCTCTATGGCGGCAATCCGACTCCTTGGACCAGCAATCCGATGCGCGAAGTGGTGCGGTTGCAAGCCCCGATCCTGCAGATCCGCTCGATCGAAGCGGGGGAACGGGTCGGCTACAATGCGCGCTGGCAGGCCAAACGGCCGACGGTACTGGTCACCATTTCGCTCGGCTATGCCGACGGCTTCCCGCGCCTGCCGCCCAATCCCGACACGCCGGTGGGCGAGGTGCTGATCGGGGAGACGCTTTGCCCGATTGTCGGCCGTCTATCGATGGACCTGATGATCATCGACGCCACCGATGCCCATCCCGAACATGTCCAGCGCGGCGCGATTGTCACTGTGATCGGCGGCGTGCTCGACATCGACCACGTCGGCCAGATGGCAGGCACAATCGGCTATCTGATGCTGACCTCGCTCAGCCCGCGCTACACACGAACCTATCTGGGCGGATAAATGGCCAAACGGACCTCATCATTCGCCTGTCAGGCTTGCGGGGCGGTTTATACGCGCTGGCAGGGCCGCTGCGATGCCTGCGGGGGCTGGAGCACCATTGCCGAGGAGAGTGCCACCGCCCCCCTGCCCGGCGGGGGGTCGCTGCCACGCGGGCAACGCGGCAAGGGCCGTATTTTTGCGCTGGAGGGCCTGTCGGGCAGTCCCGAAGATGCGCCGCGTATTGCCTCGGGCATTGCCGAACTCGACCGCGTGACCGGCGGCGGCTTTGTGCGGGGATCGGTGATCCTGCTGGGCGGAGAGCCGGGCATCGGCAAATCGACCCTGTTGATGCAGGCCTGCGCAGCCGTCGCGGGACTTGGCCATCGGGTTGTCTATATTTCGGGCGAAGAGGCGGTGGGTCAGGTCCGGCTGCGCGCCGAACGGCTTGGTCTTGCCTCGGCTGCCGTCGAGTTGGCTGCGGAAACCAATGTCGAGGACATCGTCGCCACCCTGTCACAAGGGGCACCGCCACGTCTGGTCATCATCGACTCGATCCAGACCATGTGGTCCGAGGGCATTGAATCGGCTCCCGGCACGGTGACGCAGGTGCGCGGCGCGGCACAAATCCTCATCCGCCACGCCAAAACCTCGGGGGCGGCGGTCATTCTGGTCGGCCATGTCACCAAAGACGGGCAGATTGCCGGTCCGCGCGTGGTCGAACATATGGTGGATGCCGTGGCCTCGTTCGAGGGTGACGGTGCGCATCATTTCCGCATCCTGCGGGCCATGAAAAACCGCTTCGGCCCCACCGACGAAATCGGCGTGTTCGAGATGACCGGCGCGGGTCTGGCCGAAGTGCCGAACCCTTCCGCTCTGTTTCTGGCCGGACGCGACAGCACGTCACCCGGCACCGCCGTCTTTGCCGGCATGGAGGGCACGCGGCCTTTGCTGGTCGAGTTCCAGGCCCTGGTCGCCCCGACCTCGCTGGGCACGCCGCGCCGCGCGGTGGTGGGCTGGGACCAGAACCGCCTGTCGATGCTGATCGCGGTGCTCGAAACCCATGCGGGTCTCAAGCTCGGGGCCTATGACGTGTTTTTGAATGTCGCAGGCGGGTTGCGAATCGTTGAACCCTCCGCCGATGCGGCCGCTGCGGCCGCACTGATTTCGTCCCTGACCGGCGCGGCCTTGCCTGCCGACCGCGTCTATATCGGCGAGGTCGCCCTGACAGGAGCCCTACGGCCGGTCTCGCAAACCTCCGCCCGCCTCAAAGAAGCCGCAAAGCTCGGGTTTCATTCAGCTTTTCTGCCCAAAGCCGGATTGGACGGCCAAGGGCGCCACGATATCAATCTGGAAGCCGGCGGCGATATTACCGACCTTGTGGCGGGCATTGCCGTCAATACTCCACAGAAACGCAAAGCCCAATCGGCTGATCAAGGGTGACGCGTGCAGTGAGGCAGTCTATAAAGGCCGCAACTGTTGCCCGTTCTGTCAGAACGGGCTTAGCAAGCAGAGACATGCGTCAGGACTTAGAATGAACCAACTTCCCGTCAATCCGGTTGATTTGGCCATCTTGGGAATTATGCTGCTGTCGGCGATCTTTTCCTGGGTGCGGGGCTTTACCGGTGAAGTGCTCGCGGTGGCCTCCTGGGCGGCGGCCTCGGTGGCAGCCTATTACCTGCACCCCATGGCTTTGGTCTATCTGACACCGATGATCCCCAATCCGAAGCTGGCTCTGGCTGCTGCAATTGCCTCGGTGTTCCTGCTGACTTTGATTTTCGTCTCGTTGATCACCACCAAACTGTCCGACCTCATCCTCGATTCCTCCGTCGGCACGCTGGACCGCACTCTGGGCCTGTTGTTCGGGGCGGGCCGCGGTTTGCTGATTGCAGTGGTCGCCTTCATGTTTTTCGACACGCTGGTGGGCGAGAAGTCCCAGCCCGACTGGCTGCGCGATGCCCGTTTGCGCCCAGTCCTGAAAGTCTCGAGCGAGGCCATTTTTGCCGCGATGCCGGACAATCCCGAATTCTTGGCTCCGTTCCGCAAGGCAATCGACGACACCACCACCAAAAAGCCTGCCACACCGCCCGATGCTGCGCCCCAACCCGCTGCGCCCGTGCCGCCGGCCAAATCGGGGGCAGTTGCACCTGCCCCAGCAGCCCCAGTGACCGTGACCACCAATCCACCCGCTGCAGGCAATCCAGCCCCCACAAAACAGGTGGATCAACAGGGCTTGCAGCGTTTGATCGAATCCTCCACCCCTCAGGGGACGAAGCGTTGAGTGTGTTTGCCCTTTCATGCTCGGCATGAGGCAGGACGAGCATACCGACGATCCGACCTCTTTCGTTGCCCCCGAGTGACACACGACCCTTCGCCCAACAGAATGGAACCAGAAATGATCGCTTCAGACACGATGGATGGTGGTCTTGATTTGGAGCTGAACGCCGACCGGTTGCGCGAGGAATGTGGCGTGT
Organism: Hyphomicrobiales bacterium; assembly: GCA_947447895.1. Taxonomy (GTDB): domain Bacteria; phylum Pseudomonadota; class Alphaproteobacteria; order Rhizobiales; family Beijerinckiaceae; genus CAIYZJ01. The sequence goes on from CANFLM010000070.1 coordinate 7,773, forward strand.
TCGGCATCTTCGGCCATCCGGAAGCCGCAGCCATCACCGCGCTCGGCCTGCACGCCCTGCAGCATCGCGGGCAGGAAGCAGCGGGCATTGTGTCGTTCGATGGCAAGCGTTTCCATTCCGAGCGGCGGATGGGGCTGGTCGCCGACAATTTCTCCGACCGCCAGACCATTGACCGGCTGACCGGTCATCTGGCCATCGGCCATGTGCGCTATTCCACCACCGGCGAAACAATTTTGCGCAATGTGCAGCCCTTGTTTGCCGAACTCGACGGTGGCGGCTTTGCTGTGGCCCATAACGGCAACCTCACCAACGGCCTGACCTTGCGCCGCAAGCTTGTGCATGACGGCGCGATCTGCCAGTCGACCTCCGATACCGAAGTGATCCTGCATCTGGTGGCACGCAGCCGTGCCAAACGCTTCATCGAACGCTTTACCGATGCCCTGATGCAGCTTGAAGGGGCCTATTCCTTTGTTGGCCTCACAAACAAAAAGCTGGTGGGCGCGCGCGACCCGCTCGGCATCCGCCCGCTGGTGCTGGGCGAGCTTGATGGCCGCTATATTCTGGCTTCCGAGACCTGCGCGCTCGACATCATCGGGGCCCGCTTCATCCGCGACATCGAAAACGGTGAAATCGTCGTGATTTCCGAGGACGGGATTGAATCGATCAAGCCGTTCCCGCAGCAGACCGCACGGCCCTGCATTTTCGAATTCATCTATTTCGCCCGTCCCGACTCCATCGTGCATGGCCGTCCCGTCTATGATGTGCGCAAGCGGATGGGCGCCGAGCTGGCCATGGAATCCGGGGTCGAAGCCGATGTCGTGGTGCCTGTGCCCGATTCCGGCGTGCCGGCCGCGCTCGGCTATGCGCAGGCTGCCGGGATCCCCTATGAACTGGGCATTATTCGCAACCATTATGTCGGGCGCACCTTTATCCAGCCGACCCAATCGGTGCGCGAGTTGGGTGTGCGCTTGAAACATTCGGCCAACCGCTCGGTGGTCAAAGGCAAACGCATCGTGCTGATCGACGATTCCATCGTCCGCGGTACAACCTCGGTTAAAATCGTGCAGATGATGCGCGATGCGGGCGCCAAAGAGGTGCATTTCCGCATTTCCAGCCCGCCGATCACCCATCCCGACTATTACGGCATCGACACGCCCGAGCGCAAAAATCTGTTGGCCGCCACCCATTCACTTGAGGAAATGCGCCGCTATATTGGCTGCGACAGCCTCGCCTTCCTGTCGGTCGACGGGATCTATCGGGCGATGGGCGAGACCGGACGCGACAGGACCTGCCCTCAATTTACCGACCACTGCTTCACCGGTGACTATCCGACCGGACTGACCGACCAGAACGACACGGGTACCAAGCAAACATTGTCCATGCTGGCAGAAATAGGCTGATCCCATGACACAGACCACACTCCCCCTCCCCGATCTGTCCAACCGCATTGCCGTCATCACAGGTGCGACGCGCGGCATCGGGCGTGAGACCGCCATTCTGCTCGGCAAGGCCGGTGCACATGTGGTCGCCGTCGCGCGCACCCAGGGCGGACTTGAGGAGCTTGATGACGCCATCCGTGCGGCAGGCGGGCAGGCTGCAACGCTGGTCCCGATCGACCTGAAGGACGGTGATGCCCTCGATCGTCTTGGCGCCGCCATCTTCGAGCGCTGGGGCAAGCTCGACATCTTTATCGGCAATGGCGGCACATTGGGCCCGCTGTCGCCCCTCGGCCATGTCTCGCCGAAAGATTGGGAACAGGTGATGGCCGTCAATGTGACGGCCAATTACCGGATGATCCGGTCGTTTGATCCGCTGTTGCAGAAATCCGATGCCGGACGCGTGGTGCTGATGTCCTCGGCGGCCTCGTGGAAGCGTTCGGCCTATTGGGGGCCCTATTCAGTCTCCAAATCGGCCGTCGATGCGCTGGGCGTCACCTATGCCAAAGAGACCGAGAACACCCCTGTGCGGGTGATGCTGGTCAATCCCGGCCCGATCCGCACCGACATGCGCGCCTCCGCCATGCCGGGAGAGGATCCGCTGACGCTGGAAACCCCGCAGGACATCGCTCCGCATATCATCCAGCTGGTATCCCCGTCATGGCCCCAGACCGGGAAAGTCTATGATTTCCCGCAGCGCAAAGTGGTGGATTTCCACTTTCCGAGTTGAGACAGACTTGAACCAACACCACACGCAAAAGGCCGGATTGCTCCGGCCTTTTTTAATGGATCAATCCCATTTGCGGCGTTTGCCTTTATAGGGATTGTCATTGCCCCGCAGAGAAATGCGGATGGGCGTGCCCGGCATATCGAAGGTGTCGCGCAGCGAGTTGACCAGATAACGCTGATAGCTGTCGGGCAGCGCATCGAGTTGGTTGCCGAACAGCGCGAACAAAGGCGGGCGCGCTTTGGGCTGGGTCGCATAGCGGATTTTGATGCGGCGACCGGAAATGGCGGGCGGCGGATGCACTTCCAGCACCTTTTCCAGCCATTTGTTGAGCTGGGCGGTCGAGACGCGCTTGGACCAGACCTGCGAGGCGGTGATGCAGGCCTCCAGCAGCTTGTCGACGCCCTGCCCTGTCAGGCCTGACACCGGCACGATGCTGGCACCTTTGACGAAGGAGGTGACCGGCTGGGCATCATCGATCAGATTTTTCAGCAGACCGGGCTGATGACCGACCAGATCCCATTTGTTGAGCGCGATCACCAGTGCGCGACCTTCTTTCTCGATGATCGAGAGAATGGCCAGATCCTGCTTTTCAAACGGGATGGTGGCATCGAGCAGCAGCACCACCACTTCGGCATAACGCACGGCGCGCAACCCGTCGGCCACCGACAGCTTTTCCAGCTTGTCTTCGACGCGCGAGCGGCGGCGCATCCCGGCCGTATCGAAAATCTTGATGGGGCGGCCACGCCATTCCCATTCCAGCCCGATGGAGTCGCGCGTAATGCCCGCTTCGGGGCCGACCAGCAAACGGTCCTCTCCCAGCATATGGTTGATCAGCGTCGATTTGCCGGCATTGGGGCGGCCGATCACCGCAATCCGCAACGGGCGGCGCGGATCAAGCTCGCCATCCTCGTCATACCGCGAGATTTCTTCCTCGACCGCTGAATCTTCAGCCGAAAGCTCGGTCTGCGCCGGCAAGGCCTCGCGGATCGCATCATAGAGATCGGACAGGCCTTCGCCATGTTCGGCCGAGAACGGCAGCGGATCGCCAAGGCCCAGACCGAAGGCCTCATAGGCCTCCGACAGGCCCTGCTTGCCCTCGGCCTTGTTGGCGAGCAGGATCACGGACTTGCCAGCCTTGCGCACCAGTTGGGCGAAATGCCGGTCGGACGGCGTCACACCGGCGCGAGCATCGATCACAAACAGGATGGCATCGGCATCCATGATCGCCGCCTCGGTCTGCTGGCGCATCCGGCCTGTCAGCGTGGCGGCATCGGATTCTTCGAGACCGGCGGTGTCGATAATGGTGAATTCGAGATCCCCAAGTCGGCCATCGCCCTCGCGGCGGTCACGGGTCACGCCGGGCTGGTCATCGACAAGGGCGAGCTTCTTGCCAACCAGACGGTTGAAAAGCGTCGATTTACCGACATTGGGGCGGCCGATAATGGCCAGAGTAAAACGCATTAAAAGTTCCAATCAGGGTGAGGTTTTCACCGGTCCGCCTCGGATCAGGCCCAGATAGATCTCGACACGCTGCTTGAGCGAGGTCGGGGCATTGCGATCGATGGCAATCGCATCGAACATCCGGCCTGCCCCGTCAAAATCTCCGGCTTTGAGCGCCGCCAAACCGATCAGCTCCTGCGCAAGGCCGGTCCAGGGACCGGTTTTGGCGGTCAGCGGGTCCAGACGCTTGGACAATGCTGCCTGGTCAAGTGTATCGGAAGCCAGCACGGCGGCACGGTAACGCGCCAGATCACGCAGAACATCGGGCACGGAGGCGTCAGCGGCCAGCGCATCAAACGCCGCAATGCCTTTGGCCGCATCCTGCTTGCCCTCTTCGGAGGCCAGCCGCAGGCGTGTCAGCACTTTATAGCCATCGGGTGCATCGGCCACCAGACCGCGAAGGGAGGCCTCGGCTTCGGCCGCACGTCCGGCGCGGGAATCCTCGATTGCCGCCTCGAAGCGGGCCGCCGTGGCCTCTGCCTTGCCGCGCACATGCTTTTGCCAGCTGGTATAGCCCGCAGTGCCCAGCACGATCAGAACCGCCAGCACAATCAAGCCATTGCGATGCCGCATCCAGAAATCCAGCACCTTGTCGCGCCGGACCTCTTCATCAATTTCATTGAACAAATCAGACATGGTAACCCATTATAAATTCAAACCTCAGGCCGCATAGCACGGACCCATGATTTTAGCCAATCAAGAAAGCGGCAATATGGAGGTTGGGGGGGTGCGCATGGCAAAATTCATCAAATCCGCGCGCCCGAAGCCAATACCCGCTGCGCAGACCAATGCCTGGACGGTACAAAATGATTTGGAGTTTAAATTCCCGCCTGCCTTGACGGCTTGCAAAGCATCACGCCCTGCAAGTGGGGTCAATATAAATATAATTGATCGCAAAATATCGAGGTAAAAATGCCGGCAATGGCGTGGAGCTACCCCCCCGCCATTGCCGGCAAAACGACTTATTGCTTTTCTTCGGTCGTCTGCTTGGTGCTGCTGGTGGTCGATTTGTTGAACAGCCCTTTCGGATCAGTGGTCGTCTTGGATTTGGTCACTGATTTTCTGTTGCCGTCGGCATCAATGCTGATATCGGTGGAGGTTCTGCGCTCGCGCGTTGTGCCCTCGGAATCGGTATAGCTGGATGACCGCTCA
>CANFLM010000071.1 GCA_947447895.1 Hyphomicrobiales bacterium
AACGCCTGCGACGCAACAAGGGGGGGCAATGGCCGTAAACAGGCACAGGTGAGAGAGAGAGCAGGGAAGGCGTATCAAGGGCGCTGTGGCTGTCCCGCTGTGGCTGGCCCCTTGCCTTGTGCTGGCAATCCGCGATCACTCTGATTGCTGGCCAGAGGCGGGAGACGCAAAGGCATTGCCGGAAACAACAGCGACCCGCGATGCAATCTCGGAACAAAACAATAGGACAAAAACAAAAAAAGCGCCCGAAGCGCTTTTCTCACATCATCGGTGGGTAGTCGTTAGTGGGCGACACCCTGGAAATCCACTTCGATCATCCGGTCAGCGAGCTTCTGGAAATCGATGGGATAGGTGTTGCTGCGGATGGCATCACGGATGCTGTCAACCTTGGAGCGGTCGAATGGCACATCCGATTGCTTGCCGCTGTAACGAGGCGTTGAGACCTGAACAGGAGCTGGATCAATGCTTAATTGCTCCAGAATACCCCCTGTGGAGGGCGACGTCGCAGCTGTAGCGGCCTTCGCATTGCGTTGCGAAGTTGGCTCCAGAAGGGTCATCTTGGGACGCAGACCATCAATCATTTTATACCTCACCTACGATCAATAACGGTCACCGGGAGAAAATCTTTAGCAACGGGTTGCATTTTTTTTCTGCAGATTGAGCACGTTTATTCGAATCGCTTTCATTACTTTAGCTGAACAATTCCCCCAGGTCCAAGCTTTCCGACAAGTTTGGCACCGGTTTTTATGTTTCGCACAGAAATAAGATCACCTTCATAACCGTCCCCTTCGGCGCGACCGGGCATAAAGATCTCGAAATTCGACCCGCCAGCCTTCAAAGTCACGGTCTCGCCTTTCAAAACGGACGGTGCCTTTGCTACATTACGGGTGTTCAGAATGCTCGTCGGACCTACAGACGTGGTTAATCTGAGGCCGACGGCTTCCTGGACAGTTTTGAAGGCAGTTGCACCGGGAGATTGTGGCATTTGCCGTTCTTCCAGCATCTCTGCCGTCAAAATCGTGCCGGCGGTCAGATCGACGCGTGGCACAATAGCGGTAAACATGTCGCGAGCGATCATGCTGTTGTTGTTCAACCCTGCCGTCTGCATGACAGCTGCGGGTGATGGTGCGGCGGCGGGTTGCCCCTGCGGTGCGGACACGGTCATGGTGCGGGCCGGGCCGGCGGTGTCGTTTTCGACGCTCACCGTGTAGGTCCAGGCTGTCGGACCCTTGCAGCGGATCGTGTAGCTAGACGAACGCGCACTGCGCGGAGCGATTTCGGGATTTTCTCCGCAAGCCGCCAGTCTCATCCGGTCATCAAGCGGCCAGATGTCCTTGTCCTTGGGGGCAGGCTTGCCATTGGCCTGCATATAGTCGCGCATCAGCTTGCGGATGTCGGAGGCATTCCAGGTCTCTTGCGGGCTGTCCTGCTGGGCCAGCACCGTCCCGCCCCAGCCCGCGACACAGACCAGCGACAGCACCAGTCGGCTGACTGCTCCTGTGCGGGTCCGGAAAGCGGGCAAAGCGGGGTTCTGGGTCATTGCATCAGCACCGCAGTGGCATTGAGGGGCACGTTCGGGGTCTTTTTCATCAAACGGGCGACAGAGGTGCTGTTGCCGGTGGATTCAATCACCATCAGCTGCCAGCCTTGGCCCTTCTGGCCGGGAAATTCGACCAGAAAATAGTCGCCTGCCTTGATCCCGTTGCGGTTGCCGACCGACAGGCGGACATTCTGGGCCGAGACTTCCATCACACGGGCCCGCAAGGGCTGGCACCCAAGCATTTCTTCGAGACCGTCGATCACCTTGTCCCACAAAGGAGCAAAACTGACGCTTTCGAGTTCGATAATGTCGTTATCCGTGCCCCAGATCCGGTGTTTGACCGGGATATCGATGGTTTTCTGGACGGTTGGTGCGCTTTGGCCGGTCAGGACATCCTGCAGCCGCAAGGTCACGCTGGCTTTGATGGAAACCGTGTTGAGCGCGATATTGTCACGGCGGGTCCGTTCCACCACCATATCGCCGGTCATGGTATAGCCGCCGATCATGGCTGCGGGGGCCACGCCCTGCATGATGCTCATATAGCTGTTGGGAGAGGATTGGTCGGGACGGGTATACAGGCTCCGACGGTCCTCGATGCGGAACATGGCATTGTCCTGCATGGTCTCCAATGCGCGTGCGACCGAGTCATCGGCCAGACGCTGGGTATGGCCGGACAGGCCGGGGGCAACTCTGACGCGTATGTGGCGCAACTCCAGATCGAACCGTCGACCGGTCTTGCAGCTTTCCTCCGCACTGTCGATCAGAGCTTCGATCACCACGATGTAGCGGTTGCCTTCGCGCCGCTCATCGACAACCTGATAGTCTTTGATCTTGCCTTGCACCAGAATGGTGCTTTCCTCGGTGGCTACACCCTGGGTTGACAGATGGCTCGCACCACGTACCGACATATTGGTCCGGCCTGCGGCATCATACAAAGCCTCGGCCAAAGCTCCTTTGCGGGCCGCTGTTGTATCATTGCCGACCATAGCGGCCGCCCCTTGCGCCTTGACCACGCGGGTACGGGACCATGCTGATGGAGAATAGCCAAATATTAAAATTGCAAGTGCAAGAAGATATAAAGCTCGACCCTTAGGTAAAATCATTTTAATTGCCCCCGCTATTATTGCTTTCGCTTTCAGGGCGGATAATAGTATTGCCTATGAATATTGTTTTATTTTGATTTTTGACATCATTTGCAGTTGGTTTTTTTGAAGCTGGCTGAGAAGAAATATCAAGTTCGTATTCGCCGTTACGGTTTGAACCCAATCGAGGCCTGCTTGTACCTGAATTGTCAGCCGGTCCGGAATTATAGACTTGTCTCTCTGATCCCCCGATCTCCAGTATAGTTTCATAAACATTTGAACGTATTGGAGTTATGGAGACTACACGAGCATCGCGTACCAAGCCCATGACACTCCCGCGCAGGGAGTCATTGAGCATCGTGCCCTCGGCGACTGAGGTGTAGGCATCGATATTGAGGCCGTGGATCTTTTCAGCCAGTTCACGCATTGCCATCAGACGCGAGGCGCGGATTGCCATCAGCTGCTTCTGGGCCAGGGTCTTGCCCGGCTGGTTCGAGACGGTGGCATAACCGATGCCCCTGTAGGGCGCATCAGAAGCCGATGTCCCCCCCATGGTCGAGACACATCCGCCCAATAGGGACGACAATAAAGCGACAACAAGCACTCTTTTCACGGGTCAAAATCCCTTACACAACTCTGCACGAAGCAACTGCCGAGAGGTAAAGCAAATATCGTGCCGAGAGTGGAAAGATGGTTAAAAATTCGTTGGCATGGCCCTTGCTTTAATGGAACCAAGCCTGCCGGACCTGTCGGCGAGCCAGTGTTTTGTCGGTTTCTCGCCAAAAGGTGACGGAAATCCGACGTGTGGAGTGAGTAGTGTGGCGGATGCAGTGTCAAATAACCAACAGCTAGGCCTCGGGCAGATTGCCCGCTCGTCTGTGCTGCCTCTGGCGCTGATCACCTTCATTCTGATGATGGTTGTTCCGCTGCCGCCTTTGCTGCTCGATATCTTCTTTACAGCCAATATCCTGCTGTCGTTGTCGGTGCTGATGGTGAGCGTCAACACCTATCGCCCGCTGGAATTCTCGTCCTTCCCGACCGTCCTTCTGTTTGCCACCGTGTTGCGTCTGGCCCTCAACGTGGCTTCGACCCGCGTCGTGCTGGTGCATGGCCATTCGGGGACGGACTCGGCGGGCAAGGTTATTCAGGCTTTCGGTGAATTCGTGATCGGCGGCAACTTCGTCGTCGGCATGCTGGTGTTCGGCATCCTGATCGTCATCAATCTGGTGGTGATCACGAAAGGTACCGGCCGCGTCTCGGAAGTGACGGCCCGCTTTACCCTGGACGCGATGCCCGGCAAGCAGATGGCCATCGATGCCGATTTGAATGCCGGCTTGCTGACCCCTGATCAGGCGCGCAAGCGACGCGCCGAAGTCGGTCAGGAAGCTGACTTCTACGGCTCCATGGACGGTGCGACCAAATTCGTGAAGGGCGATGCCATCGCCGGTCTGCTCATCCTGGCCATTAACATCTTCGGTGGCCTGATCATCGGCATGGCCCAGCATGGCCTGAATTTCGATGCGGCCGCGCGTACCTATATTACCCTGTCGGTCGGTGACGGTCTGGTCGCGCAGGTGCCTTCGCTGCTGCTGTCGATCGCCACCGCTGTGATCGTGACCCGCAGCTCCGGTGGTCAGGATCTGAGCCAGCAGCTGATGCGTCAGGTCGGCATGCGCCGCGCCTGGTGGCCGGTGGCTGGTATGTTGGCTCTGCTGGGTCTGATCCCCGGCATGCCGAGCGTAATCTTTCTGATCGGCGCGGCAGGTGCCGCGGCTGTGGCTTATTATTCCACCGATATCCCGGCCGACGAACAGGCTGAAGCCGATGAAGCGGCCGCCGCGGCCGCCGCTGGCAAGGAAGCTTTCAGCAATTCGGAAAACAAAGAGGAACAGCTGACCATCGAGGATGTGTCGGTGTCCTCCTCCTTGTTGTTGGAAGTGGGCTATGGCCTGATCCCGTTGATCGAGGATGCCGACAAGAGTGCACTGGTGGCCCGCATTACCGGTATCCGCAAACACGTGTCGCGTGATCTCGGCTTCGTGTTCCCGGCTGTCCGTATCCGTGACAATCTGACCCTGTCGCCATCGGCCTATCGCATCACGATTGGCGGGGCGATTGTGGCCGAGGACGTTGTCTATCCTGGCCGTCTGCTGGCGATCGAGAGCGGGTCCAGCAATGTGGTGATCCCGGGCGAAGCGGTGAAAGATCCGACCTTCGGCTTCGATGCTGTCTGGATCGATCCGATCGACAAGCAGCGTGCCATTGCCGCCGGCTATACTGTGGTCGAGCCTTCGACCGTGGTCGCCACCCATCTGCATCAGGTCCTGATGCAGCGTGCCGCAGACCTGTTGGGTCAGGACGATGTCCAGACTCTGCTGGACCACGTGTCGAAATCGGCACCGAGCCTGGTTTCGGGTCTGGTGCCGAAGGTGATCACACTGGCCCAGCTGACACAGGTCCTGAAGGCGCTGATCATCGAGCAGATTTCCATCAGCGATTTGCGCCGTATTCTGGAAGCTCTGGCCGGTGCCAAGTCGCGTGAACCCGATGATCTGATCGAAACCGCGCGTATCGCGCTGGCTCCGATCATTGTCCAGCGCGCCTCGGGTCCGAAAGAGGCCCTGTCGGTCATTACCCTTGATCCGGGTCTGGAGCAGCTGATTGTCCAGAGCGCGCGCCAGCCGGGTCGTGACACCTCGCTGATCGAGCCGGGCCTGGCCCGCAAACTCGTTGAATCCCTGCAGGAGCAGTATCGTATCCTGTCTCAGGCCGGCAAATCGCTGGTTCTGGTGACAGCTCCGATCCTGCGCCGTGAACTGTCCGCGATTATCCGCCAGTCCATCCCTGATGCGCTGGTCCTGTCATACAAAGAAATTCCCGAGACCAAGCGTATCAATGTGATCGCTGTGATCGGTGGTACCGAGTAAGGAGCTGATTGATGATGATGCGCACAAAGGTTTTTGCCGAAGATAGCCGCGAAGCGATGATCAAGATCAATCGCGAGATTGGTGAGGATGCGGTCATTCTGTCGACCAAAAAGGTCAATGGCGGGATCGAGATCGTCGTGGGTCACCCCAAGCGTGACCCCGGGGCTTTGCCTGACGAATTGCCGACAGACCCGAAAATGCGGGCTTTTGCATTGGCCAAGGCGCAGGCGCAGGCTTTTGTCGAAAAACAGGTCAAGTCGGAAAGCCCCAAAAAGCCTTCCTATGATTTCTCGGTCGGTGATGATGATACCCATCTTTCATTCGCGCCTGTCACCAAGCCGGCGATCAAATCAGAGAAAGCGATGGAATTTGACCGGTTGCTGAACGAAACAGCCCGCCAGTTCGACCGTCGGGTCACCGGTGGCGCGCGTCCGCCCACACCGTCGACCCAGCCCAAGCCAGCGCCAAAGCCCGCTTTCTCCGAAATCGAGGCAGGCCGGTTGGCCGCTCTCGAAAAGTCGGTCAATGAAATCAAGTCGATGCTTGGCTCGCAAATGCTGATGGGTGGTCTGAAGGCAGCCGGTGCCAGCCCGGCGCTGATCTCGGTCTATCTGGCACAATCGGGTGCGCTCGATGATGGCCACAGCGATGGCCGTTTCGCCCGTTTTCTGGCCCAGCGCATGATGCACAAGGCCGCTCCGAACTTTGCCGAAGGTCCGCGCGTCGTGGTGACACTCGGCCCGTCGGGCTCGGGCAAGACCACCTTGCTGTCGCAGATCGCCGCGCGCATGCGCATGGCCATGCCCGATGAAAAGATCACATTCGTCAATGCCGATACCAGCCGTCTTGGAGCTTCCGAGCAGTTGCGTGCCCATGGCCGTATTCTTGATGTGCCGGTGATCGATATCGAGCGTTCGGCGGAACTGGCCAGCCTGGCCGAAAGTGCAGGACGCCGCCTGTCGATGTTTGTTGATATGCCGTCCGATCCGCGTGAATGTGCCGAATTGCTGGACGTGCTCGAAAACACCAGCGAACTGGCGCCGTTGTTCCGTTGCGGTGTTGTGTCGTCCAATCTGTCGGCCGAAAGCCTTGAATCGATGCGCGAGCGTTTCCCGAAACTTGATGCGATCGCTTTGACCAAACTCGACGAGGCCCGTGTGACCCTGCCGGTGCTGTGCGATTTGAGCATGAACGGACCAGGCGTGGCTTTCATGTCGGTCAATGCGCATCTGGTGCGCGGCCTGTACGAGCCCGACATCGCCATGCTTGAAAAGCTGATCCAAGGCAGTCTGCCGGCATCCGAAGCCATGATGATGGGATTGGGGAGCGCAGCTTGATCCGACCCCAGTCCATAGCCATCACCAGTGGCAAGGGAGGCGTCGGCAAAACCTATTTGTCGATCAATCTTGCCGTGGCGATTCAGCGTCTGCAGCAGCGGGTGCTGTTGTTCGATTCTGATCTGGCTTTGGCCAATGCCCATATTTTCCTGGGATCGCAGGTTGAGCACACCATTCTGGACGCGCTGGGCGACCATATGTCGATGCGCGATATCCTGACCGATGGTCCCGACGGCATGAAACTGATTGCGGGCGGCTCCGGCCTGTCGGAACTGCTGGGCCTGTCGCCGGATCTGCGGCGGCATATCGTGTCAATGTTTACCGATCTTACCCCTTATTTCGATTATCTGATTGTCGATACCGCGGCCGGTATCGAAGAAAACGTGCTCGATTTCGTCGAAGCGAGCGACCGCATCATGGTCGTGGTGGTGGGCGAGCCTGCCGCCTTTATCGATGCCTATGCCTCGATCAAGGTCCTGAGCCAGGAATCCGGCCGCGAAGACTTTGATATCATTGTGAATATGGCGCGCGACGAGGCGCATGGAAACGAGATTTTCCAGCGTTTCAAAGCCATTTCATCCGAATTCCTGCATGTGAACCTCAATCACATTGCCACCATCCCGCATGACGACTTTCTGCTGAAAGCGGTCAGCCGGTGCGAGCCGATTGTGAAAGCCTTCCCCGATGCGCCTGCCGCGCGTGCGATCGAGCGGCTGGCCGCCACCATCATTTCATCTCCCGCTCCCGAACCGGTGGGAGTGCATCGTGGTTTCTTTTAAGCTAGAGACAATGGAAAGATGCGGTAAGGCTCTATTGTGACCAGACTGACCTACACTCCCGACATTCTAAGCGAGCGCGAGATTGCCGAGCGTGTGCGTTTGCACATGCCTCTGGCGCGCAAGATCGCTTGGCAGATGCACGGGCGTGTCAGGGATTTGTTCGAAATCGAGGATCTGATCCAGATCGGGATGACAACATTGGTCGAGGCCGCCCAACGGTTCCAGGATACCGGCGAGGCCACTTTCGGAACCTATGCGGCAGTGCGGGTGCGCGGTGCCCTGGTCGACCATCTGCGCAACCATCTCTCGATGACCCGGACGGCCGTGCAACGTCGCAACCGGATTGAATCCGCCGAGGCCTCGGTGCGCCAGCGTGGTGAAGACCCCACCAATGTCAATATCATGGCGACGGAATTGGGCATTTCTCTGGTCGAGTTCCGTTCGTGGAAAGACCAGATTGTGCCGGTAACTGGCCGTTCGCTCGATGAAATCTATGATGACCATTCGGTCTGGTTTGCCGATGAGGGGCCCAATCCCGAATCCGCATTGCTGGATGACGAGTTGCGGCAAAAACTGGTCGAAAACCTGAAAAAGCTCGGCGAGCGCGAGGCGCTGGTGTTGCAGCTCTATTATGTCGAAGATCTGAATCTGGAAGAAATCAGTGAAGTGCTGTCGGTCACGGTTGGTCGCGTCTCGCAGATCAAAAAGGCGGCGATCACCCAGTTGCGTCGCACCATGCTGGAAAGCGAATGAGCCGCTAAACGGCCTCGCTCAGTCCTGAGACCCCGAATAGGTCAGATCCTGGGTCAGATAGCGATCCAGTGCCCCGGTTTTCACAGAGTGTTTGATCTCGGCCAGCACTTCCTCGATGATGTCTCGGGTGGCGATCTGGATCACCAGTTCCTGATCCCCCTTGCGGGTCAGGGGCAACAAATGCCCGTTCCACATGATCGAAATGACCGTCTGGCCTTCCTCGGAATGGACGATGTGGTGGCTGTCGCGCCAGCGGCCGACATTGAACACCTCCTCGATCTTTCCGGTTTCCGGATTGATCAGCTTCTGCCGGTAGGAATATTCGGTCGGATTGCAATAATAGCGCCAGTAATCATCGATCAGGGCGATCAACTGCGAACGGATTTCAACCAGCGGGCGCGGCACTGCTGCGACCTGACGGCCTTTGGCTTTGATTTGCGAGAGGAGTTTCGGATTAAGCATGGATCATCATTACCAAGTGCAGATCGAATTGACCACAAGCAACGCTTTCAAAATGTAAAAATTCCGACGAGCCGTTACACAATTATCAAGCGAATGGCGCATAGCACGATCTGCCGCAACGTGCGATGGTAAATTGAAACAGGCGGGAAGATTTTGTCCTCATGCGCGCATGATGTCGGATTGTTTCGATAAAAATGCGGTTTTCCGGCTTTTGACACCAAAGTGGCACATGGCTTGCTAGCATAAGAGGGAAATTGTCGGGGACAGTTGCGCATTATCCTGCGCAAAGCCCTGAAAACCCTTAGTGTTACGGAGCCTACCGCTATGATGAGAACCTCGCTGACCGGTCTGCAAGCGGCAAGTAAAACCCTCAATGTTGTGTCCAACAACCTTGCCAACGGTGCCACAACGGCTTTCAAGCGGTCGGTTGCCCAGTTCGAGGATATGCGGATCGGCGATACGGCCTCGCGTCCCCAAACCCAGGTCGGCCAGGGCGCTTTGACCATCGAAGTGCAACGCCAGACCCAGCAGGGCGCGCTGGAGTCCTCCAACAGCTCGCTCGATATCGCCATTTCCGGCGGCGGCTATTTTGTTCTCGGTTCGGGCAATTCCAATGGCGATGCGACCTATTCCTACAGCCGGGCGGGCAAGCTTTCGATCGGCAAGAACGGCGATCTCGTCAATGCCGAAGGCATGCCTGTCACCGGTTACAAGACGCTGTTGGGCAATGTGACCAGCACGGTGCCGATGCCTTTGAATTTCAGCGCGGCTGCAGGCGGCAATCTCGGCAATATCAAATCTGTCAGCATCGACAGCGGGGGGCGCGTGTCCATTGCCAAGAATGACGGCAGCGTTACCGCCGTCGGTACGCTGGCTTTGGCGAATTTCAGCAATGAAGGGGCTCTGAAGCAGCAATCCGGTACGATTTTGAAGGAAACCGACCGTTCCGGCCCGGCCATGTTCGGTGCGCCGGGTAAAAACGGCATGGGCGTGATCAACCAGGGCAATCTGGAATCGACCAACGTTGATATTACTCAGGAATTGCTGTCGATGGTCACAGCGCAACAGGCCTATAACGGCAATTCGCGCGCCTTGCAGACCGAGTCCGAAATGCTGCGTTCGGTCACTGAAACGCTGGTCAAATAAACATTGGTGGGGCAGGGGCTGGAGCGGCGTTAACCGCAACGGTAAAAATCCACCGATCATGAGGAAAAACCTGAAGAAACGTCTCAATAATTGCTGGAATATCTGCCGGTTTTTGATATAGTTTCCATTCAGAGTTCGAGGGTAAAAGTTGTAATGGCTATTTCATCCGTCGGCATGATGCGTCAGCCCTTTCTGGATTCAATTCCAGATCGGTTTCCTGTCGCTCAGGCCTTCCCGCTTCCCAGTGGGACTTCGGACAGCCAGCGGCCCATCCTGCCGATCGAGGAAGTGTCTTCTCCCGATCGCGTGGTGTTGCCTTTCGAGCCGACCTACCTGCAACGCAATGCCGAAATCCGCCGCCGCTACGGCACGCCCAATAACGAGGGCATCGGCAGCGAGAGCCGCGCGCCCTTTGCGCCGGTTACCCAGCTTTACAATCCGAGAGGAACCCCGACTGCCGCTGTCACCACCCAACAATGGTTTGACCAACGCGTGTCTTTCGAGCCTTTCTATGTGCACCAGTTTTCGATGACCCTCTATGCCTTCGTGTCGCGCATGCCTTTGACGCTGACCGATCGCAAGGTCCAGATTGATATCATGGCCTGATCAGACACGGTTGATTGATGAAAAACGAAGCCCGCCTCAATACGGATGCAGAATTTATAGCCGCCCTCGAAGATCTCGTTGCGCGTTATTACCCGTATTTTTCAGTGACCCAGCCCAAGGCAGGGGGCGACATTCTGTTGCGCCGCGTCGGTGAGAAGGCCGAAGCCGAAGCCCGTGGTGCCGCTTTTGCCGCAGCCTTCCGCGGTGTGATGGACACCGGTAAAAAAGGCCCGCGCGGCGGCGGTTGGGTCGTCTGATGCCTCCAGTTGTCCGATCCATTCTGTTCAGTCCGATCACTATGGCCTTCGGTCTAGTGACCCTGGTCGGGATTGGCGTGGTCATCGGCATTTTTGGGCAATCCTCGGCCGACCAAAAAAAGCTAGAGCAGAAAGAACTCGCCAAGCAGAGCGAGCAAGCCGCCATTGCCAGTGCAGCCAAAGCCATTCCGCAATTGCAGAAAAGCCAGCCCAAGATCGCAGATGATCCTCTCAAAATGGTCTATATCCCGCTCGGGGAAGAAATGACGGTCAATCTGGGGCGCAGCACCCATTTCGTGATGCTGGAAGTGACCCTGGGCACGCGTTTCGGTGCAAAAGCCGAGGCCATGATCAAGGCCAATGCCGTGTCCTTGCGCTCCGACATTATGGGCATGGTGTCGGAATATAATTTTGCGACCGCCAGCCGTCCCGAGTTCAAGGATGAGCTGGCCGCCCGTATCCGCGACCACGTCAACGGGATCATGCGGACCAAGGCTCCGATCCGCATTCTGGTCGACGAAGTTTTGCTGACCCGCGTGATCGCCAACTGAGCAACCGGCCTACGCCGCTGGAATTGCTTTTTTTATTTTCTCCCCAAAAGTTGGCACGGGACTTGCTGAGTAACGGACAGAGATGGTGTTTCACCCACAATCTGTTCGAGGCAAGAATGAACGTTCTAGACCAATATATGAAACCGCAGGCCGAGGCGATTTCGCTTCGCCAGAAGCGGCTTGAGATATTGAGCTCCAATATTGCCAATGCCGGGACGCCGAATTTCAAGGCGCGCGACATTGATTTTGCAGCGCAGTACAAGAATGCGATCGGCGCTGGCGAATTGGCGACCACCAATGTCCAGCATGTCTCGATGTTGCAGACTTCGCCGGCCGGATCGGCCCGCTACCGTGTGCCTGTCTCGCCTTCGCTGGATGGCAACACTGTCGAATTGCATGTCGAACAGCTGCAATTCGCGCAAAACACCACTTCTTATGAAGCCGATCTGCAATTCTTGAGCGAGCGCATCAAGAGTTTGCGCAGCGCATTGCGGGGTGAATGATGAAGCCTCTCAGCATCTTTGATATTTCGGGTCGCGCCATGGCCGCACAGCAGGTGCGATTGAATTCGGTCGCGAGCAATCTGGCCAATGCCCAGTCGGTGTCGAGCACACCGGAAGGGGCCTACAAGGCGATGCGCCCGATCTTCAAAACAACCTATCCGCTTGATCAGGCCGGTCAGGGCGTGTCCACGGTTCAGACCGATGGCATCTACCGCTCCAAGCTGGCTCCTGAAAAGCGCTATTCCCCGCAGCATCCCCAGGCGGATGAGCAGGGCTATATCTATGCCGCAGCTGTCGATCCCCAGGAAGAAATGGTCGATATGCTGGAAGCCTCCCGCCAATACCAGAACAATATCGAAGTCCTTTCGACAGCTAAATCCTTGATGCTCAAGACTTTGAGCGTCGGTAAATAATAGGGATATGATCAGATGACGACCACCAGCTCGACATCGGCGAATTCGCAGCAAACACTTGATACCCTGCTTTCCAAGCTCGGCGTCAAGAAGGCTTCGGAT
>CANFLM010000072.1 GCA_947447895.1 Hyphomicrobiales bacterium
GAAATAGTTCTCAAAATCATTGCGGAGTGGTTCGAGGACTACAATGAAAACCATCCGCATTCAGGACTGAAAATGCGCTCGCCTCGCGAGTTCAGATCAGCTCAAACCGCAACAGCCTGAGTGTCCGGTGAAATGGGGGCAAGTCCAGTGAGGATCTGGACAGGATGGAAGCTGTCCTTGTCCGCGTTTTGCGTGCAAAGCGGATTTACAGCAGCGGTAAGGAAAAATTTTCACTGTCAGAAGAACGCTTTTATCTCGTGGGAGATGGCAATCCCCAAGACGAGTTTGACGGTGTCTGGCTTGCTGTCATGAAAGGCGACGCACTGTCTCAGCGCAGCTATAACCACATTGCTTTTGCGGTTGATGATGCTGAACTGGTCAATGCGGGCCGTGCAGTTGAAGCTCTGGGTCTCGAAGTCCTGCCTTCAAGACCCCGTGTCGAAGGCGAGGGCAAGTCCCTCTATTTCTACGATCACGACAACCATCTGTTCGAACTGCATAGCGGCACGCTGCGCAGGCGTCTGGTCCGTTACCGTCCTAAAAACCAATGGCATGCCGGTTTTCTGGACTCGAAAGACCGGCCATGACATACAGATCCGCTTGATCGCGGGTCAAGCACCCGTGGCAATATCGACATCGTCACGTCCGCCCCATTCCGACCATGAGCCATCATACAGGGCTGTGACCGGATGGCCGCTCGCTTCCAAAGCAATGGCCAGAATGGATGCCGTGACGCCAGAGCCGCATGTGGTGGCGACGGGACGGGACAGATCGACCCCCGCAGCTGCAAAGGTAGCTTCGATATCCGCTTTGGGCTTCAACTGGCCATCGACCAGTAAGCCGCCGAAGGGAAGATTGAAGCTGTTGGGGATGTGGCCGGATTTGAGGCCTGCCCTTGGTTCCGGGGCTTCACCGCGGAAACGGTCAGCGGCGCGTGCATCGACCAGCTGCACGGATTGATCAGAACTCCAGGTTTTCACTTGTGTCAGATCAGCGACGCCCGCCTTGAGTGACGGCACAGGATAAGTTTGTGATTTGGGGGTTGAAGGCGCTTGCGTCCAGGCGCGGCCCTCTTTCTTCCACAAAGGCGCTCCGCCCGTCAGCACAGCTACAAAAGTGTGGCCGAACATCTTGAACGTCCACCAGACACGGGCGGCTGAAAACAGACCTAATCCGTCATAGATGACCACCCGCGATTGCGGCGTGATGCCCATGGCGCCAACCGCATTGGCGAAGTCTTGCGGGCTGGGCAACATATGGGGCAGGGGCGAGGAATGATCGGAAACAGCATCAATATCGAAGCGCACCGCGCCGGGGATATGGCCTGCCGCATATTCTGCAGCGGCATCGCGCTGCTGGGCGGGCAGATACCACGAGGCATCCAGCACCACCACATCGGGCTGGTCGAGGTGATCGGCCAACCATTGCGTCGTCACAAAAATCGGATGGGTCATTGTTCAGGCTCCTGTGAGGCCAAAGCGATCCGCACACGGCGGTTCTGCTTGCCCTTTTTCTCGATATTGGTGACCAGCACCGTGCCAATCTCGCGGGTGTTCCTGACATGGGTGCCCCCGCAGGGTTGCAGATCTAGTCCTGCGATATGGATCAGGCGTACCCGACCGCTGCCCATCGGCGGTTTCACCGACATGGTCTTGATCATTTCCGGTTTGGCGAGCAATTCGTCATCGGTGATCCATTGCTCGGTCACCTCCGCCTCAAGACCGATGCGGCGGGCGAGTTCATGGACGATCTCGTCCTTGTCCATGCCCGCGTCGGGAATATCGAAATCAAGCCGGCCTTCGCCATCGCCAATCGCCCCGCCGGTGACCGGATAGGGCAGGACCGTGGTCAACAGGTGCAAGGCCGTGTGCACGCGCATGCGTTTGTAACGTAGATCCCAGTTGATCTGGACGCTGACACTGTCCCCCGCGGCAGGGCAAGCTGTGTCATCGGCTAGCTTATGGGCGATCTGGCTGCGATCGGGGGCATAGACGGTATTAACAATGGGCACGATCTGCCCGTTGGACAGGGTCATATTGCCCTGATCACCGGGCTGGCCACCGCCGGTGGGATAAAAAACAGTCCGGTCAAGAATAATCCCGCCATCCTCGGTGAGTCCGATCACTTGCGCCGTTGTCTGCTGCAGATAGGAATCAGCGCGAAACAGGAATTCGGTACTCATTGCAAAATATCTCCAATATCCATGGATTTTCGGGTCAGCCATTGCGGCACGGCAAGGCCGCGTTCACGCAAAAAGACAGGATTGTAGAGCTTCGAGGCGTAGCGCGATCCTCCATCGCACAAAATCGTTACAATGGTATGGCCGGGGCCGAGATAGCGGCCCAGATGGATAGCACCAGCAATATTGATGCCCGAGGAACCGCCAAGGCACAGACCCTCTTCGGCCATCAGGTTGAACAACAGCGGGATTGCCTCCTCGTCGGCAATCTGGAAGGCCGTATCGATGGGAGCGCCGACAAGGTTTTGTGTGATGCGGCCCTGGCCGATTCCTTCGGTAATCGAGGAACCATCGGCCTTCAGCACTCCGTTGGTGTAATGCTGGTACAAAGCCGAACCCATCGGGTCCGCCAGTGCGATGGTGATATTGGGTTTGAGCCGTTTGAGTGCCATGCCGGTCCCGGCCAGCGTGCCACCGGTCCCTACAGCACAGATAAAGGCGTCGACCTTGCCGCCGGTATCGGC
Organism: Hyphomicrobiales bacterium; assembly: GCA_947447895.1. Classification (GTDB taxonomy): domain Bacteria; phylum Pseudomonadota; class Alphaproteobacteria; order Rhizobiales; family Beijerinckiaceae; genus CAIYZJ01. The sequence goes on from CANFLM010000072.1 coordinate 2,704, forward strand.
ATAAATTTCCGGTCCCGTTGTGGTCAGATGCCCCTGGCGGTTTGCGATATTGTCGAATTGATTGGCCCAGATGGCCCCGCCCGGATTGCTCTTGGACAGGGCATGAGCCAGCCGTTCGGACACTTTGACGTAATTATTGGGGTTGGAATAGGGGACAGCCGGTACTTCGATCAGCTCAGCGCCGATCTGGCGCAACATGCTTTTCTTTTCTTCCGATTGCGTCTGAGGGATCACAATGATCGACCGGAACCCCAGCGCCTGTCCAACCAGCGTCAAACCGATACCGGTATTGCCCGCCGTGCCTTCGACAATCACGCCACCCGGTTGCAGCCGTCCGGTTGCGAGCGCATCTTTCAGGATCGACAGCGCGGCACGATCCTTCACCGAACCGCCCGGATTCATGAATTCGGCTTTGCCCAGAATTGTGCAACCTGTGGCCTCGGACGCTGCTTTCAATTTGATCAGAGGGGTTTGCCCGATGGCTTCGATCAGACCGTCTTTTATAGTCATTGTGCCATCCCGATTGACGAAGCTTGACGCTAGCCTCTCCATTCCTAACGGGCAAGGATTAAGGCTTGGTATTTTACGCTCGGCAGATAGAAAATTTTTGTTGTTTAATCGGTATTTTGTGGTCAATTTAAACGAAGTGAGTGTTTTTGTGGGGTGCGGTCTTGATCTTTCCCATAACTGATCCAGTTTGTTAGGTAAGACGTACACACAACAATAGCTTGCATTTGCTTCACCAGTGAAGGTTCACGTTTCTGATGCCGACGACTAACAACCCTGCCGCCGCCAACGGCAACAGACTGCCCGCAGATCAGGCCGGCCAACCTCTTGATGCTTTGTTGGCATCCTATGCTTTGGGTCAGTTGAACCCGCATCTCGATGCTCTGGTTGCCTCCCATCTGTCGCTGTCACCGCGTAGCCGCGACTTTGTTGCGGGCCTTGAAAGCCTTCATGGTGCGGCGCTTGAACAGGTTGACGTGATGTCGCCTCCCGCCAAGCGTGATGTCCGCCTTGCAGCCATTTTCGACAGTCCGCAACCCGAGCAGATTCGTGTCCCGCGCCCATCCTGTGCGGTCCTGCCAGCACCTCTGTTGGCTTTGACGGGGAAAGGTTTTTCGGACCTCACCTGGAAATCGGTTTTGCCGGGGATCAAGGAATACAAGATTGATGGCCTTCAGGACGGCGAAGCCTCCGTTTTGTGGATCAAGCCGGGTCGCACCATGCCATCCCACACCCATGACGGTTCGGAATATACGCTGGTGCTCAAAGGCGGTTTCCGTGATCTGTCGGGCCATTATCGCCGTGGCGATATCGCGATTGCCGATGCCGACATCGACCATCATCCCAAAGCCGATGATGATGAAGACTGCATCTGTTTTGCCTTTACCGAGCATCCCGTTCGGTTGACAGGATTCTTCGGCTCGATTGCCCAACGTCTGCTGGGTCGCTAACTCCTCGTTCAGGGTGAAAGGCTGTGATGAAGCCGCTTTATCGGGCCAAGCCACTTGATGGCGTATGGTGGATTACCGGCGCCAGTTCCGGGATTGGCCGTGGCGTTGCGTTGGAGGCGGCCCGCCGTGGTTTTACGGTGATTGCAACGGCCCGCAGGCTTGAGGCCTTGCAAGACTTAGCCGATGAAGCCGCAGGTCTATCCGGCCGGATCATCCCGATGGCTTGCGATATTGGTGATGCGGCGGCCATTCTGACACTGGTGACAGACATCGAGGCTTCATACGGACCGATCAGTCTGGCTTTTTTGAATGCGGGAACCTATCGCCCCGTCAATGCCTATCCGTTTGATGCCCATGCCTTCCACGAGATGTTTGCTGTCAATGTCGGCGGCACGATCAACTGTCTTGCCGCCGTCATGCCGGTGATGTGCGGGCGGGAATGGGGGCAGGTTGCCTTGAATGCCTCGGTCGCCGGCTATATCGGTTTGCCACGTTCTGCAGCCTATTCGGGCACCAAAGCGGCCCTCATTGCCATGGCAGAATCGCTGAAATTCGACACCGACCGCTGTGGCGTGACATTGCAGGTGGTCAATCCCGGCTTTGTCGAAACTCCGCTGACTGCCAAAAACGACCATCCGATGCCGTTTCTGATGCCCTTGGACGAGGCGTCAAAACTGATCTGCGACGGTTTTGAAACGGGCGGTTTCGAGATCACGTTTCCCTGGCAATTATCACGTATTCTCAAAACCTTGCGGCTATTGCCTTACGCATTGTATTTCTGGCTAGTTGGACGCGCGACCCGCGCCTGACCCATTCAGACCAATCATTCAGATCTTGGAATAGACGATCTGGCGAACGTCGATATTGCCGGCCAGAAAACCGGCCTCGCAATAGGCCAGATAATATTCCCACATCCGGCGGAAGCGTTCGTCAAAGCCCATGTTTGTCAATTCGGGCCACACGGCACGGAAATTGTCGCGCCACAGGCTCAGTGTTCTCGCGTAATCGTTGCCGAATTCCAGGGATGCGATCTGTTGCAGACCGTTATCCGCGCCCATATCGCTCATGATGCGCGGGCAGGGCAACATGCCGCCGGGGAAGATATAGCGGCGGATAAAATCCATTTCCTTGCGATAGGTCTCGAAAAAGCGGTCCTGGATGGTGATGACCTGCAAGCCTGCTCTGCCGCCCTGGAGCAGACAATCGGACACTTTGCGGAAATAGACCGGCCAGAACTCCTCGCCCACCGCCTCGAACATCTCGATGGAAGCGACATGGTCGTAAACACCGGTTTCATCGCGGTAATCCTGGAATTTCAGGGTTACTTTCTCGTTCAGACCCTGTTCGAACATCCGCTTTTGGGCAAAATCGAATTGTTCCTGAGAAATGGTCAGACCGGTCAGTTTGCAGCCGATGGTTTTGGCGGCATATTCGGCAAAACCACCCCAGCCACAGCCGATTTCCAGCACGTGGTCATCTGCCGATATGCCGATGTCACGCGCCAATGTTGCATATTTGCGCTGTTGGGCGGCAAAGAGATCGTCACCGTCCTTGAACAGGGCGGATGAATAGGTCATCGAGCGGTCGAGCCATTTGTCATAGAAATGGTTGCCGAGGTCGTAATGGGCATGGATATTCCGCTTGCTGCCGGCTTTGGTGTTGCGGTTGAGCCAATAGTGACGCAGCAATTGCAACCAGCGGATGATCGGCTTGTCGGCCAGAAGCTGTGTGATCATCTCGTGATTGACACAGAACAGCCGCAAAAATTCGGTCAGATCCGGCGTGTCCCATTCGCCGCGCAAAAAGGCTTCGGCCAGTCCGATGTCGCCGCCTTTGGTGAAATGATCGGCAAAGTGCAGATCATGCACAACCATCATGGCTTGCGGGCCGTCCTGTCCGGTCTCGAACCGCAGGATCCGGCCGTCCGGGAGCTGCACGCGCAATTGGCCGTGGGTCAAGTTGAGAGCGAAATCAAACGTCTGGCGGGCGGCAAAGGGCAGGTCGCGCAACACGGTGCGGCTATTGGCTGGCGTCATGGTGATGTCGCTGGCGTGAGTGGACATCACGAAATTCCCTGATGGTGCTGGTCCTGACCGGGTAGATGATCAGGGTCTCCGATACTAAAAACAATGGGTGCCGTTGGTCTAGGTTTCATCCGCAGGCCTTTGATAAAAAGCCGCAAAGCTTCCCAGTGAATGCCGAATACAACTTTAAATGGGAGAATGGGAACCAAAAAAAAGGCTTTCAGGATATTTTTTGTCGTGAGGACGGATTTTTTTCCGCTCACAGTGGCAGACAACAAGGGGCCATCACCGTCCACTTCCAATATCCGTACACTCAACTGGTCGGTCGGTGGACGCAACCGGAACAGATAGCGCATGGCGAGATCGTTGAACGGCGAGACATAGAACAGCTTGGTGCGGCTTTGTTTCAGGCCGGCTTCGGACAGTTCATCGGCTTTGACAGGGGCCACATAATTGTGGTGTTCGCCAAACGTGTTGCGCACCTCGTAAATGACCCCTTGCAGCTGTCCGTCATTGTCATAGGCGTAATAGATCGACAGCGGATCGAACACCAGACCCAGCACGCGGGGATAGCACAGCAACAGCATCCGCCCGCCTGTCGTATCCAGTCCGGCTTCGGCAAACAGCCGGTTGGCCCAGTCGCGCAAGGATCGGCCATCCCTGCTGCCGTGGTCCTTGGCTCTGAAACTCAACAGATTAAATTTGCCGACCGAGAAGAGAGGCGAGCTTCGATCGGCATCGTCCAGACGATCAAGATCGATCAGGAGGTTATAGACATGATAGCGGAAGCGATGACCGACAGGCTTCAGGCGTGCATGGGCGACCACGCAATCATAAAGCCAGGCCGCCCCGTCGTTGGGGGGTGGAAAGGGGATGGGAGCCGCGTGCCCCGATTTCACTCTGCCGCCTCGGTCAACAGATCGCGCTCACTCACCGGGACTGGCAGGTCGGAGGCATTGTCCTCGTGCCAAGGCGCTTTGGCCCCTAACATCCGCGCCACATTGAGGCCTGACACCAAGCCATCCTCATGGAACCCATAGCCGGTCCACGCTCCGCAGAACCAGATGCGCTGCACGCCCTGAATCTCGTGAAGCCGTGCCTGCGCGGCAATCGCGGCCTCGTCATATTGCGGATGGGCATAGCTGTAGCGGCCGAACACCATGTCTGAGCGAGGCGGTGTTGCAGGGTTGAGTGTCACGAAAACCGGCTTGGAACGGTCAATATTTTGCAGAATATTCATCCAGTAGGTGAGGCAAACGGGCTGCTCGGGATTGTCATGTTGCAAAACGTTCCAGGCGGCCCAGGCCTGCTTGCGCTTGGGCATCAATTGCGGGTCGCAATGCAGCCAGACATCGTTGTCCTTGTAGCGGATTGCGCCCAGGATCGATCTTTCAAGATTGCAGGGTTCGTCGATCAGTGCGAGGCTTTGATCGCTGTGGCAGGCCATGATCACATGATCGAAAATGGCCATATCTCCCTTGTCATCCCAGACATGCACCTCGGAGCCGAAACGCTGGATTCGGGTGGCAGCTGTGGACAGTTTGATGCGGGAGCGTAGTCCCGCAGTCAGGGCCTCGACATAATTGCGGCTGCCGCCCGTAACCGTACGCCAGACCGGACGGTCCCACTGCAGAAGGCAGTGTTTTTCGCAAAAATCGACAAAACTATGGATCGGAAAGCCCAGCATGGCCTTGGGAGACATCGACCAGATCGATGCGCCCATCGGCACAAGATAGGCATCACGGAATTTGGAGGAGAACGAGTTGCGGATCAGATAATCGCCCAAAGTCATTCCGTGCAGGCGACCAGCCTGATAATCGGCCCGCGCGACACTGTTGAACCGCAGTATCTCCAGCAACATGCCGATATGGCGGGGCGAGAGCAGATTGCGCTTTTGTGCGAACAGCCCGCGCAACACATCATGGGTGCGCCCGCACCATTCATAGCCGCCCTGGTTGGCCGATACGCCAAAACTCATATCGGAATCTTCGGTTTTGACACCCAAATGGGCGAATAAACCGGTCAGTTCGGGATAATTCAGCTCGTTATAGACGATAAAACCGGTATCGACCGCGATGGGCGTACCGCCATGATCAATATCGACCGTCGCCGAATGGCCGCCGATGCGCGGTTCCTTCTCGTAAACGGTGATCGAATTGGCGCTGTTGTGCGACAGGCAATAGGCCGCTGTATTTCCGGCAATTCCAGTTCCGATAATGGCAAGGCGCATTGTCACTCACATGATGGCTTGGAGTTAATGATTGATGGCAGAGAAAGCAGCAAGGGCGCGGTCGCGCCCGGTTTTGTGATCGATCAGCGGGGAAGGATAATCGTTTCCCAGACTGATTCCAGCCTCGCGCAACACCCATTCGGGAGCAGCCCATGGCTTGTGGATGAACTCTTTCGGCAGGCGCGCCAGTTCCGGAACGAAATGGCGGACGTAATCGCCTTTGGGATCAAACCGTTCACCCTGCAGAACCGGATTGAAAATACGGAAATAGGGGGCCGCATCCGCGCCTGAACCGGCAACCCATTGCCAGCTCGCCGCATTCGATGCCGGATCGGCGTCCAGCAAGGTATCCCAGAACCATGCCTCGCCGTCGCGCCAGTCGGTCATCAGATGCTTGATGAGGAAGGACGCAACAACCATGCGCACCCGATTGTGCATCCAGCCTGTTTGCCACAATTGCCGCATACCGGCATCGACGATGGGATATCCGGTCATCCCTTTATGCCAGGCAGCGAGAGAGGAGGGATCCTGCCGCCAGGGAAACGCATCAAAGCGGGGCTGGTAATTTTTGCGCGACAGATCGGGATTGTAAAACAACAGATGATAGGAAAATTCGCGCCAGCCCAGTTCTGATTGGAACACGGTCAGATCGCGCTCCGATGCGCTGCATTCCCCCGATGCCATCCGGTTGATGGCCACATGCCAGACCTGACGCGGCGAGATATTGCCGAAGCGCAAATAGGGAGCCAGCCGCGAGACATTGTTGCGGTCGGGCCGGTTGCGGTCTTCGCCATAGCCTTTCAGGCCATCCGAGAGGAAATCCAGCAGCCGTTGCTGCGCGCCGGTTTCACCCACCTGCCAATGGGCTGTAAACCCTTTGGCCCAATCGGGCTTTGTCGGCAGCAGATCCAGTGCCTCCAAAGGGATTTCAAGCGGGCAGGCAGCGGCTTGGATGGATGGAAGACTGTCGGGAGCAGGCAAAGGCTTGGCGAAACTGTGGTTGGCGCGCGCGTTTTTCCAGAACGGGGTAAACACCTTCATCGGTTGCCCGGCCTGGGTCGTCACCTGCCAGGGCTCGACCAGCAGGGAGCCATTGACACTCTCGCAAGCCAGTCCCTTCTCCTTGCACCATGCCTTGATGCCGGCATCCACCGCCATTTCAGCCGCCCCGTAACGGCGCGACCAGAACACGCCCTGGGCCTGAAAATGGGCAACAAGTTGCGCGATGCAGGTTTCGGCCGCACCGCGAACAATCCGCAACGCCGATCCTCTGGCCCGCAGGGATTGATCGAGACCTGCCAGAGAATGATGCAACCACCAGCGTGAGGCGCCACCCATAGGGCGGATCCCGGGGCTTTGCTCGTCGAAAACATAGACAGGAATGACGGGAGCACCGCTCGCCAATGCTGCAACAAGGGCAGGGTGATCGCTCAATCGCAGATCATCGCGAAACCACAGAAGAACAGGGCCATTTGACAACAATCGTGCTCCGGCTAATGGGCACGATTGGTCATGCCTTGAAAGAATCGGGGGGCATCAAACAGATGCACCCCAATTCTACGCTGTTAAACAGCAAATGGATCAAGCTGCCAATGGCAGATTGATGCCAATCTGGTTGGTGATCATGTCAGCGGTTGCCGCCGACAGGGTCCAGCCGAGATGGCCGTGGCCGGTGTTGTAAAACACCGAATGATGGTGTCCCTGGCCAATATAGGGCATCATATTGGGGGTCATGGGACGCAGACCGCTCCAGGGCACGCAATGTTCGGTGCTGACTTGCGGGAAATAACGGCGTGTCCAGGCCACCAGCGGCGCAATCCGGTCCGACCGGATATCACGGTTGAAGCCGTTGAATTCGGCGGTTCCGGCGACGCGGAACCGGTTGCGGCCAAGTCGTGAGGTCACAATCTTGGTGTCCTCGTCCAACAGGCTGACCATCGGCGCTGCATCGCGGCTCTGTTCATCATCGAGATTGACCGTGATGGAGTAGCCTTTGACGGGATAAATATTGATGCGGTCATCGAGCTTGGCGGCAATCGCGCGGCTTTCGACGCCGGCACAGACCACCACAGCATCGAAATGGCCCTGATCAATGGACGAATCATCGCCCGTCAGATCCCCGCTATGGGCGACGCTCCAGCTCAGGTCGATGCCCTTGGGTTTGGGGGCAAAGCCCGTGACCGTGCTGTTATAGATGATGCGCGCCCCTTTCTTGAGGCAGGCTTCGGCCAATCCCTTGGTAAACAGGTGAATGTCCCCTGTGGAATCGGAAGGGGTATAAAATCCGCCATAAAGCTGGTTGGAGGCCAAAGTCGGCTCGATCTGCCTGATCTCCGACGGGCTGACGGCATGACGATCCAGACCGCCTTCCATCAGCAGTTGATTCGTTCTGGCGGCGATGTCGTAAGAGTGCTTGTCACGATAGATGTGCAGGATGCCGCGCTTTTCGTGGTTGAACTGCAGGTTTTCGGTGGCGGCAATGTCGAACAGATGCTGTCTGGCTTCGATCGCCAGTTTGGTTGTGGCAATCGTATTGGCCCGGTAATTCGGGATCTGTGCGACAAATTCGGTCAGCCACGAATATTTATGCCAGCTTGGCAGCGGATTGAGCAGCAAGGGCGCATCCTTGCGCATCATCCATTTCATGCCCTTGAGCAGGGTCGACGTCGAATTCCACACTTCGGCATTGCTGGCCGAAAGCTGCCCGCCATTGGCAAATGACGTTTCCATGGCGGCATAGGGGTGACGATCGAAGACCGTAACCTTGTAGCCTTTTTTGAGCAGGGAATAAGCGGTTGTAATGCCGGTGATACCGGCGCCGATAACAGCAAGATGGGTCATCATGACCTCCCGTGACGGGTTGCACAACAAGCAAGACACGATCCCGGAGGATCAGGTTTTGCCAATGGGCCCCATCTGTCACGGTACCTGAGAGCTTGGCCTGAACCGCATAGCGGTTGAAGCTTCCCCTTCGGTGGACGCATCCAAGCGTCTCTCTCCAGATTGTCCTGACGATACGGTTCGGGTGCCTGAGAGTTTCCGGGGTGGTTGCTCCTTCGGCGCCATCCACTACGAACGGGCTCTCCCGCATCATCATTGGTTGGACAGATCTATACATGCCACGCGAATCCCCTGCGCGCAAGAGCTCAAGCCCAGTGAGCGCCAAAACTCAAGGATTTGCTATGCATTGAGAAAGAAGGGAAGGGAGAAAATCAGCCAGATTCCCGAAAGAAAATGGCTCCGCGAGCAGGACTCGAACCTGCGACCATTCGATTAACAGTCGAACGCTCTACCAGCTGAGCTATCGCGGAACATCTGGAGTGAGTGGGGATTACAATAAGCTTGGGGGGTAATGCAAGCGAAACGTCAAAAAAACATCGA
>CANFLM010000073.1 GCA_947447895.1 Hyphomicrobiales bacterium
TCGCTTCCGTTGAGAATAAACCGAGGAACAGGCTCCATGAAAATCGTTATGGCGATCATCAAGCCGTTCAAGCTCGAGGAGGTCCGCGATGCGCTGACCACAATCGGCGTGCACGGCCTTACAGTCACTGAAGTCAAAGGATATGGCCGCCAGAAAGGCCACACCGAAATCTATCGTGGCGCCGAATATGCCGTCAGTTTTCTGCCGAAACTGAAAATCGAAGTGGCAATCAGCTCCGATCTGGTTTCGCAGGTGATTGACGCGATTTCCGAAGCAGCCAAAACCGGACAAATCGGCGACGGCAAGATTTTTGTTTCAAGTATCGAGCAAGCCGTTCGCATTCGCACCGGTGAACGCGATCAGGACGCGCTTTGAGCGGCCCTCTGTTGACAAGGAATTTTCCTATGAAACTTCGTTCTATGCTCTCCCTCGGGCTCGCCAGTCTGGCCACAACGCTGACCAGCGTTGCTGTGCTGGCTGCTGATGCGCCTGCCGCTCCCGTTCCCAACAAGGGCGACACGGCATGGATGCTGATTTCCACCGTGCTGGTTCTGTTGATGACCATTCCCGGTCTGGCCCTGTTCTATGGTGGCCTCGTCCGCACCAAAAACATGCTGTCGGTCCTGAGCCAGGTGTTTGCGATTGTCGCTCTGGTCGCCATTCTCTGGGTGGTGTTCGGCTATTCGCTGGCCTTCACGCCAAGCGCGATCGGCGATTATGTCGGCGGTTTCGACAAGCTGTTCCTGAAGGGTGTCACGGTTGACTCGGTTGTGGCCACATTCTCGAATGGCGTTGTCATTCCCGAGCTGGTCTATGTCGTCTTCCAGATGACCTTTGCCTGCATCACACCGGCCCTGATCGTCGGTGCCTTTGCCGAACGTATCCGCTTCTCGGCCGTGTTGGTATTCGTGACCCTGTGGGTGACCTTCATCTACTTCCCGATTGCCCACATGGTTTGGTATTGGGCCGGCCCGGATGCGATTGCCGATGCCGCCAAGGCCCTTGCCGCCGCGACCGATGACGCTGCCAAGGCCGCAGCACAGACCAAGCTCGATGCCGTGATGGCCGATGCCGGTCTCGCCTTCCAGTGGGGCGCACTCGACTTCGCCGGTGGTACGGTTGTCCACATCAATGCCGGTATTGCCGGTCTGGTGGGCGCGATCATGATCGGCAAGCGCGTCGGTTATGGCAAGGAGCTGATGGCTCCCCACTCCCTGACCATGACCATGGTTGGCGCTTCGCTGCTCTGGGTCGGCTGGTTCGGCTTCAATGCCGGCTCCAACCTCGAAGCAGGTGGCGGTGCGGTTCTGGCAATGGTCAACACATTCGTGGCAACGGCTGCAGCAACCCTGTCCTGGCTGTTCACCGAATGGATGGCCAAAGGCAAGCCGACTTTGCTCGGCATGGTCTCGGGTGCCGTGGCCGGTCTGGTGGCTGTGACTCCGGCTTCGGGTTTCGCTGGCCCGATGGGTGCGATCGTTCTCGGCCTGCTAGTCAGCCCGATCTGCTACTTCTTTGTCTCGACCGTCAAGAATACCCTCAAATATGACGACTCTCTCGATGTGTTCGGCGTCCACTGCGTCGGCGGCATCATCGGAGCGCTCGCCACCGGCATTCTGGTCAATCCGGCTCTGGGCGGCGTCGGTATTGCCGATTATGCGATGAAGCCGGGTGAACTCTCGGTGGCCGATTACGACATGGCCACCGTGATGATCGGCCAGCTGAAGGCCGTGGCTTTGACCCTGGTCTGGTCGGGCGTCGGTTCGGCGATCCTCTACAAGATCACCGATATGCTGGTTGGCCTGCGTGTGTCTCCCGAAGCCGAGCGCGAAGGCCTCGACATCACCGAGCATGACGAGCGCGCCTACAACTATTGATCCCTGCGGGTGATCAAACAAAGGGAGCGGGCCAGGGCCCGTTCCCATCTATCTTTCCCTCCTCAAAACCACAATTCTTCAGGCGGCTGTTTCAGCCGCCTTTTTTTGTCCGTATCGGCAGTCTATTCCTTAACAAGATTTTAACTTTGCACCGGTTAGGATCGAAAGGTCTGGCCGGAATTGCTTCGGCCTTTTTCCATCAGGGCTCTTGATGCGCATGATCAGATCGAGAGAGGCCAATCAGGATCGCTTTATCGACCACATCCGGGACTTTATGGCCCGACGGGCGGTCGAGATTATCGGTCTGTGCCTGCTGCTGCTGACAGCCGCCGGAGCCACGGCTTTGCTGACATGGTCGGTGACCGACCCGAGCCTCAATCATGCCACCAGTGCGCCGGTGCGCAATTTTCTGGGCTGGCCGGGGGCGATTGCCTCTGACCTGCTGATCCAGCTTTTCGGCCTGAGTGCCGGCGCCATCCTGATCCCGATCGGTTATGCCAGCCTGAAAATGATGGCCAGCGGCGAGGTGCTGCGCCCAAAATCCCGCCTGATGCTGCTGGTGCTCGGAATTGTCAGCCTGTCAACCATGGCCGCCGTTTTCCCGACCACCAGCCGTTGGCCGTTGCCGACGGGCCTGGGCGGATTTATCGGGGATGTGGTGCTGGATTGGCTCACACCCATGATTTCATCCGAATTGCCGGCAAAACCGGTGGTCGGTTTCTCGTTCGGACTGATCGCCTTGCTGTCTTTGCTGATCGTCGCGGGGATCGGTCTGGGTGATTACGAGAAAAGCCAGAACGAGGCCGCCCAGAAGCGCCAGATCCTGATGGATGACCTCAAAGAGGACGAGCGCGAGCCCGAGCCGTTCTTCTCATCAGTCTCTTTCGGGGCCATGATCCACTGGTTCCTGAGTGTGAAAGCCTGGTTTGCACGGCTGTTCCGACCGAAAACCGACAATGACATGGTCTATGACCGCGTCCAGCATGGGCGCATCGAGCCGGGTTTTGACGCCGGGACCCACGACACGTCCCTGCCGTCGGTGATCCAGACGGCACGCCAGAAACAGTTCGACTTTCCCGAAGGCGATGACGAGCCTGCCGTGGTTGCCAAGCCCAAACGGGCGCGCTCGACCGGCAAATCCGCGCCCCTGATATTCGAAACCGACGATGACGGCTATGCCCATCCCTCGCTGTCCCTGCTGGCCGAACCCAAAAAGCAGACAGGTCCCCTGATACCCCCCGAAGCCCTGGAGCAGAATGCCCGTTTGCTCGAAGGTGTGCTGGATGATTTCGGCGTACGCGGCGAAATCGTCAATGTGCGTCCAGGTCCGGTCGTCACCCTATACGAGCTTGAACCGGCGCCCGGCATCAAATCCTCCCGCGTTGTCGGCCTGGCCGATGATATTGCCCGTTCGATGAGCGCAATTTCGGCCCGTGTCGCTGTCGTTCCGGGCCGCAATGCCATCGGCATCGAATTGCCCAACCAGCGGCGCGAAACGGTGTTTCTGCGTGAAATGCTGGCCAGCGAGGCCTTTGCCAATACCGAAATGAAACTGGCCCTGTGTCTGGGCAAGACCATCGGCGGCGATCCGGTGATTGCCGAATTGACCCGCATGCCGCATCTGCTGGTGGCAGGCACCACCGGTTCGGGAAAATCGGTGGCTATCAACACCATGATCCTGTCGCTGCTCTACCGCTTGAAACCGGAAGAATGCCGCCTGATCATGGTTGATCCGAAAATGCTGGAACTGTCGGTCTATGACGGCATTCCGCATCTGCTGACCCCTGTGGTAACCGATCCGAAAAAAGCCATTCTCGCGCTCAAATGGGCCGTACGCGAAATGGAAGAGCGCTACAAGAAAATGTCCAAGCTCGGCGTGCGCAATATTGACGGCTTCAACGCCCGTGTGGCCGAAGCCCGCGCCAAAGGCGAAGAGATCAGCCGCACCGTGCAGACGGGCTTCGACCGCGAAACCGGTCAGGCTGTTTATGAAACCGAAGCCATGTCGCTTGATACGCTGCCCTATATCGTGATCGTTGTCGACGAAATGGCCGATCTGATGATGGTGGCCGGCAAGGACATCGAAGGCGCGGTCCAGCGTCTGGCCCAAATGGCGCGTGCGGCGGGGATCCATGTGATTCTGGCGACACAACGGCCCTCGGTCGACGTGATTACCGGCACGATCAAAGCGAATTTCCCGACCCGCATCTCGTTTCAGGTCACATCGAAAATCGACAGCCGCACCATTCTGGGCGAGCAGGGAGCCGAACAGCTGCTCGGTCAGGGCGACATGCTCTACATGATGGGCGGCGGACGGATCAGCCGCGTCCATGGACCTTTTGTGTCCGATGCCGAAGTCGAGCGCGTGGTTGCGCATTTGAAATCACAAGGCCAACCGCAATATCTCGAAACGGTGACCGAGGATGACGGCTCGCAGGATCAGGACCAGGCGGTCTTCGACCAGGGTTCGTTCGGCAGTGCCGGCACCGATCTCTATGATCAGGCCGTGGCGATTGTGTTGCGCGACCGCAAAGCCTCGACCTCCTATATCCAGCGCCGTTTGCAGATCGGCTATAACCGCGCCGCCTCGCTGATCGAGCGCATGGAAAACGAGGGCATTGTCGGTGCGCCCAACCATGCGGGCAAACGCGATATTCTTCTTGAATCAGGGCATCGCGACAGTGACGATTAACCGGCATCAGGCCACGCTGGTCATCGCTGTCCTGGGGGCGGCAATCGGGCTTGCGGCCCCGTTTGCATCCGCCCAAGCCCAGACAGCGCCGCGGCCGCCGATGCGGCCTGCCGAATTCGGCGCTTCGATGGCGACCAAACCCGTTCCTCCGGCCGCCAGTGTTCCAGCTGTTACAGCCCCTGCTGCGGCAGTGCCGGCAGCAACCGCACCATCCGCGGTCACCATCACGAAAACTGAGGTGCCCAAACCGCTAAGCTCGAACACTCCGGCCCCCGAAGTGCTCAAACGCGTCAATGCCGCGCTGAATGCCAGTCCCTATTTCAGTGCCTATTTCACCCAGCTCGTCGGCAACCGTCAGAGCGACGGGCAGGTCTATATCATGAAACCGGGCAAATTGCGGTTCGATTATGATCCGCCAGTCCCGACCGAAATCATTGCCGATGGTTCGTCGGTTGCCGTGCGCGACACCAAAATGGCGACGCAGGACATCTATCCGATCGGCCAGACCCCACTCAAATTCCTGATCCGCGAGCAAATCGATCTCGGCCGCGATCTCAAGGTAACCGGTATCCGCGTCGATCCCGACCGGGTGATCATTGCGGTCGAGGACCATTCAACCTTTGCGGGAACGTCCAAAATCACCCTGTTTTTCGAACAACCCAGCCTGTTGCTCAAACAATGGATCGTCGTCGATCCTCAGGGCGTCGAAATCAGTGTGGTGCTCAACGAGATCAACACCAAGGACCGGCCCGATCCCAAATTATTCGTGATCGATTTCCAGTCCTATAAATAAGTCTCTGGATAGGCCCCCTGCGCCCTTGGGCGAGGCCAACGCATCCTTTAAGGATGGCTGCACCTCACCCTCGTCTGAAGGATACCCGTGCCATGGCCATTAGCATTGCGACCTGGAATATCAATTCTGTCCGGCTGCGGATCGGGCTGGTTGGCCGGTTTCTCGAAGAACAGCAACCCGATGTGCTGTGCCTGCAGGAAACCAAATGCCATGACGGCCAGTTTCCTTTGTCCGATTTCCGCAAATTCGGTTACGAACATGTGGTGATCAATGGCCAGAAGGGCTATCACGGCGTTGCCATCGTATCGCGGGTGCCGATCCGGTCCACCCATAACCTGTTCTTCTGCGACAATCCCGATGCCCGCCACATTGCCGCGGAACTGGGCGATGAAGGCGGCGGCCTGACCATCCACAATTTCTATGTGCCTGCGGGCGGCGATATTCCCGATCCCGACGAAAACAGCAAATTTGCCCACAAGCTCGGCTTTCTCGAAGAAATGCGCCAATGGGGCCAGACCAAGCAGCCCGCTGCCCAAAAAGCGGTACTGGTCGGTGATCTCAACGTGGCTCCGCTCGAAAACGATGTCTGGAGCCACAAGCAGATGCTCAAAATCGTTTCGCATACCCCGGTCGAAACCGATCTGATGACCAGGGTGATCGCGGACGGCGGCTGGGTCGATGCCATCCGGTCGCAAAAGCCCGAGCCCGAAAAAGTCTATACATGGTGGAGCTATCGCGCGGCGGATTGGGACAAGGCCGATCGCGGCCGCAGGCTCGACCATATCTGGGTCTCGCCCGATCTCTCCGATGGCCTGCATGATCTGGAAATTTTCCGCGACGCACGCGGGTGGGAACGCCCGTCGGACCATGTCCCGGTCCTGATCCGTATCCGTCTCTGAACAAGATCAATCCCCGGTCGGCTGCCCGGTCTTCTGTTCGGAAGGTGGCAGGATTTTCATCACTTTTTCCAAAGTGAGTTTGACTTCTTGCAACCGTTTGACGATGTCGTTTTCCCAGGTGACAACCAGATCGGGATATTCCTGCAACACCCGTTGCACGGCCAGCCGCGGAATAAAAATCAGGTTGGTCGGGGCGCGGGCAATGCCGGTCGCGCGATAGCGCACTTCGGCAAGCAAGGCTGATTCATCGACCAGATCGCCGGAAAACAATTCCTGTGTCTCGGTCGTATCGGTGGTGACCAGTGACAACTGCCCGCTGCGGATCAGATAGGCGCCGCTGGCTTTGTCGCCTTTGCGAAACAGCACTTCACCGGCCTGGGCCATCACTTCTTCGGACGAAAAAGCCAGAAACCGCAAGGCCTCGTCATGAAACACCCGTAAAGCGGGCTGCATATAGAACAGATTGACGTCGTCTTGCAGGGCCATAAAGACTGAACCAGTTTCTCAAACCACCAATCGATAACCACCGGCATCGGTGACCAGCAAGGGCGTTTCCAGGGGCAAATGCTCGGAGACACCCTCACTCTTTTGTCGCAAGCGGTAAATATGTGTTTCCAAAGTATGGGTGGATATCTGCGAATTATACCCCCAAATTTCGGCCAGCAGCACATCGCGCGACACCGGCTGCCCGTTGGCACGGTGCAGGAAACGCAGAATATTGATTTCTTTTTCGGTCAGTTTGACCGCCGAACCATCGGGCAGGATCAACTGCCGTAGCCCCGAGCGCAACACATAGGCCCCGAGGGTCAGTGTCGCCTCCTCGCTTGATTCATATTTGCTGATATAGGCCCTGATCCGCCCGAGTAAAAAGCCGATCTGAACCGGCAGACGGATCATTTCATCGGCTTCGTCATCTGTTGTCCCGGTCTCGGGGCCCAAGACCAGCAGAGGTTGGGTCAATCCGGCAGCGCGGATTTTGGTTGTCATGTCCTGATGCGGTGTTTCTTCGTCGGCCAACAGCACAATCACATCGATAAGCCCCGCATCCTCCTCCTGCTCCGGCTTGTTCTCGACCAGTTCGTCAAGCGAGCGGGACTGGACGCTCATTCCCTTGGCGCTCTTGAGGGCACTCACAAGGTGCTGGTGACGGACTGTCAGGCCATCCACAATCACGATATGATGATCTCCGTGATGATCACCTTGCATGGGGGATGCTCCTTCTGGTCTGGTCACAGCGCATGATAACACGATACGGGTAATGGATGGCATTCTCCAAGACAAATAGACCGGTCACCGCCTATGTCAGGGCCTGTCCTTCCGACCAGCGGCGCGGTATCCTGTCGATCGGCCCCTTGCGGCTGGCCTGTGCCTTGGGCCGTTCCGGTGTCAAACACCACAAGCGCGAGGGGGACGGCGCCACGCCGCGCGCCCGCCTTGCACCGATCCGCATCCTTTTTCGCGCCGACCGGGATTTGCGTCCGATTGGCCGCCGATTGCCCCGCCACGTGATCAGGCCCGATGATGGCTGGTCCGATGCCTCCCACTCCTTTGCCTATAACAGACGCGTCAAACTGCCCATTCAAGAAAGCCATGAGCGGCTATGGCGGGATGATCCTCTCTATGATCTGGTGATCGAGACCGACTGGAACCATTGCCCGCGCCGTCCGTCGCGCGGCAGCGCGATTTTCATCCATCTGGCCCGCGACGGCTACAAGCCGACCGAAGGCTGCATTGCGCTTTCCCGCAAGGATATGCGCCTGTTACTGGCCCGGATTGACCGTATCCGCTGTTTCAAGGTGTGTTGAGGATTAGCGGTGCCCGAAAATGGCACTGCCGACCCGCACATAATCGGCACCAAGCTGGATCGCTTCGGCGTAATCGGCACTCATGCCCATCGACAGATGGGTCAGACCGTGGGTTTTGGCCAACCGCGCCAGCACCGCGAAATGCGGCGAGGGCGGCTGATCGACCGGCGGGATGCACATCAAACCGCTGATCTGCAGGCCCAGGTCCCTGGCAAGTGTCAATATGGCCGGAAGATCGTGGGGCAGCACGCCGGCCTTTTGCGGCTCGGCTCCGGTATTGACCTGCACCAGCAGACGCGGCTTTTTATCCAGCTGCGGCCAATCCTTGGCCACAGCACGGATCACGCTTTCGCGATCCAGCGTTTCAATGACATCGAACAGGGCCAGAGCCTCGCGCGATTTATTGCTTTGCAGCGGGCCGATCAGGTGCAATTCGACATCGGGAAAACGGGCTTTCAGTTCGGGCCATTTTTTCTGCGATTCCTGCACCCTGTTTTCACCGAACACCCGATGGCCGGCTTCGAGCAAAGGCAGAATATCGGGCACATCGAAGGTTTTGGAGACGGCCACAAGACAGACATCGGCCGGTTCACGGTCGGCATCTTGGGCCGCCATGCCAATATTGGCCTGCACCTCGAGATAGCGTTGCACTATTGGCAGCTGGTCGGTCACTGTAAGCCCCTTCGCGTTGATCCGGTGGTTCTGCCTAACCTCTTAAGCCAACAAATATTGAGCGGCAAATATTGACCGCCAAGCGCATTCGTGTCCTTAGTCAGACCACCTTGCGCGGCGGATAACCGCGTGTCCTTTGACTGATTCGAGACGGTGTTAGCAAAGTCATGATTGCCGAGCGTTACAACGCGCGTGAAGCCGAACCAAAATGGCAGCGCATCTGGGACCAAAAATCGCTTTTTGAGACCCGAAACGATGATCCGCGTCCGAAATATTATGTCCTGGAAATGTTTCCCTATCCGTCAGGCCGCATCCATATGGGCCATGTGCGCAATTATGCCATGGGTGATGTGGTCGCGCGTTACAAGCGGGCCCGCGGGTTCAACGTCTTGCATCCGATGGGATGGGACGCGTTCGGCATGCCGGCCGAAAATGCGGCCATGGCCAACAAGACCCATCCCGCCACCTGGACCTATGCCAATATAGCCACCATGCGCGACCAGCTGAAGTCCATGGGGCTTTCGCTAGACTGGAAGCGCGAACTGGCCACCTGCGACCCGCGCTATTACCGCCACCAGCAACATATGTTTCTGGATTTCCTCAAAGCCGGTCTGATCGATCGCAAAACCGCCAAAGTGAATTGGGACCCGGTTGACCAGACCGTGCTGGCCAATGAGCAGGTGATAGACGGCCGCGGCTGGCGTTCTGGTGCGCCGGTTGAACAGCGTGAATTGACGCAATGGTTCTTCAAAATCTCGGATTATGCGCAGGAATTGCTGGATGCGCTGGACGGACTGGACCGCTGGCCTGAAAAAGTCCGGACCATGCAACAAAACTGGATCGGACGTTCCGAGGGCCTTTCGGTGCGCTTTGCCTTGAAAGCCGGCACTGTTCCCAATCACGACACGGCACTGGAAATCTACACGACACGGCCTGACACCCTGTTCGGCTCGCGTTTTCTTGCCCTTGCCCCCGATCATCCGCTGGCGCGCGCTGCCGCGGAACGCAATCCCGAGCTGGCCGCCTTCATCGAGGAATGCAAGCGCATCGGCACTGCACAGGAAGCCATCGCCAAAGCCGACAAAAAAGGGTTCGATACCGGCATCCGCGCCGTGCATCCCTTTGATCCGTCTTGGGAATTGCCGGTTTATGTTGCCAATTTCATTCTGATGGATTACGGCACCGGCGCCATTTTCGGCTGTCCGGCCCATGACCAGCGCGATCTTGATTTCGTCAATGCCTACGGCTTGGGCGTGACACCGGTCGTCTGCCCGCCCGGAACAGCAGCGGACAGTTTCACCGTTACCGATCTGGCCTATGACGGCGACGGCGTGATGATCAATTCGCGGTTTCTTGACGGGTTGACCCCTGCTCAGGCGCGTGAAGAGGTGGCGACACGGCTGGAAGCAGCCATGCTTGACGGTGTGCCTGTCGGCAAGCGCAAGGTCAATTTCCGTCTGCGCGATTGGGGTATTTCACGCCAGCGCTATTGGGGTTGCCCGATTCCGGTCATTCACTGCGATGATTGCGGGACTGTTCCGGTTCCGAAACAGGATTTGCCTGTTGTGCTTCCCGATGATGTCACCTTCGATGTGCCGGGCAATCCACTCGATCGGCATCCGACCTGGAAGCATGTCGGTTGTCCGCAATGCGGCAAGCAGGCGCGCCGTGAAACCGACACGATGGATACATTTGTCGATTCATCATGGTATTTTGCCCGTTTCACCAATCCTTGGAACGAGACCGACCCCACCGTGCCTGCCACGGTCGACCACTGGCTGCCCGTCGATCAATATATCGGCGGCATCGAGCATGCGATCCTGCATCTGCTCTATTCGCGGTTTTTCACCCGCGCCATGCACAAAACCGGACATGCCGGTATCGACGAACCGTTTGCAGGCCTGTTCACCCAAGGCATGGTTGTCCATGAAACCTATCGGGATATTGACGGGCAATGGATTTCACCTGCCGAAATCACGGTGCTGAGTGATGGCAACCAGCGCCATGCCACCCGTTTGAGCGACCAGACGCCTGTCACCATCGGCGCGATCGAGAAAATGTCGAAATCCAAGCGTAACACGGTCGATCCCGACGATATTATCGGCACATTCGGGGCTGATACAGCGCGCTGGTTCATGCTGTCGGATTCACCACCCGAACGCGATGTGATCTGGACCGAAGAAGGCGTGCAAGGCGCGGCCCGTTTTGTCCAACGTCTGTGGCGTGTGGTCTGTGATATTGCCACGCTTGAAGACGGCCATTCCGAGGCCGGTGCCGAACAGTCTGCTCTGGCGATCCGCAAGGCGGCCCATCGCGCTTTGGCACGCACCGAAGATGATGTGGAGCGTCTGCGTTTCAACCGCTGCGTTGCCCATGTCTATGAACTGTCCAACGCTTTGCAATCGGCCATGGCCGAATGTGAAGGCCCGGCCTCCCAGGATCTGGTCAATGCCCTGCGCGAAGCCGGTCTGATCCTTGTCCAGATTGTTGCACCGATGATGCCGCATCTGGCCGAGGAATGCTGGTCCACCCTTGGCGGACAGGGCCTTGTCGCAGAGGCGGCATGGCCTGTGGCTGACCGCAGCCTGATTATCGAGAATGAATTCACCTATCCCGTACAAATCAACGGCAAGAAACGCGCTGATCTGACGATTGCCCGTGATGCTGATCAAAAAACCGTTGAGATGGCTGTTTTAGCTCTCGACGCGGTGCAAAAGGCATTGGACAATCAGGTTCCGAAGAAGATCATCGTTGTTCCGCAAAGGATCGTCAATGTGGTCGTCTAAA
>CANFLM010000074.1 GCA_947447895.1 Hyphomicrobiales bacterium
CGCGGTTGGCGTCAGGACATTGGGGGGTTCGTTGACCAGATTTCGGGCGATTGTCACGCCGCCGGCCACGGCCTCGGAATATTTATAGGCTTTCTTGGCGCCGGCGGGATCACGGACCCCGATGATCACTTTAACCGAGGACGGTTTGGCTGCATCGTCTTTCTTTTTGGTCTTGTACTGGTCGAAATCATAGGCGCGCAAATGCATCCCCAAGGCCAGATCGGCGGCCGCCGCCGCATCGACCCGCCAATCTTCCGGCCCAAACAGCAGCACCATGGCCTGAGAGGACTTGCCCAAAACCCCAGCGATGAGACCGCCAAAATTGACATAATTGGTCTCATTGCGCTGTTTCGATCCGCCTATGCCGACCAGGACCGCACGATTGGCCGAAAGGCCTTCGGGGGCAGGAACAACCAGAACCTGCTTTTCCTTGCCGGTAAATTGCTCGGCCTCGACAGCACGCTTGAGATGGTTTTCAGCCTTTTTCCCGATCACAGCAGATAATTCGCGCCCGAATACGCCGCCTTCGGCAACAAACATCACCAAAGTGCCGCTATCGGCCACGGTTGGTTCGGCAAAAGTGATTTTGATTTCATTCGACATTGTCAGGCTCCATCCCCGTTTGGCGGGCTCGTGCACGATCACGCTGATGATTCAGCCAAGTAAGACTGGAATCACATAGCATCTTGGTTTAATGGCATTTGGGACGAGAGCAAGAGCATAAAAAGCGCTAACACACTATGACCCTTATCGAGCGCTATCTTTTCAGGAACGCCTTTGTTGCATGTTTTGTGACATTGCTCGTGCTTGCCAGCGTGGTGTGGCTCTCGCAGGCCGTTCGCGAATTCGATCTGGTGGCCACAAAGGGCCAATCCCTGCTGATTTTTCTGACCGTGACCGGCCTGTCCTTTCCGTCGCTGATTGCCATTATCGCGCCGGTCGCGCTGTTTATTGCCATTCTCTACACCCTGAACCGGCTGAACGGTGACAGCGAACTGATCGTGATGAGTGCGGCTGGCCTTCCGCCATGGCGGTTGCTGCTGCCCTTTGCCACATTGGCATTGATCATGTCGCTGCTGGTGGCCTTTCTGACCATCTGGCTGATGCCGCAGAGTTTCATGGCCTTGCGGGATGTAATCACCAAAATCCGCGCCGATGTGGTCTCCAACATCGTCCGCGAGGGGCAATTCACGCCGCTCGACAAGGACATCATTTTCCACTTCCGCGAAAAATCCGGCCCCGCTTTGATGGGGATTTTCATCCAGGACCGGCGCGATCCCGAACGCACCTCGGTTTATATCGCCGAACGCGGTCAAACGATCGAAGTGGAAGGACAATCCTATCTGTTGCTCGAAAAGGGCAGTGTCCAGCGCGAAAGCCGCAACAATCCGACACCGCAGATTGTCACATTCCAGCGCTATGCTTTCGATCTGAGCCAATTTGGCAGCGAAGCCACATCCGTCTATGCCAAGCCACGCGAGCGAACGACGTGGCAGCTGATCCTTCCACCGGATGACGAGACATTGACACCGGCCCAACGGGGCCGGATCAGGGCGGAATTGCATGACCGCTTTACAGCTCCGCTCTATGCTTTTGCCTTCGGCCTCATCGGCTTTGCCGCCCTCGGCGTGGCGCGTACCACACGGCAAGGCCGGGGACTGGCCATGGGGCTTGCCGTGATTGCCGTGGTCGGGTTGCGGATTTTGGGCTTTGCCCTGTCAAGTCTGACCATCCGCTTTACCTGGGTGGTTCCTCTGACCTATCTGGTCCCGTTGCTGGCCATTGCTGCGTCGATGTTCATAGGCTTCGGCGGCACTTCCTTGTTTGCCCGCCGGCGGCAAATGCGCCAATCGGCAAAGACTGCGGGGGTTGGGTCCGCATGATTTTCGCCTCCCCGACTTTGTCCCGCTACCTCGCCATCCGCTTTGCCCGCGCGATGCTGATGGTGTTTCTGACCGTATTCGCGCTGATCTACACGCTCGATTTTGTCGAATTGATCCGCCGCACCTCGGATGTGCCGGCCGCCACCAGCCTGGTTGTGGCGCGATTGTCCTTGTTCAGAACGCCGGCGATTGCCGAACAGGTCTTTCCCTTTGCCGTTTTGTTCGGCGCGATGCTGACCCTGCTGGATCTGTCGCGCAAACTCGAATTGGTGATCGCACGCGCCTCCGGACTCTCGGCCTGGCAATTCCTGTTTGCCCCCTTGCTGGTGGCTGTCGGTTTCGGTGTGTTGATTGTCACAATCTACAACCCGATTTCCGCCTTCATGAAAGAAAAAGCCACCACGATGGAGACCTCGTTGCTCGGGCGCAATCGTGGGCCTTTGACCGACGACATCTGGATACGCCAGAAGAGTGTCGACGGACAGGCGATTATCCGTGTCGGATCGATGGATGCGGCTTTGGGACGGGTCAGCGAAATCACCGTCTTCAGCTTCGATGACCAGAGCGTTTTCCAGCAGCGCGTCGAAGGAAAGAGCGCTTTTTTAAAAGATGGTTACTGGCGCATATCCGGCGCGCGTGTTGTCGTGCCGGGCAGTGAGCCGGCCGATTATGAAGAGTTCCTGGTGGCCTCAAATCTGACCAACCAGCAGCTCCGTCAATCCTATGCCTCAGCCGATAGCGTCCCTTTCTGGTCCCTCCCCTCCCATATCGAACGGACTGAGATGGCCGGGTTGGATGCAACCCGATATCGTCAACATTTCAATACACTTATGGCACGTCCCTTCCTGTTTGCTGCCATGGTTTTGATTGCTGCGGCAGTATCACTGCGCTTTTTCCGCTTTGGTGGTATTGCGCGCATGGTGCTGGCTGGTGTCGCTTCGGGGTTTGTTCTCTATATCGCGACCAAATTGATCGAGGATTTGGGTGCGGCCGGGATTTTGTCCACAGTCGCCGCAGCCTGGTCCCCCTCGATCATTGGCGGATTGTTGGGCATTCTGGCTTTATTATATCAAGAGGATGGTTGATATCGCCCCATCATCGTTTAAAGATAAGTTTGTCGTATCTTAGGAAATACCAATGGGGTTTTTGCCTCGCATCACTCGGCTGGTTCTTGTTGCCTCTGTCCTGCATCTGGCGGGCAGTTTTGACGCGTCTGCGCAAACCCTGACTGAAAAGCTCGGTTCACGCAGCGTCGCCAAAGAAGACGACCGCTTGCTGGTCGAAGCCAAAACCCTCGTTTACGACAAGGATAAAGGCACGGTTTCGGCTGTCGGGGATGCCCAGCTCTATTATCAGGGCAAGGTGCTTGAAGCCGACAAGGTCATTTACGACCAGTCCACTAAACGCGTACAGGCCATCGGCCATGTCAGGATGCGCGAGCCGACAGGCGAGATTGCCTATGGCGACAAGATGGAACTGACCGACGATTTCAAGGACGGCTTTATCCAGTCGCTTCGCATCTTGCGCTCGGACAAATCCCGTTTTTCCGCTCCGCATGCCGAGCGCATTGACGGGGATGCAACCGTTTTCGAAAACGGCACCTATACGGCATGCGAACCCTGCAAGGATGCGCCCGAAAAACCGCCGTTATGGCAAGTTCGTGCCACAAAGATCATCCACAAGAACGAAGAGCGGATGATCTATTACGAAAACGCCGTTATCGAATTTGGTGGTTTTCCGGTGTTCTGGATGCCCTATGCCTCGGCACCCGATCCGACTGTCAAACGCAAGACCGGCTTTCTGCCGCCCCATTATATTGCCAATACCGCTTTGGGCACCGGCATCAGCCTGCCCTTCTTCTGGAATCTGGCCCCTGATTACGAGTTGCGTCTGACTCCGACCTTGCTGTCTCGCCAAGGCCTGCTGATGCAGACGGAATGGAAGCAACGGCTTGAAAACGGCATCTATAATATCCGTGTCACCGGCATCAATCAGAATGATCCTTCGGCTTTTTCGGCTGCACCGACTGGCCCGGGAAAACGCGATGTGCGTGGATCGATTGAGTCTGCTGGCCTGTTTTATCTTAATGAAAAGTGGAAAGCGGGATGGGATGTCAGCCTGTTGTCGGACCGCTGGTTCTTGAAAAACTACAAGCTGAAAAGCGAAACCCTGACATCCTTTATCGATTCCTCGCTGCAGACCTCAACCTCGACAGCCTATTTGACGGGTCAGGGCGACCGCAGCCTGTTCGACATGCGCGGCTATTATTTCAAGTCCCTAACCTCGACCAATGACGTGCAAAAGAGCCAGCCGGTGATTGCTCCGGTCATCGATTATGACCGCCGTTTCGAAACCCCGAGCTTTCTGGGAGGCGAAACGCGCCTGACCGCCAATTACACCAGCTCAAGCCGTGATGAGGCCGATTATCGCAGTCTTTATCGCATCAGCAATCTTTACGGCGATCATCAGGGCGCTGGCCACTCGACGTGTATCGATGGCCGCTACAGGCGTTCGGACTGTATCTTGCGTGGCGTCGCAGGCCACTATGACCGTGCCACCATGGAAGTGGCATGGCGCAAAACCTTTATCGATCCCTTGGGTCAGTCCTGGACCCCGTTCGGCTCATTGCGGAGCGATGCGACATTCATGTCTCTGAATCAAAGCGGCGCCAACAATAGCTACCAGACCCAATTCATCCATTCCAACAACGAAGCGACCGTGCGTCCGATGGCGGCGGCCGGTGTGACCTACCGCTTCCCCTTCGTCGCCCATCAGTGGGGCATGACGCATGTGGTCGAGCCGATCGGGCAGATCATTACCCGTCCCGGCGAAATCAACATCAACCGCATCCCCAACGAAGATGCGCAGAGCCTGGTCTTCGATGACACGACCCTGTTCGAGGTCAACAAATTCTCGGGCTATGACCGCGTCGAAGGCGGCACGCGCGCCAATGTCGGAGCCAAATACAGCATCACAGCCGATGGTGGCGCATCCGCGAATGTACTGTTCGGCCAGTCGTTCCATCTTTCAGGGATCAACTCTTTTGCCAATGGCGGCGCGGCCGTTGTGGGACCGCAATCGGGTCTTGATACCGGCAAATCCGATTATGTCGGCCGTATCCAGCTGATCCCGTCCGCCAATTACAGTTTCACCAGCAAAGCCCGCTTCGATGAAGTCAGCGGGGCCATGAAGCGACTGGAATTGCAAGGTGCTGCTACGGTTGGTCGTTTCTCCACCAATGTGACCTTTGGCCGCTATGCCGCCCAACAGCTGATTGGTTATTCCTATCGTCGCGAAGGGGTTTTGGCCTCTACCAAATATGCAATCGATGACAATTACTATGTTTTCGGTGGGACCGCGCTCGATATGGCCCGCAAGGAAGCCGAATTGTCTTTGCTGGACCACAGCAACCGTACAACCAGTCTGCCTGTTGTTTCCGGTGTCTTCGGCGGTCTGGGCTACAAGGACGAATGTGCCGTGTTCGAGGTGAGCTATTCCGAGGCCATGGGCGGGGCTGTCACCGGGACAACCCAGCGCAACCGTACTTTGCTTCTGCGGATCGAATTGAAGACACTGGGGGCCACACGCTTCAGCCAGAGTTCGACACCGGTCCAGCAATAAGCGTTCACCCTTTGGCTGGCGCATTCTGTTTGCTCTTCCTGCCTGTATGAGATGTTCGAGGGTATGATGGTTCCGCCCCTGCTTGTGACAAGCGGTGATCCTGCCGGTATCGGGCCCGATGTCATTGCGTCAGCCTATCATCTGCGCAAGCTGCATAACCTGCCTGCCTTTCTGGTTCTAGCAGACCCGGAGGCTTTGGCCGAGCGGATTTACCAGCTCGGATTGGATGTCCCCCTGATCATAAGCACCCCTGAAACTGCGCATCAGGATTTTACCAAAGGACTTCCGGTCTGGCCTGTGCCGGTCAAAGTGCCCGTTAAGGCGGGACTTCCCGATCCGGCCAATGCTGAAGCCATTATCCATGCCATCCGCCTGGGCGTGGAGAGCCTGCATCACGGACGCGGATCGGCGATCGTCACTGGTCCGATTGCCAAATCGGTTTTACAGGCGGCAGGCTTTAGCCATCCCGGCCATACCGAGTTTCTGGCCGAATTGGCCCAAACCTATTGGGGCAAGCCGGTGCATCCGGTGATGATGATCTGGTCGCCCGTGCTGGCCGTTGTGCCTCTGACCATCCATATCCCGCTCAAAACCGTCGCAGAGGCGATGACAGCAGAACTGCTTGGCACCTGCGTCGAGATTATTGATCACGATTGGCAACGCTGGTTCGGGCAGACACGCCCGCGCATGGTGCTGGCGGGTCTCAATCCGCATGCCGGCGAGGATGGTCGCATCGGCACCGAGGAACGCGATATTCTGATTCCAGCCGTCAAAGCCTTGCAGGCGCGCGGCTTTGATCTTCGTGGACCGCTCTCGGCCGACACACTGTTCCACGAGCGCGCCCGCGCAACCTACGATATTGCCTTGTGCCCGAGCCATGATCAGGCGCTCATTCCGGTCAAGACTTTGGCCTTTGATGACGGGGTCAATGTCACCCTCGGCCTGCCCTACATCCGCACCTCTCCCGATCACGGGACGGCCTTCGATCTTGCCGGCAAAACAGCCAATGGCCACGCTCTGGCCAAACCCGACAGCATGGTTGCTGCCCTGAAACTGGCGCACACCATGTGCGAACGCAGCGGGTTCCGGCAATGATGGCCGCTGACGGATTGCCCCCATTACGCGATGTGATTGCCAGACATGATCTGGCAGCCAAGAAATCGCTGGGGCAGAACTTCCTGCTCGATCTCAATCTGACCGGGCGCATTGCGCGGGCGGCCGGTGATCTCACCCAATGCACAATCATCGAAATCGGTCCCGGACCGGGTGGTTTGACCCGCGCTTTGCTGGCCAATGGCGCCAAAAAAGTCATCGCGGTCGAGCGCGATGAACGCTGCCTGCCCGCTCTGGCGGAGATCGCAGCCCATTATCCGGACCGTTTGCAGGTGATTTCGGGTGATGCGATGACCGTATCACTGGCCGAATTCCTGCCTCCGGACGAACCCTGCCGCATTGTCGCCAATCTGCCCTACAATATCGGCACGGCCTTGCTGATCGGCTGGCTCGAAACCATGCCATGGCCGCCGTTTTTCGAGAGTTTGACGCTGATGTTCCAGCGCGAGGTCGCCGAACGGATTGTGGCAACCCCCGAACAACAAAAGGATTATGGCCGCCTCGCGGTGATTTCAAACTGGCGGTGCGAAACAAAAATCCTGTTCGATGTTTCACCGTCGGCCTTCACCCCGCCCCCAAAAGTCACATCTTCTGTGGTCGAGCTGGTGCCTCGCCTGCATCCCGAGCCTTGCAACATGCACACCCTGTCGCGCGTGACAGCCGCGGCCTTCGGCCAACGGCGCAAAATGCTGCGCCAGAGTTTGAAAGCCCTGGGGACCGATCCGCAGGCCTTGCTGGCCGCAGTCGGGATCGAACCCACCTTGCGGGCCGAAACGGTTCCGGTCGAGGGATTTGTTGCACTGGCGCGGGCCCTGGATGCCCTGCAGCTGGATAAAGGCCTATAAAGCCGCAGCCAGCCCGTCGATAAAGCTCTGCAGACCCAATTGCCGGTCACGCCGCAGGCGCTCCGCCACCAGAATAGCCTTCAGCCGCGAAAAAGTGCGGTTCAGATCATCATTGACCAGCACATAATCATAATCGCGCCAGCGGTCGATCTCGCCTTTGGCGGCTGCCAGACGCTGGTTGATCACCTCGACACTGTCCTCGGCGCGGCGGTGCAGGCGTTGGCGCAATTCGGGGATCGAGGGTGGCAGAATGAAGATGCTGACCACATCATCGGGCGCATTGGCGCGCACCTGCTGCGCCCCCTGATAATCGATATCGAACAGGATATCCTTGCCCTGCATCAGCGAGGCTTCAATCGGCTTTTTGGGCGAGCCGTAGAAATTGCCGTGCACCTCGGCCCATTCCAGCAAGTCCCCGCGATCACGCAAGGCAAGAAATTCGGCCTGCTGGATGAAGTGGTAATGCACCCCTTCCACTTCGCTCGGGCGGCGCGAACGCGTGGTCACCGAAATCGACAGGGTCAGGCTGGGTTCTTCCTCGCGCAACAGGCGGGTCAGCGTAGTTTTTCCGGCACCCGATGGCGAGGAAAGCACCAGCATCAAGCCGCGACGGCCAATCACATTGTTCTCGAGTGTGGCCGTTTCGATGCTCATTCTATCCTCGTTTGATTGTGTCACTGATCGATCAGATAATATCGAGGTCAATTCATTTTCGGAATGGTCTTGGGTGTTGTCAGATCAAAATTCTGGTCGGATGCCGGCGCGGCAGAGCCCGCAGAACCGTCACGCAAGCCTGCTGGGGGCAAGGGAGGCAGAGGAACCTGCAACGGCGGCACAAAACTGGCCGCAGGCTCTGCCGGAGCTGCCGTTGCGGCAGGGGCAACAGGTGGATTGGCAGGCGTGATGGTCACAGCAGATGTGGTCGGCGACGGAATAGCGGGAGCAACAATCACAGGAGCTTTGGAATTGGCGGGAGACGGTGCGGATGCAGGAGGCACAGCGGCTTGATTGGGAGGAGTTCCTGGCGTGATGGAAGGCAATGCAGGTGTCTGCGCCACAGGCGGAGGTGCATCCTTGCGATCGTTTTCAATCTGTCGCCAGCGCACCACATTGCGTTGGTGTTGTTCATAGGTTTCGGCGAAGACATGACCACCTGTTCCATCCGCCACAAAATACAGTTCCTTGGTCTGCGACGGATTGATCACAGCCTCCAGGGCGGCGCGGCCGGGATTCCCGATGGGCGCGGGTGGAAGTGCGGGGATCACATAGGTGTTGTAGGGCGTTTGCGATTCGATGTCGCTGCGCGTGATGGCGCGGCCCAGACTGCCCTTGCCGCCGACCAGACCGTAAATAATGGTCGGATCGGATTGCAGACGCATTTTCTTGTCCAGCCGATTGAGGAACACACGGGCCACGCGCGACCGCTCGTCGGCCTTGCCGGTTTCCTTTTCGACAATGGAGGCCAGCACCACCATTTCAGCCGGTGACTGGATCGGCAGCCCGGCCACGCGGCGGGCCCACAGCTCTTTCACAACTCTGGCCTGGTCCTGCATCATCCGGTCCAGCAATTGCTGGCGGTTCATGCCACGCGAGAATTTATAGGTTTCGGGCAACAAAGTCCCTTCGGGTGGCACCGAGGTAATCTCACCGCTCAGCAACTCGCTGTCTTTCAGATGATCGACGATCTGCTGGCTGGTCAGACCTTCCTTGATCATGATCGATTGGAGGATCGGCTTGCCGTCAGTCAGCGTCCCGATCACATCCTCAAGGCTGGCCTTCTGCTTGAAAATATATTCCCCGGCCTTGATCCTTGACGAGACCCCATTGAGATAGATGGCTCCCATCAGCAGGATCGGCCGCTCGACCACCCCGTCCTGCACCAGCTGTTCGACCACATCGGACAAGCCGCCCTTGATCATCACCACCTTGTCGGTCGGCAAGGGACCCGGCGAAA
The DNA here is from genome assembly GCA_947447895.1 of Hyphomicrobiales bacterium. Classification (GTDB taxonomy): domain Bacteria; phylum Pseudomonadota; class Alphaproteobacteria; order Rhizobiales; family Beijerinckiaceae; genus CAIYZJ01. The sequence continues at coordinate 9,417 of CANFLM010000074.1, forward strand.
TATATTGTTCGTGAATTGTATAGCCCGCACCGAGCAGCAGGGCTACGGATAGTCCCATTATGATGGCCAGACGTGTCAGATAGCCCAGGATCGACAGCACAGTTCCGCTGGATTCCTTGCTCGGTTCCGGAACGGACACAGGTTTGAGAGCCGCAGACGGGCTTTTGGGCACAAGACGGCCGATCAGGCTGCGCTTGGTGGCTAAAGAGCGATCTTCTTCAGATCTTTCTGGCGGCATCGTGGAGTACTTCCTTCAGGTGATACACAACCCGCCATCAGGGGCGACAACACCAGTACCGGAACCATAAAGCTCCGACACATGAACACCGACCATGAGCAGACCAGACCAATAAAATCCAATCATGGCAAAGCCATGACGGAGTGTCAGGGCTGGAACCGTTTGAACACCAAAGAAGCATTGGTGCCGCCAAAGCCGAACGAATTCGACAGGGCCACATCAATCTTGCGCTTTTGCGCCTTGTGGGGAACCAGATCAATCCGTGTTTCCACAGAAGGATGATCCAGATTCAAAGTGGGGGGCACGACACCGTCGCGAATGGCGAGGATCGAGAAAATGGCCTCGATCGCACCCGCAGCACCCAGCAGATGGCCGGTCGCCGATTTGGTCGAAGACATGGCAATCGAAGATGCAGCGTCGCCGACAAGACGTTCGACCGCTCGCAACTCGATTTCATCCCCCAAAGGCGTCGATGTCCCATGGGCATTGATATATTCGAGATCGGATGCAGCCAGACCGGCCCGTTTCAAAGCAGCCGCCATGCAACGGAAAGCCCCGTCACCGTCTTCGGCAGGCGATGTGATGTGATAGGCGTCACCGGACATGCCGTAACCGACCACTTCGGCATAGATTTTGGCCCCGCGCGCCTGCGCATGTTCAAGGCTTTCAAGCACAACAACGCCTGAACCCTCGCCCATCACAAAGCCGTCACGGTCGCGGTCATAGGGCCGCGAGGCGCGCTGCGGATCGTCGTTGAAATTGGTGGAAAGTGCCTTGCAGGCGGCAAAACCGGCCATGGACAGACGGTTGATCGGTGATTCAGCCCCACCGGCCACCATCACCTCGGCATCCCCGAGGGCAACCAGACGTGCCGCATCGCCAATGGCATGCGCACCGGTCGAACAAGCCGTCACAACAGCATGGTTGGGGCCTTTCAGGCCGAATTCAATGGAGACATAACCGGAAGCCATATTAATGATACGCCCGGGAATGAAGAAAGGGGAAACGCGACGCGGTCCCTTTTCTATCAAAGTCACGGAGGCCTCATAAATGCCTCCGATGCCGCCAATTCCAGAGCCGATCATCACACCGGTTCTGGTCTGGTCTTCATAGCTTTGCGGATGCCAGTTTGCATCATCCAGAGCTTGACGGGCAGCCGCCATGCCGTAAATGATGAAATCATCAACTTTGCGTTGATCCTTGGGATCCATCCACTGATCGGCATTGAACAAGCCATCAGCCTTATCGCCGGCAGGAAGCTGGAAAGCTACACGGGCAGGCAGATCCGACACATCGAAACGGTCAATCGGAACCGCTCCACTCTGTCCGGCAATCAACCGTTCCCAAGTAGGCTCTACCCCGCAACCCAGCGGGGTAACCATACCCATTCCCGTGACGACGACACGCCGCATGGTGCCCTGCTCCGATGCCATCAGAGAAAAGCCTTAGCCGGCCTTTTTCTCAAGGAAGGACACTGCATCGCCAACCGTGCGGATGGTTTCAGCGGCATCGTCAGGAATTTCAACCGAGAATTCTTCTTCGAAAGCCATCACCAACTCGACGGTGTCGAGGCTGTCTGCACCCAGATCGTCGATGAAGTTTGCGGTGTCGATAACCTTTTCAGCATCAACGCCGAGATGTTCGATTACGATTTTTTTCACGCGGGCTGCGATATCGCTCATGTCATTCCCTCATAAAAGAGAGCGGCCATCTGGGACAGCCACTGTTGGTATCATTGTCAACG
>CANFLM010000075.1 GCA_947447895.1 Hyphomicrobiales bacterium
AAGCAGTCGGCCGCTTTGCTGATCCATGATCAGGAAGACTATGCCTATCTCGATATCCGCGTCGACGACCATGCCGACCCGTTGGCCGAGCTGATGCGGGTCGAGGAGAAAAGCCGCGGCCGCTACATGCATTACCGCAAGTTCATGCCTTCCAAGGCCAGTCCCTTCGGGATCATCGACCGCCAGGAACTGGAACGTCTGATTGCAGCCAGCATGGCGGCAGAAACGCATCGGTGAACCGGACAATGACCCCCCAAAGCCAGGATCCGCTTTTGCAGATTTCGGACCTGTCGGTTGCCTTCGACGGGGCCGACGGCCGCCGCGTGGTGGCTGTCGACGGGGTGAGCCTGTCAGTGCGATCGGGTCGCACGCTGGGGATTGTCGGAGAATCCGGCAGCGGCAAAAGCGTCACCTCCCTGTCGGTGATGGGCCTGTTGCCCAAGGACAATGCCCGCATCACGGGAAGCATCCGTTTCAAGGGCGAGGAACTGCTCGGGGCGGACGTCACCCGCCAGCGCGATCTCAACGGCAACCAGATGGCGATGATCTTTCAGGAGCCGATGACCTCGCTCAACCCCGCCTACACCATCGGCGACCAGATTGCCGAAGTGATCCTGCGCCACCGCAACGTCACCCAGGCCGAGGCCAATGCCAGAGCCGTCGAAATGCTGCGCAAAGTGCGGATTCCGACCCCCGAGCAGCGGTTCTTCGATTATCCGCACCGGCTGTCGGGCGGCATGCGCCAGCGGGTGATGATTGCCATGGCGCTGGCACTCGATCCGCAATTGCTGATTGCCGACGAACCGACCACCGCGCTGGATGTCACCATCCAGGCCCAGATCCTGCGGCTGATCCGCTCCTTGCAGCATGAGCAGCAAACCGCCGTGATCCTGATCACCCATGATCTGGGCGTGGTCGCCGAAGTCTGCGACGACGTGGCGGTGATGTATGCCGGACAAGTTGTCGAACAGGCGCCGGTGGCCGATATTTTTTCATTTCCGCAACACCCCTATACGGTCGGCCTGCTCGGCTCGCTGCCGCGTCTGGAGCGCCGGGCAGACCGGCTTGCGGCGATCGACGGGGCCGTCCCCGATATGAGCCGCCCGCAGACAGGCTGCCGGTTTGCCGACCGCTGTCCCTTTGCCGACAGCGCATGCCGGGCCCAGGATCCGGCACTCACCGCGATCGGTCCTCATCGCTCCAGCCGCTGCATCAAGGCCCCGCTCGAAAGGCTGGTGGCATGACACAGCATCCGGTTGCCCCTTTGCTGAAGGTTGAGGGCTTGGGCAAATCCTTTGTCGCCAAGCGCAATTTTTTTGGCCGTCCCACCGCCACCGTCAGGGCGGTGGACGGGGTTGATCTGGAATTGAAAACCGGCGAGACGCTGGCCATTGTCGGGGAATCCGGCTGCGGCAAATCGACACTCGGACGGCTGATCCTGCGGCTGATCGAGCCGTCGCAGGGGCAGGTGACGTTTCTGGAGCGCGATCTGCTGGCGCTCGATCCCACTGGCCTGCGCGATATGCGGCGGTGGGCGCAACTGATTTTCCAGGATCCGTTCGCCTCGCTCAATCCCCGCATGACGGTGGGTGATCTGTTGAGCGAGCCCTTGATGCTGCACCGGATTGTGCCCGAGGCCGACCGCATCGCACGGGTTGGCGACTTGCTGCAACAGGTCGGATTGAAGCCCGAGCATGCAGGCCGCTATCCGCATGAATTCTCGGGCGGACAACGCCAGCGCATTGCCATTGCGCGGGCCATCGCCGTCGAGCCGCAACTGATTGTCTGCGACGAACCTGTCTCGGCGCTCGACGTGTCGATCCGCGCACAGGTGCTGAACCTCCTGAAAGACCTGCAGGCCCAACTCGGCCTGTCCTATATTTTCATCAGCCATGATCTCTCGGTGGTGCGCCATATCGCGGACCGGGTGGCGGTGATGTATCTCGGACGGATCGTCGAATCGGGTCCGGTCACGGAGGTGTTCGACCACCCGCGCCACCCCTATACACGGGCCTTGCTGGATGCGATTCCGGTTCCCACACCGCACAAGGCCAAGGATATCGTGCTGCTGGAAGGCGATGTGCCCTCGCCGCTCAACCCGCCAACGGGTTGCCATTTCCAGACCCGCTGCCCGTTCGTTGTCGCGCGCTGCGCGCAGGAGCGGCCGCCTTTGGCCATCGAGAGCGGCAGCCATGCTGTTGCCTGCTGGCAGCACAAAGTCATTCCCGATGACCACCAGGCGCGAGGTCAGGTCGATTATGACCCGCGTCTCGAACGACTGATGCAAGCCTTCCATACACCTTAACCCGTATCTCGCTTCTCCGATTGACCGAACAGACAGGAGTTACCATGACACCGAATTGGAAAACGCTTTTGCTTACTGGATGCCTTGTCGCCAGCGCCGGCCTGTTCGGCATGGGCGCGGCATCGGCCCAGACCAATTTCAAAATCGGTCTGGCAGAAGACCCCGATGTGCTCGACCCGAGCCTTGCACGCTCCTATGTAGGCCGCATCGTGTTTGCCTCCCTGTGCGACAAGCTGTTTGACATCGATGACAAGCTGAACATCGTGCCGCAACTGGCCTTGTCCTCGACCGTGTCGGCCGATGGCAAAGAGATGGTCATCAAGCTGCGCCCCGATGTGAAGTTCCATGACGGCGAGCCGATGGATGCCGAAGCCGTGCGCTTCTCGCTCGACCGCCATCTCAACATGCCGGGTTCGTTCCGCAAGCCCGAACTGGGTGCGGTGTCGGAGATTGTGGTGGTCGATCCCCTGACCGTGAAGCTGGTGTTGAAGTCGCCCTTCTCGCCATTGCTGGCCCAGCTGACCGATCGCGCCGGCATGATCGTCTCGCCAAAGGCCGCCAAGGAAGCCGGCGACAAGTTCGGGCAGAAGCCGGTTTGCGCCGGTCCGTTCAAATTTGTCGAGCGCATCCAGCAGGACCGGATCGTTCTGGAAAAATTTGCCGATTACTGGAACAAGGCCAATATCCATTTCGACAAAGTCACCTTTACCCCGATTGCCGATTCCACCGTGCGTCTGGCCAATCTGCGGTCCGGCCAGCTGGATCTGATCGAGCGCACACCCGCCACAGACATCAAGGAGATCAAGGCCAATCCGAAGCTGCGCCTCTCCTCGGTCGTGTCGCTTGCCTATACCGGGATCACCATGAACATTGCCAATAAAGAGGCTGGCAAAACCGGCCTCGGTCTTGATCCGCGCGTGCGTCAGGCCCTGAATTTCGCCATCGACCGTTCGGCCATCAACGAGGTGGTGTTCAACGGCGAATTCATGCCGGGCAACCAGTGGATCAATCCTGAAAACCCTTATTACCAGAAGTCGTTTCCGGTGACGGGCCGCGATGTCAACAAGGCCAAAGAGTTGCTCAAGGCCGCCGGTGTCAAAACCCCGCTGGCGATCGATTTCATGGTGCCCAACAATCCCGAAGCCCGTTCGGTGGCCGAGGTGATCCAATCCATGGCCGCGGAAGCCGGCTTCGATTTCAAGATCCGTGTCACCGAATTCGCGACCTCGCTGACCCAGGCCGAGCAGGGCAATTATCAGGCCTATCTGCTCAACTGGTCGGGCCGGACCGATCCTGACGGCAATTCCTACAGCTTCCATGCCTGCGGACAGCCCCTCAACTATACCGGCTATTGCAACAAGGATGTCGATGCCCTGCTGGCGGAAGCCCGTTCCAAGAACGGCGTAGCCGAGCGCAAGCCCGTCTATGAAAAGATCACCAAGATCATGCAGGAAGAAGGTGGTGTCCTCTATCTCTACCACTCCAAAGTGCTGGTGGCCCATAGCGACAAGCTCGATGGCTACAAGCAGCTGGCAGACGGACTGATCCGCCTGACCGGCGCCAAACTGAAATAAGCCATGGCAGGGGTGGATTTTGGATCCACCCCTGTTTTCGGCTGGATACGAAAGCGGACGGTTGAATGTTCACGCTGATCAGCAAACGCCTCATCCAACTCTTGCCCACGGTGTTTTTCGTGTCGGTGATCATTTTTTCCCTGCAGCATCTGTTGCCGGGCGATCCCGCCATGATCATGGCGGGCGAGGACAATGATCCGGCGGTGATCGCGCAAATCCGCGCCCAGTACCATCTCGACCAGCCGATCCCGGTCCAGTACCTGTTCTGGATCAAGGGCGTGCTGTCGGGCAATCTCGGTGAATCGATGCGCCTGAAAGTGGCGGTGTCGGAACTGGTCACCACCAAATTGCCGGTGACCCTGCAACTGGCGGTCATGGCGATGATCATCGCGCTGGTGATCGGCGTCGGTCTGGGGATTTTATCCGCTGTCTATAAGGGCCGCGCGCTGGATTCCCTGGTCAATGTGCTGGGACTGATCGGCATTTCAACACCGAATTTCTGGCTCGGCATCATGCTGATTTTTCTGTTTTCGGTCGAACTGGGCTGGTTACCGGCCTCGGGCTATGTCAGCCCGTTCGAGGATTTCTGGCAGTCCATGCGCACCACCATCATGCCTGCCTTCGTGCTCGGCAATGCGATTGCCGGTGTGTTGATGCGGCATACCCGCGGGGCGATGTTGCAGGCCCTGTCCTCAGACTATGTCCGCACAGCCCGCGCCAAGGGCCTGTTGGAACGGGTGGTGGTGATCAAACATGCCATGCGCAATGCGCTGACGCCGGTCATCACCCTCGGCGCACTGGAATTCGGTACCCTGTTGTCGGGAGCTGTGTTGACCGAACAGATTTTTACAATTCCTGGCTTCGGCAAGTTGATTGTCGATGCGGTGTTCAACCGTGATTATGCCGTGGTGCAGGGCGTGGTGCTGGTGACCGCCTCCACCTATATTCTGTTGAACCTGCTGGCGGATATCGGCTACATCCTCGTCAATCCGCGGTTGAGGGATTGAGCATGAGCATGCAAGCCTCCTCGCCTCCGGCCTCAACCCCGCTGACCCTTGAATCTCCCGGCGCCCGCGCATGGCGGCGGCTGAAGGCCCGTCCTTCCGCACTGGTTGCCCTGGGTGTGATCGTGCTGTTGATCGCGATGGCGGTGTTTGCCCCGCTGATCGCGCCCTATGATCCGATCAAACAGAATTATCTGCTGGTGCGCAAGGCCCCGAGCTGGTTGCACTGGATGGGTACCGACGAGGTCGGGCGCGACCTGCTTGCCCGCGTGATCTGGGGGGCTCGGGCCTCGCTCTCGGCAGGCGTGATCTCGGTCGGCATTGCCCTGTTGATCGGTGTGCCGCTCGGTCTGATTGCGGGCTATCGCGGCGGCTGGACCGATGCGCTGATCAGCCGCTTCACCGATGCGATGCTGGCCTGTCCCTTTCTGATTCTGGCGATCGCTCTCGCTGCCTTTTTGGGTCCGAGTCTGGGCAATGCGATGATCGCGATCGGCATTACCGCAACGCCGATTTTTGTTCGGTTGACCCGCGGCCAGACTTTGGCGATCAAGACCGAGGACTATATCGAGGCCGCACGCGCGGTCGGCAATCCGGTCCACCGCATCGCCTTGCGCCACATCCTGCCGAATGTCCTGCCCTCGCTGCTGGTCCAGGCAACGCTAACGGTCGCCACCGCGATCATTGCCGAAGCGAGCCTGTCGTTTCTGGGTTTGGGCCAGCAACCGCCATTGCCGTCCTGGGGATCGATGCTCAATGCCGCACAGCGGTTTTTGACCAATGCACCGTGGATGGCGGTGTGGCCGGGCTTGGCCATCTTTGTCTCGGTGATCTGTTTCAACCTGCTGGGTGACGGTTTGCGCGACGCGCTGGATCCGCGCAGCAAATAATAAAACCGGCGCATCATGCGCCGGTTATGTGCCTGTCAGAAGCTTAGGTCCCGGTCAGGCGACAAGCCCGCATTCGACCACGCCGATGCCGTCGATTTCGGCCTTGATTGTGCTGGCATGGCTGACAACCAAAGGTACGGTCAGACTGCCGGTGGTGATCAGATGACCCGCCTTGAACCCGCCGAAGGCATCAGCCGGCGCATTGGCATTCAGCAGGATCGGCAGGATCGGATCGTTTTGTGGATGCCCGCCGACCTTGTCATGCTTCTGCTCGCCATCGAGCCACCAACGCACGCGCAGGGTCGGGAGATCGCCGACTTTCGACGCCGCAACCGAGGGTCCGGTGATATAGGCGGCATTGCCCATGCTGTCGGCCAGCCAAGCCGGAAAAGGTGCATCACCGGGTGATTTCTGGAAGCGCGAGCCGATCAGTTCGATGCCGACCACCCATTCTGAAATTGCGGCGGTCACTTCCTCGCGGGTATAGGGCTTGCCGGGCCGCGGGGTCAGATCATGCGACAGACGGGCCGCGACCTCGATTTCGACCAGAAAGCCTTCTTCGGGAATGGTGAATTGGGCACCCGACGGCTTGATCACCGAGTCCATCATCGGCGCATAGGCCGGTGTCCCCTCGATCACAGCGACTTTCCAGCCGGTCGGGTGATCGCCATTTCCCTTGGCCACCAGCCCTTGCACGGCGACTGCACCCTCGCGCGTCAGCGCCCGCGCATCGGCATCCACAGGGGCCCGATGGCCGCTTTTGTATGCTGCCACAAGCGTATGCGCGACCCGCGCGTTCAGATCATCAGCCATTTTTGTCTCCTCATTGCCATTCGTGGTAAGCCTTCAAACACAGTGTTGCATGAGATCGTCTGATTTGGGACTATCCTTGGGAATAAAATTTGGGCCCGACCCTTCCGGTCACTGGCCCCATGAAGGACAATGCAAGCATGATTTCGATTTCAGATATTGAAGCCGCCCGCAGCCGCATCGGTTCCTATGTGCGCCACACGCCGGTTCTGCCGGTTAGCCAATGGCGCGATCCGCTCCCGTTCCGCGCCACGTTGAAACTGGAATTGCAGCAGGTGACCGGCTCGTTCAAGGCGCGCGGTGCCATCAACCGGCTGTTGACCCTGCCGCCCGAAACCATCGCCAAAGGGCTTGTCACCGCCTCGGGCGGCAATCACGGCCTCGCGATTGCCCGCACCGGCTATGTGATGGGCGTGCCGACCAAGATTTTTCTGCCGTCCAATGTCGCACCCGACAAATTGCCTAAATTCAAAGGCTGGAATGCCGATACCGTCATCGCTGGCGATTCATTCGACGAATGCAATGTCCAGGCTCTTGCCTATGCCGAACAGACCGGTGCCGCCTATGTCCATCCGTTTTCCGATCCCTTCGTGGTGGCCGGACAGGGCACGCTCGGCCTCGAAATTCTCGATGATATTCCAGATGTCGATGTTGTTCTTGTGGCCATTGGCGGTGGCGGTTTGGCCGCCGGTCTTGGCACGGCCATCAAGGCCCGCCGCCCCGGGGTCAAGGTGATCGGGATCGAGCCGTTCGGCGCCCCGACCCTGCATGCCAGCCTTGCCGCCAATCGGGTGGTCACACTCGACAAGATCGAAACACGCGTGCCGACGATGGCCTCCAAGCGCACCGATGAACGGGTCTTCGAGCTGATCCGCGCTGCTTTGGACGATGTTGTGCTCATCAGTGATGACGATATGGCGCGCGCCGCACGCAGCCTGTGGTTCGAATGCGGGATTGCCGCCGACCTGTCGGGCGCGGCCACGCTGGCCGCATTGCAAACCGGTGCCGTCACGGTCGCCCCGGACCAGCATGTCTGCATTATTGTCTGCGGGGCGGGTACCGACGGCCAAAGCTAGCTCTAATCCTGCCTGGTTGTTCACCAGCTATGCTTTGACTGCGCGGCCCATCCGCTTGCACAGGGCTTGCCAGACCCCCAAAAGCAGGATTGGCTAGAACGAATAAAATCAAGGAGTGAAACATAATGGCCATCAAACTTTACGGGTTCTGGCGTTCCATCGCAGCGTTCCGCGTCCGGACCGCTTTGCGTCTCAAACATCTCCCGTTTGATGAAGTGTCCGTGGACATCCTGTCGGGCGAACAATTCTCCTCCGATTATAGCGCGATCAATGCCGAACATGTTGTGCCGACACTGGTGGATGGCGCCAACAGCTTTTTCCAGTCACTCCCGATCATCGAATATCTGGACGAAACCCACCCCGAACCGCCTTTGCTGCCCAAGGATCCGGCCGATCGCGCCTATGCGCGGGCTTTGGCGATGGTCAACATTGCCGATGCCCATCCGCTGATCGTGCCACGTGTCCGCGGCTATCTCGGCCAGAATTTCGGTGCCGATGGTCCGGCCATCGACCAATGGGCCGCCCACTGGATTGCACGCGGGCTCAACACCTATGAAACCATGCTGAAAAAGCGCCCGCCCAGCCCCTATGCGGTCGGTTCGACCCCGGGGATTGCCGATATCGGGATTGCCGGCCATCTGGTTTCGGCGCAATTGTTCAAAATTGATCTTGCCGCCTATCCGACCGTCAAAGCCTTGGGCGAGACCTGCTTTGCCAATCCGGCTTTCATGGACTCCCATCCCCTGCGCCAGCCCGGCGCGCCGCAAATCTGACCGGAACCAGCAGAAAGGGCCTTGCGATGTCCGGCTTGACCGAAAAGATCGTCCTGATCCTGTTTTGCATGGTGTTAGGCCTGTTTCTGACATGGCAGGCCCCTGTCAATGCCGAGGCGGCGCGCCGCCTCGGTGCGCCAGCCTTGGCCGCGCTCTATTCGATCGGGACCAGCGTGTTGCTGGTCTTTGTTTTCGCCCTTGTGACCGTCCGGCAACTGCCGAGCCTCGATGCCATTGCCGGGGCCCCATGGTGGGCCTGGATCGGCGGCATTACCGGTGCCGTGTTCGTCATCGGCGCGCTGGTGGTGGTGCCGCGCACCGGCAGCGTGGTGTTTTTATTGTCTGTGATTGCCGGACAGTTGATCGGTGCGATCACCGCCGACGGTTTCGGGATGTGGGGACTGCAAAGCGTGACCATTTCACCGATGAAATGGCTTGCCCTTGCACTGGTCACCTGCGGAGCCGTGACCTTCCATCTGTCCGACTGAATCGTGAACCGATCAGGTGGCCCTTGCCAGCCGTGATTACTCGCCCTACCTAACCTTCATAATTGATTAAACTCACAAATAACCGGAGAGAAGCCCTATGGCACGCCACCTCAAACATGGCAGAGACGCCCAAGCCCGCAAAGATTACGACCGGCAGGTCCGCGAAACCGTCGAAACCATTCTGGCCGATGTCGAGGCGCGCGGCGATGCGGCGATCCGCGATCTGTCCAAAAAATTCGATGGCTGGGAGCCCAAGGAATTTTTCCTTTCTCCCAAGGAAATCAAGGAGACAATGGATCGGGTTGCCCCGCGCGATCTCGAAGACATCGCCTTTGCCCAGACACAGGTCCGCAATTTCGCCCAGGCCCAGAAAGCCTGTCTGAAAGATCTCGAAGTCGAAACCATGCCGGGTGTCATTCTCGGCCACCGCAATGTGCCGATGCAGGCCGTGGGCTGCTATGTGCCCGGTGGCCGCTATCCGATGGTGGCGTCGGCCCATATGTCGGTGGTCACCGCTAAAGTGGCCGGCGTGGATCGGGTGATTGCCTCGGCACCTCCCCATCAGGGCGGACCGCATCCAGCGATTGTCGCGGCCATGCACATGGGTGGCGCGGATGAAATTCTGGTTCTGGGCGGCGTGCAGGCGGTGGCCGCCATGGCTCTGGGCACGCAGAGCGTCAAGCCGGTCGATATGCTGGTCGGACCGGGCAATGCCTTTGTCGCCGAAGCCAAGCGCCAGCTCTATGGCCGCGTCGGCATTGATCTGTTTGCAGGCCCGACCGAAACACTGGTGATTGCCGATGAAACCGTGGATGCGGAAATCTGCGCCACAGATTTGCTCGGACAGGCCGAACACGGCCCGACCTCCCCCGCCGTGCTGATCACCAATTCGGAAAAGCTGGCGCGCGAAACCATGGCCGAAATCGAACGGATCCTGACGATCCTGCCGACCGGCGATGTGGCGCGGCAGGCCTGGACCGATTTCGGCGAAGTGATTGTCTGTGACAGCTACGAGGAAATGCTGGCACAGGCCGATTTCGTCGCCTCCGAACATGTGCAGGTGATGACCGACCGCGATGACTGGTTCCGTGACAACATGCGCAATTTCGGCGCGCTGTTCCTCGGTCCGCGCACCAATGTGGCATTCGGCGACAAGGTGATCGGCACCAACCACACCCTGCCGACCATGAAGGCCGCACGCTATACCGGCGGATTGTGGGTCGGCAAATTCATGAAAACCTGCACCTGGCAGAAGGTGACGACCGACGAGGCCTCGGCCACAATCGGCGCCTATTGCTCGCGCCTGTGCCTGCTGGAAGGCTTTGTCGGCCATGCCGAGCAGGCCAATGTGCGGGTGCGCCGCTATGGTGGCCAGAACGTGCCGTACGGCGGAGCGGCTCAATGAGCGGGCTGCCGAAAACCCCCTCCTTCCGGCTCGATGGCCGCAAAGCTCTGGTGACCGGTGCCGGACGTGGCATCGGGCTGGCCGCTGCCGTGGCTCTGGCGGAAGCCGGCGCGCATGTGGTGCTGGCAGCGCGCAGCCGCGACGAGATCGAGGCCGGAGCCGAAGCCCTTCGCGCCAAGGGCCTGAAGGCCGAGGCGCTGGTGATGGATGTGACCGATCTGGCCGCATCCGAAGCCATCATCAAGGCAGCCGGTCCGTTCGATGTGCTGGTCAACAATGCCGGCACCAACCGGCCCAAGCCGATGATCGAGGTCGAGGCGGATGATTTCGATGCCGTGATGGGCCTCAATGTGCGTGCCGCCTATTTCGTGGCCCGCAATGTCGCGCGCGGCATGGTGGCAGCGGGCATCAAAGGCTCGATCATGACCATCTCCTCGCAGATGGGCCATGTCGGCGGTCAGGGCCGCACCATCTATTGCGCGTCCAAACATGCCATGGAAGGCATGACCAAGGCCTTGGCGATCGAATTGGGGCCGCAGGGCATCCGCGTCAACACGATCTGCCCGACCTTCATCCTGACCGAGATGACCAAGCCGTTCTTTGCCAATGAGAGCTTCAAAGCCAGCGTGCTGGCCAAGATCAAATTGGGCCGCTTGGGCGAGATCGAGGATCTGATGGGTCCGGTGGTGTTTCTGGCGTCCGACGCCTCGGCTCTGGTCACCGGCACCGCTCTGCTGGTCGACGGCGGCTGGACGGCTGAATAA
>CANFLM010000076.1 GCA_947447895.1 Hyphomicrobiales bacterium
CGTTCAACGCGCTCACATTGGTATTAATACCGACCATTTTTTCTCTCCGTCCGTTTCGAAGTTCCGCTTTGTTACCGCTGCGGGGTTAAGCTCGATTTATCTTTCTCGAGAGCCCCATCGAAAATCTTCCGAGCGGCTTCGTGAACACATTAACGGTCAGGCTTTAGAAACCTTTAGTGGACGTTAACCGGAAAATTGCACTTTTTGCACCCATAAGTTGTTTTTTCTTTATTTTGCATCGTTTTACAGTTAATAGATAAGGATGGATTAAATCATGTTTGTGGTCTCTCTTTGGCCACTTCGTTCCAGACGAGAGTAGAAAAATGACGTCTTTCAAAGTGAAATGGGCTATTGAGGGCGAAATGCTGATCGATGCCGAGGATAAAGCGGCAGCCGAAAAAGTGCTTGAAATGGAACTGGTCAAGCTCTTGACCGACAAGGACCGTTGGCCTGCCCATCTGGGTGCCCAGAGCATTCAGGGCGCGGCGGTTGATCCTGCCCAAAGCGAAGGTTGAGTTCAGTGGCCTCCAAGCCCAAAGCCAAAGCGGCACCGGCCCCTGCCGCAGAACCCGAAGTTGTTGCCGAAGTCGCGGTTCCGGACATTTCATACAAGCTCAGCCTGCCCGACTCTCTGGCGATGCTGCGCGATATCGACATTTCCCACCTGACGGACGATGACCGCCGCGCCACTATTCTGGAAATCAAAGCCTTGCTGGATGCGTTGCAAGCCGCTGATAAGCCGCATGACGACCATCTGGAACAGCGTTTGTGGCTGCTGCAGACCTGGGACAATGTGATCCGCCTGCGGCTTGACGATATCAAACACGAGCGCGTTCTGCCCGAATATTCGATCAAGGTGACCCGCCTGTTCGACGAGGCCAAGCTGGCCCTGGCCGCGGCCGAAGAAGCCGCCCGCATCGAGGCCGAAAAAGCCGCCGAGGAAGCAGCCCGTCTCGAGGCCGAGGCCAAAGCCAAGGCAGAAGCCGAGGCCGCAGCCGCCCTGCATGCCGAAGAACATGGCGTAGAAGCCCCGGTTGATGGCTCCACGCAATCGGATGAGGCCCACCCTGCCGAGGAAGCCCCCGTTGCTCATACCGAGTCCGAAGAACCGGTCGAGGAAGCCGCTCACGCACAGCCGGCGGAGGATGAGGTCGCCGTGGCCGATCATGACGACGAAATCATCGCAGAAGGCGAGTATGAAGGCAGTGAGCCCAATCTAGGCCTTGAGGCTGGTGAGGACGGCTTTGTCAAACTGCGCCTGCTCGAACATACCGAAATCGCCAATATCCGGCTTCCGGCCCATATCAACATCGAAATTCCGCTGGAACATGCCGAAGAACTGGTCGGCAAAGACTCGGCCCGCCCCTTGCGGAAGGATGAGGAATTCGAACCGAAAGAGTAATTCAGGCTCGATGGCGTCATTGCGGCTCAATCTTTGGTCGTTCCTGTCATGGCCTTCCCCAAGCTGTCATGGCCGGGCCTGTCCCGGCCATCCACGTGTTTGCTCAACAGCCCAGGAAAGTCATGGATACCCGCCACAAGGGCGGGCATGACAGGCGTGGGGCTGACATGGGTGGTTTAGTGGCATAACCACATCCCTCACTGTCATGGCCGGGCCTGTCCCGGCCATCCACGACTTCGTTCAACAGCCCGAGAAAGACGTGGATACCCGCCACAAGGGCGGGCATGACGGGAGCAGGAAATGGTTCGGGACTTCGCCCGAGACTATTATGTCCTAGCTGCGCGCGCCTTGCGAGGCGTCGCGACCGAAACTGTTCATCATCTTGGCCGGGGCTTTGCTGGGATCCTCGTTCCACTTGGCAAAACCGGTCAGATATTTGCTCATCACGTCCTTGTCGACTTCCTTCACGTCGATGCCGGGCACCGAGGAGCCGATATTGCCGGACATCAGGCCCATCGCGGCAGAAGGCTTGCTCGATTTGACCATCGGCGAAGGCGTGCTGGCAGCCGCATTATAGCCATCCGAGGCCTGTTGGGCAGCAAAACGGGTCCAGGCCTGCTTGAAATCCAGCGATTTGATGGATGTATCCGCAACTTTGCTCTGCTCGACCACGGATGAGGCAATGGCCGCCACTTGCGGGGTGGGCGTGCCGACATTCTGGAAACGCGAGGCGAACCTGTTGTAGATGTCGCGATAGCTGGCCGCTTTGCCCTGCGGGTAGAAAATCGGCTGGTTGGCCTCTGCCGCTTTCGGCAAAGCCGGGCCAGCAGCCGCATCGGGGCTGGCTTTCATGCCATCCAGAAAACGTGTCGCCCCCTGCGCGCCTAGAAAATGGGCCAAGTAAAGTTCTGTCGGACCGATGGCCTGATGGCCGGACGATTGCAGATGGCGGGCGTTCTCAGCCGCGTATTCCGCGGCCATGCGGGTCGAGATTTCGGGATTGCGGCGCAAATCCAGCAAGGCCGCACGCTCGGCTCCCGACAATTTGTTGCCCCCGATGGCATTGGCCGCTTCGGTCATGCCATGCTTGGCCCCGTAGGTCTGCAACGAGCGCATCCAGGTGCCTTCTGTGAACTGGAACAGACCCATCGCCGAAGAGGTCTTGGCCTTGGCGTCGGGGTTCAGACCGGATTCAATCTCCGCTTGGCGCAGCAGATAGGAGAAATCCCCGCCCGAGGCCGAAGCCGCCGTCCGGATCGTATGGGTAATGGGCTCTCGCCCCGAAGTGATTTCTGTCACAGGCATCGTGTGCTGTTCCCGTAGTCTTATTCGTCACGCACTCTCAGCAATTGCCGTGCCAAAGACCGGTCTATGTCGTTGTCGAGACAGAAAATCGGGGACATGTCTGCCCTCACCCCTTGCAAGGCCCATAATCGGCCCAATCATGTATTTATATTGGGCCATTCACACGGTATAAGGGCAACATGGATAGAATCGCCGGCCTGTCCCGGCGGCTTTTTGTTGTTTGGCACCTTGATGCGCGTGGGGAGGACATTTTGCGATGGATACCATGATTGTGTTTATGGGATTTGTCATTCTGTTGTCCTTTCTGATTGTGATTGTCGCCAATTCCACCAATCAGCAAAGCCAGCAGTTACAAGCCATCTATCGCAGGCTGCGCCAGCTCGACGGACCGGCCTATGTGGTGGAAGCGCCGGAGGAACTGCGCAAGGACCGCGCGACCTATCTCGACCGCCTCACCATGCTGGAAATCGAATTGAACCAGCAGGGCCGGACCAGCCTGACCGAGGATGATATCAACAAGATCGAATTGGCCCGCTTCTCCATCAAGGGCTACAACGAGAAGATCGTCGCCGCCAAAGACTGGATGGGCCCGCCCTTCGATCTGGAATGGGTAGAATTTCTCGATCGCGTGCCGACACTGAAGCGCCTCTATCTGGCGGCAGCCACCGATCATCCCCATCCCAATATCGTTGCAGCCCCTCCCCCGCAATCGGCCGCGATTTCGGGGCCTGAGGGCGGACAGGGCTAAGCGCAGGCACAAAACCAAAACGGCCCGAAATGATCGGGCCGTTTTTTTTGTGGCTTTGAACGCAACAGCTTATTTGAGGTAGTTGAACAGCGACAACTGTGCGATGCGCGAGAAGGAGGTCTGCGAGGCGTTCAGGCTCAGGGTCTTCTGAGAGAACTGGGTGGCTGCCGCTTCCATATTGGTGTCGAGCAGGCTCGAGAGAGCGGTTTTCAGCGTCAGGCCGGAATTTTCATTGACGTTCTTTTGCGCGTCAAGACGGCCCAACTGGCTGCCCACTGTTGTCTGGACATTGGAGAAATGGTCCACCATTCCCTTCATCTGCGAAACGGTGCCCGCCGTCGACTTGCCCTGGTTCAGTGCGTCAATCGCATCATCGACGATGGTGAAAGCCGAGCGCGGATTGGTTTCGCCTGCCACACGCACCGACATGAAGCTCGAGAGACCGTCTGTGCCGGTGGGGGCTGTCACACCGTCTCCGATTTCGACCATCCGCATGCCGTTATCGCCCGAATAGCTGATTTTACCATTCACATCTGCCGTGAATACAGGCGCTTTGGCACGGAAACCGCCGAAGACGGCTTCGCCATTCTGGTCTGTTGTATTGCCCAGATCGACCAGCTGGCCCTTCAGCTGGATCATTTCAATGGCAATGGCCTTGCGGTCGGTCGCCGACATCGTGTCATTGGCGCCCTGCAGGGTGAGTTCCTGCAAGCGGGTCGCGATATTGGCGGCCTGCGTAATCATGGTGGATTGCGTGTTCAGCTTGTTCGACGCCAGCGTGATATTGCGGGAATAGTTGCCAAGGTTATCAAGCTGCAACTGCAGGCGCGAGGCTTGCGAGAATACGATCGGATCGTCCGACGGCTTGGTCAACTGTTTGCCGGACGAGATCTGCTGCTGCAATTTACCCACATCGGACTGCAAATCCTGCATGCTTTTTAGCTGGGTGTCGTAGAATTGCTTGGTGCTGATTTGCATGGCTCAATCTCCGACGGTCACATCATTCTCAAAATTGTATCGAACATGGTCTTGGCGGTATTGATCACTTCCGCCGAGGCCTGGTAGGCCTGCTGGAACCGCAACAGATTGGCCGCTTCCGTATCGAGGCTCACACCGATTTTGCTGTCATAGGCCGACAACAGGCTGGCCGCCGATTGCTGGGCCGAGGTCGAGGTATCGTTAGCCGCTTGTGTGGCCGAGCTCAACTGCGCGGAGACCGAGGCATAAATGTCCTGGAAATTGCCAGAACCTACCCCATAGGCGTCACTTGATTGCAATCCTCCCAACAAAGCCGCATTGCGGTTGTCGCCGGTGCGGGTCGTATCGGAGACGATGTTGTAGCTGTCACCGATCTGCGCATTGCCGTTGATCTTGAACGCCAGGCCCATGTAGTCAATGGTTTCGCCCGTCGCATAATTGCGGTTTGCGAGGCTTTTGCCGGTGTTTTTGTCGAGAATTTCGATCTTGCCCGGATTGACCACCCGCACGGTGATATCGGGGGCTTTCGGATTGGTGCGTGCGAGATCGACCGGATAGCTGGCAATCAGCGAGCGCTGCATATTCTGAACGGCATTCAGCTGCGACACGCTGACCTGGGGCACATCACCGACACCGCTCCAGGTGAAGGTCACTTTGCCAGCGAGATCGATCGATGCCGCCATAGGGGCCGGATTGGCATTGCCTGAGGCTGCGGCAATAGCCGCATTGAGTTTGGCCACAAAGTCGGCCTTGGGGCTGTTGCCGAGCGGGCCGACTTTAAATGTCTTCAAACCTGTGGCATCCGAGGTCAGCTTCAGGGTGACATCGAAGCTGTCGCCGGTGCGCATATCCTGCGCCAGATCAAGGTTTTGCACCTCACTCACACCGGTTCCGGGTTTGATCCCGTTATTGGTGGAATTGACGATCAAGGGCACCGGCTGCTGATTGCCGCGCATCAGGGCCGAGACAATGGTCGGCTTCGGGCCCAGATCGGCGAATTCAACCACCAGCTTGTTGCTGGACAGATCATAGCGCACCGTCGGCTTATTGACCGCGCTGGACAGGTTGATCTTGTTCTGGATCAGCGAGGACAGATCGACCACCGATTTCGCGCCGCTCAGGTAAAGCGGACCGCCGAAATCGACGCCGGGAATATCGAGCTTCAACGTATCGCTCATCTGCCAATCGCTCGGAATGGCAATGGTCTGGACGGCCTTCACCAAAGTACCCTGCACGCCTTGCAGCACGGTATTGGTCGAAATATTGCTCGATTGAACGGCAATGATCAGATCTTCGGGCACTGGCCCGCCGATCGTGATCGAATGGGCGACACGCGACACGCTCATCGACGTATCAGCCCCCGGGATGATCGGCGTCGAGCCGTTCATCATCGAACTCTTGATCGACAGATTGTCCCCGTAGAGCGACATTGTCAGGTCAGAGCCCATGAAGCCCAGATTGGATGCATTGTCGCGCTTGGTGGCCGTATTGGCGACAATCGACATGGCCGGATCATCGGAAGACAGCGTCAAGCGGCCTTCGGCATCACTGGACCAACTGATCCCCGTCGTCGCATCGGTGCCCGATGCACCCTGAATGGTCAGATTGGTTTCGACGCCCTGATACTTGACCGACAAAGGCAGACCGGCCGCAAGCTGGGTCGCATCAGGAGCCGCGGAACCTTTCAGCCGGTAGTGCAGGCTGGCCAATCCAAGTGCCGTCATCTGTGCGGGTGAGGACGAAGTGATCGAAATGATCGGGATATTGGTGTTGAGGGCCTTGGGGATCGACATCGCAATGCGATCATTGGCATCGATGCTAAAGGTCAGAGGAGGCAAGCCGTCCGAGGTGAAATGGCCAGTATTGGCCTTGGTCAGCGTCCCCAGACCAAGTGCCGCAGCATCACCCGAAGCCGCAACAGTCACATTGGCATCCGCCGAGACTTCCGGTGGCAGGTTCATGACCAGACCGTTCTGGCCATCGATGGCGAAGGTCAGCGGACGTGACCAGTTGTTTTCCATGGTCGACCAAGCTGTCGATACGGGATTGCTGGCTTCAACAGTCCCCGAATTCATCAGCTGACCTGTTGCATCTCTTGAACGGGTCAGGGTAAATTCCTGTGGCTGTCCGCCGATGCTCAGGGTGAATTTGGCCGGACCATTGCCGATCGTGTTCCAGTCGATCCCGGTGCCTGTGATGGTGGAATCGCGGACAAAGCTGACCGTCTGGTCGACACCATCCACATTCACATTGAAGTGCGGCACGGTGTTGCCGAGGGTGGACCAGGAGATCGGCGTCGAGCCCTGCACCGACTGGCTTGTGGCCTGAGCGGTCATCCGGCTGGCCAGCATGGCGGCAATATCAACCGAATTTTTACCCAGAATATCGCTGCCCGCCAGTCGCACATTGTTCAAGCTGGCCAGATTGAGGTCATAGACCGCCCCTGCCAGGACCGAACCCGCGCTGTCTGTGGCCTGCGCACCGTCAGTGGCTGGAAAAGCCGCGACTTTGATGGTTTGCGACTGGTCACGCTCGGTGGTGACGGCAAGCGGCGCATCGGCGGTTTGAATAGAGACACCGCGATAGCCGATCAACTCGCTCGGCGGCACATAGGTGGCATCGGCATTGAAGCCATTGGCCACCGTCAACAGTTTGGCCGCCTGTGCGGGTGACAGGACCGGACCGGACAATTGCCGTCCTTCACGGGTAAACACCTGCAAATTGGTGCCGCCAATCCCGGATTCAACCGTGGCATCAACCGGCTTCAGGGTCGCACTGGAGGACAGCGACAGGGTCTTGATCTGGGTATTGCCCAAGGCATTGATGGAAATGGCCCCGTTGGCCACGCTGGCCACCATGCGGTCGCCAAAGCCTTTGAATTTCAATTCGGCATTGATGCTGTCGGCCAATCCCTGGATGGAATTGCTGTTCAATCCGTCAATGGCATGGGTGTTGGCCGCCATGTCGGTCATGAAATCAAGCGTATAGCTGGTCTGGACGCCGTTCTCGACCAGGGTCATCGAGAGCTGGGGATTGTTGACCTGCTGGAACAGCAAAGGATCGAGATCGGCCTTGAAGGTCGCAGCCGGAATGGTTTTGAGGCTCGACAGGGTGACATTGGCGGCACCGGATGGAACGGTGGTGACCACGCCATCGGATTTGACGCCCAAAGCCCCTTTGGGGATTTGCGATTGACCGAACACCGACTGGATCATCGGCAGGTTCGGTGGCGGCACCGGCTGGGCAATCTTCTGAATCACGATATTGGCACTGCCGGCATTGCTGGCATTGGTGTCGGCAAAGGTCGGAAGCGACATGGCCCATTGCGTCGGATCTTTCAGCATCAGACGCAGACCGGCCGCCGCATCCTTCAATGGGGCCGTGGTAAAATTGTCCCCCTGCTTGGCATTGCCTTCAAAATGGAATTTCAGACCGTCAATCGTTACATCAGAGATGCCGGTCGCCGTGTGCTTGGTTTTGTTGGCTGTGACCGTCCATGTTTTGGCAGTCTCGTCATAAACAGCGTAATAGCTATCGTTGGTGACCGCCCCCATGCTGTCGAGATCGACATTGGCTTTGGCGTCGCCCCGGTTGGAGGGAGAGGCCACGGGAGACAGGGTGTCTGTCGAGAACACCGGCAAACCCTTATTGCCGGCGAGATCGACACCCTGTTCGTGCTGGGTGTTGAGGTTATTGGCAAAAGCCAGGGCAAGCTTGTTGAAATTGTCGCGCGTGTAAAGGCACTGGCTGCGATACAGCGTCAATCCGGCCAGAGAACCGCCATTGACCTGGTTGGTGATGGTGTTCTGCCCACCTGGATCATAGACGAAATCAAGCTTCTCGCCCGACATTGTCGTCCCGATATATTTGGCATCCTTGCCGTCCACCAGTTTGGCACCACTGGACGTATTCCCGAGGAATACTTCAACCTTGCCGGATTTGTCCTCGGTCACCGTGACGCTGATCAGGTTCGACAGATCGCCGATCAGCTTGTCACGCTGGTCCAGCAGATCATTGGGCATCTGCGAACTGCCGGTAGTGGCGGCAATACCGGAATTAACCTGTGCCAGCTGCTTGATGATCGCATTGGCCGAGGTGACCGTGGCCGAAATATTGGATTCGGCGAAGGCTGCTTCCTGCGACAAGGCGCTGACCTGGCTATGGAACTGGTCCACCACCTGCTGGGCGCTGTCGAGCGATGCAATACGGGCCGATTGAGAGGATGGCGCGTTGGCGATGTCCTGAATACTGGCAAAGAATTTCTGCATCGTCGTCGAGACGGTGCTCGGCGGCATCAAGACGCGCTTTTCGAGCTGCCCCAAACCATTGGCCAAAGCCTGAGCCTGGGCGCTGGTAGAGTCGGCCGACCATACCGCATTGCGCAGAAAATTATCGGTTGCGCGGGACACCACACTGACATTGACGCCCGATCCCGACGGATTGCCAATGACCAATGGCGATGTCGACCCCTGCCCGATTGTGGTCAGTGTCGCATCACGATGGACATAGCCTTCCGTATTCGCATTGGCGATATTACTACCGGTCACCTCGAGCGATTTGCGATACGCCGAGACCCCAGAGGCACCAATGCTAAGAATATCAGACATCTTCAGGCCTTTGCCGCGTTTGCGGGATTATTTGATTGCCGAAACGGCGGTGTTCATGGATTGGGCAGAAGCCGCCGAGGCCCCAGCCTTTTCGCTATAGGCCCGCATGATGGCTTCACGCAGACCCGTATTCATGGTTTTGGCGGTAAGTTCGGCATAAGCATGGTCGAGCATGCCCTGGAACGGCTTTGAGCTTTCATCCGTAAACAGATCGTTCTCGATCTTACTGTCATGCATCGTGCTGAGCACTGTCTGGACGAACAGGGCTTCAAAGCCTTGTGCAGAGGCTTCAAGCGTTGGCTTGACCCCTGCACTGCGGGCAGCCGCCAAAGTCACATTGTCCGACGAGCCGGATTTGGATGTGGCTGGCAGCTTGGGTGTGTCCAGTTTTGGCAAAATGTTCATGGCCATCCCTCAGATCACGATCAGATCGGCATGAAGCGCGCCGGATTGTTTCAGGGCTTCGAGAATGGCCACCAGATCGCCCGGCGAAGCACCCACCGCATTCATCGCATCGACGATGTTGGAGAGCTGGGCACCCGGTGCAAACAGGAAGGTGCGTGCAGGCTGCTGGTCCACCGAGATCTGCGAGTCGGGGGTCACAGCCGTCTGTCCACCTGGATTGACCACAGTGTTATTGTCACCATTGATCTGGCCGGGCTGGCTGACTTTCATCATTTCCTTGATGTTGACGGTCAAGGAGCCATGCGACACGGCAGCCGGTGTCACGAACACGCCCTCGCCGATCACGATCGTGCCGGTGCGGGAATTGACGATCACACGGGCTGGAGGAGCCGCCTGTTCGACCTTGATTTCTTCGATGGCCGACATGAATGCGACACGCTGGTCGGCATCACGCGGGGCCAGAACGCGGATGGTCGTGCCATCCATCGCCGAAGCCGTGCCCTCACCCATCACCTTGTTGATCGCCTTGACCAGACGGGTGGCGGTGGAGAAATCGGCATTGTTCAGATTGATCATCATGGCAGGCATGGTTTCAAACGGATTGGCGACAATCCGCTCGACCGATGCGCCACCGGGAATACGGCCGACAGTCGGAATATTCACCGACACTTTGGAACCGTCCTTGGCTTCCACGCCGAGACCACCGACCGACAGGTTGCCCTGGGCCATGGCATAGGTTTCGTTATCCGCACCCACCAGCTGGGTCATCAGCAACACGCCGCCCTTCAGCGAGGTGGCCTTGCCGAGGGCCGAAACGGTGACGTCGATGCGCTGGCCGGGCTTGGAAAAGGCCGGCAGGTCAGCCGTCACCATCACTGCAGCCGAATTGGCGGCATTGAGCGAGTTGGGATCAACGGTCTGGCCGAAACGGGCCACGAGGCTCTGCAGGCTCTGCAGGGTCGCTGCGACGTTGCCGTCACCGGTCTTGTTGAGACCGACAACGATGCCGTATCCGACCAACTGGTTGGAACGGACACCGGCAAAGCTCGCCACATCCTTCACGCGGTCGAGACGCTCAAATGGCTGGGGAGGTGCAGATGCCATGATGGCCGCTCCACCCGCAGGCGCTGCCGCAGGAGCCTGAGCCATGGCAGTCGAGGCCATGCCAGCAAGGGCAAAACCGAGGAACGCACCCATCATCCGCTTCATCTGGAAAGATCCGATCATATCAAGACCCCATTACATTGGTGAGAGAGCGTTGAAAGCGCGGCCATACCAGCCCTGCTTTCCGGCATCGGCAATATCGCCGGCACCTGTATAGGTGATGTTGGCCTGTGCGATGCGGTTCGAGACAACCGTATTGCCCGGACCGATGTCATCGGGACGCACGAGGCCCGACACACGCACATATTCTTCGCCCTGGCTGACGCTGAGCAATTTCTGCCC
>CANFLM010000077.1 GCA_947447895.1 Hyphomicrobiales bacterium
ACCGACGGCCAGTTGCTGATTACCGACGGTGTGAAGGTCGAGCAGCGCGGTGGTGGCGGAGGCCAGGCGCCTGCCGGGGCCGAACAGAAAAAGGGAGCCTCCTGATGTCGCTTCCAGAGGCCTGTATCCGTCGTCCGGTGATGACGACACTGATTACCCTGAGTTTTATCGTGTTCGGAATGTTCGCCTATCGGCAATTGCCGGTGGCGGCTTTGCCGCGCGTTGATTTCCCGACTATCAATGTGCAGGCCCAACTCCCCGGTGCCAGCCCCGAAACCATGGCGGCCTCGGTGGCTGCGCCGCTCGAACGCCAGTTTTCAACGATTTCGGGCATTACGGCGATGACCTCGACCTCGACGGTCGGCAGCACCTCCATCACCTTGCAGTTCGATCTGGATCGCAACATTGATGGCGCCGCGCTCGATGTGCAGGCCGCAATCAGCTCTGCCGCACGCCGTCTGCCAGCCGATTTGCCCAATCCGCCCAGCTTCCGCAAAGTCAATCCGGCCGACCAGCCGATCCTGTTTCTGGTTGTGACCTCGCCGACCTTGCCTTTGTCGCGGGTGCAGGACTATTCCGAAACGATCTTGCAGCAGCAGGTCTCGCAAATCCCCGGCGTGGCGCAGGTCAATATCTATGGCGGGCAGAAATATGCGGTCCGCATCATGGCCAATCCCGAGGAGGTCTCGGCACGCGGCCTGTCGTTCGCCGATATCCGCGCCGCGATCGCTGCGGCCAATTCCAACCAGCCGACCGGCTCCCTGCTGGGACAGAACCAGCGCGTGACCATCGAAGCGTCGGGACAGTTGACGGCGGCGGCCGATTACCGCCCGCTGATCGTCTCCTCCAAAAACGGCGTGCCGGTCCGGCTGGAGGACATTGCCACGGTCAAGGATTCGGTCGAAAACGACCAGACAGCCAGCTGGTACAACAATGACCGCTCGCTGATTCTGGCGGTGTTCCGCCAGTCCGACGCCAATACGGTGGAAGTGGTGGATGCGATCCGCTCGCGCATTGCGCTCTATCGCGACCAGCTGCCGGCCTCCATCAATCTGCATGTGCTCAACGACCGCTCGATCCCGATCCGCGAGGCCGTGCATGATGTGAAGCTGACGCTGGTGCTGTCGATCGTGCTGGTGATCGCGGTGATTTTCATCTTCCTGAAGTCGTTTACCGCCACCATCATTCCGACCTTGGCCTTGCCGGTGTCGCTGGTCGGCACCTTTGCCGCGATGTATCTGTTCGGCTATTCGATCGACAATATCTCGTTGCTGGCGCTGACCCTGTCGGTCGGTTTCGTGGTCGATGACGCGATCGTGATGCTCGAAAACATCGTGCGCCATATCGAATTGGGCGAACGCCCGTTCAAGGCCTCCTTGATCGGTTCGCGGGAAATCTCTTTCACCATCGTGTCGATCACTTTGTCGCTGGTGGCCGTGTTCATTCCGGTGTTTTTCATGAGCGGCGTTGTCGGCCGTGTCTTCCGCGAATTCGCGGTGTGTATTTCGGTCGCCATTCTGGTGTCGGGCTTTGTCTCGCTGACCCTGACCCCGATGCTGTGCGCGCGTATTCTGACCAGCCATGACCACGAGAAAGAAACCGCCTTCGGCCGGATTGTCGACCGTGGCTTCGAGGGGATGCTGACAGCCTATCGGGTCTCGCTCGATTTTCTGCTGGCCCGCCGGATGTGGGTGGTCGGTTTCACGCTGGCCTCGATTGTCGCCAGTGGCTATCTCTATAGCAACATTCCCAAAGGCTTTTTCCCGCAAGAGGATACAGGCCTGCTGCGTGCGGCCACTTTGGGCCCGCCCGATACGTCGATTGATGCCTTTGCCGCCCGCCAGACCGCGCTGATGGAGATCATCCGCAAGGATCCGGCGGTGGAATATCTGAACGGCAATGTCGGCGCCTTCGGAACCACCAATCAGGGCTTCATGTTCATCCAGCTCAAGCCGATCGAAGTGCGTGATCCCGCACCTGTGGTGATCGGCCGGTTGCGCCGCGCCACGGCAGGCATCCCGAACGTGTCGATCGTGTTCCAGTCGGTGCAGAACATCAATCTGAATGCCGGTCGCCAGTCGCGTGCCCAATATCAGTACACGCTGCAAAGCCCTGATATCAACGCGCTCTATCAGGCTGCGCCGACCATGCTGACCACTCTGGCCAAGCTGCCGGAATTGCGCGATGTGGTCAGCGATCTCGAAATTGCCAATCCGCAGGTGTTTGTGGATATCGACCGCGAACGGGCGGCCAGCTTCGGCATCACTGCCGACCAGATCCGCCAGCAACTCTATAGTGCCTTCGGCTCGCGCCAGATTTCGACGATCTACACGCCGTCCAACGACTATCAGGTCATTCTGGAGGCCGACCGCGGTTTCCAGAACGATCCGACGGCTCTGGCGCGGTTGTTTATCAAGGGGGCCAATGGCCAGAACGTACCGCTTGACGCTGTGGCCACGCTGAGCCGCAAGATCGGTCCGCTGTCGGTCAACCGCCAGTCGCAACAGCCCGCGGTGACGATTGCCTTCAACGTGCCGCCCGGCACCTCGCTGGGCGAGGCGGTGGATTCGATCCGGCGGGCCGAGCGCGATGTCGGCTTGCCGGCCTCGATTACCACCGGCTTTACCGGCTCGGCGCAATTGTTCCAGGATGCGCTGAAAGGGCAGGGCTTGCTGGTTCTGGCGGCGGTTCTGGTCATCTATATCGTGCTGGGTGTGCTCTACGAGAGCTTTATCCACCCCATCACGATCCTGTCGGGCCTGCCCTCGGCGGGGCTCGGGGCTCTGATTGCCTTGCAGATCTATGGCATGGATCTGTCGGTGATCGCCATTATCGGCATTTTGATGCTGATCGGTATCGTCAAGAAAAACGCCATCATGATGGTGGATTTCGCGCAGGAGAGACGGCGCGAGGGGGCCGATGCCGCCACCGCCATCCGCGACGCAGCCTTGCTGCGCTTCCGGCCGATCATGATGACCACCTTCGCCGCTCTGCTCGGCACATTGCCGATTGCCATGGGGGCAGGGGCGGGATCGGAACTGCGCCAGCCTCTGGGCATTGCTGTGGTCGGCGGTCTGATCTTCTCGCAGGTGCTGACGCTCTATATCACGCCGGTCGTCTATTATTATCTCGACAAGGTCGAGGCGTGGATGAAGCGCGGCGAGGTCCGGCGGGCCCAGCAGGAGGCCGAAGCCGAGGTGGGGCATGACGCTCTGGTGCCCGCGCCTGCGGCGTTGCCGGCCTCGAACAAGCCGCAGCACTGAACCAGTGTTGGCATCCATGGGATGATGCAAAAGGGAGCCCCCGGGCTCCCTTTTGTCGTTCTGAAGGGCCAGCGAGGCCTGACAATGAAGAAATATTGTCTGTGATGGGGCTTGCCTGCTTTTTCTTGGGCCTGTTCGTGCTACACTAGGCCCATGAATAGGATTGGGACTAAAACGGGATCATCATCGGACACAGGTTACGGAACACAGAACAGCTCTCAGACACGAGCAAACGAGACGTCACTTTCTGCTGCCAGCCAGACCGGGTCCGGACGTGGCGCGGTGTTGACGGCATCCGACCCGCATGATGATCTGCCATATGAGGAGTGCCGCAAGCGTCCGGTCTATGCCGCGCTTGATCTGGGCACCAATAACTGCCGCCTGCTGTTTGCGCGGCCTTCCAGCCATGGCATCAGGGTGGTGGAGGCTTTTTCGCGCATCGTGCGGCTGGGCGAGGGCATTACCCGTTCCAACCGTTTGAGCGAACAGGCGATCCGCAGGACCATCGAAGCCTTGAAAATCTGCGCGGAACGCATGTCGGCCCGCACGGTCGAGCGTTCGCGCCTGATTGCCACCGAGGCGTGCCGGACAGCGGTGAACGGGGTGGAATTCCTCGACCGCGTGGAGCGCGAAACCGGCCTGACGCTCGAAATCGTTACCCGCGAGACCGAGGCGCAACTGGCGGCTGCGGGCTGTCTCGAACTGGCTGACCCGCGCGCTGACGGGGTGGTGCTGTTCGATATCGGTGGCGGCTCGTCCGAAGTGGTGTGGCTGGAAAGCGATGCAACGGGCGAACGGGATGTCGCCTCGCGTATCCGTGCGTGGATTTCGATCCCTTGGGGGGTCGTGACACTGTCGGAGCGCCACGGCGGCATCGAAGTATCGCGCGGGATTTATGACAAGATGGTTGCCGAGGTAACCGGACATTTGAGCGGCTTTGCCGAAGGGCTGGCCAGCCAGCGGGCCGATGGCCGCTTCCATCTGCTGGGCACATCGGGCACGGTCACCACGCTGGGCGGCGTGCATCTGGGCCTGCGCCGCTATGACCGCCGCCGGATCGACGGATTGTGGCTGTCCGACGAGGCCATCAGTGCCACCATCAATTCTTTGGTTGATATGACCTATCGCCAGCGTGCCGCCAATCCGTGCATCGGCCACCAGCGCGCCGATCTGGTTCTGGCAGGCTGTGCCATTCTGGATGCCATCCGTGGCCTGTTCCCGTCCGAGCGATTGCGGATTGCCGATCGTGGCTTGAGGGAAGGCCTGCTGATCGGCATGATGATGGCCGACGGGGTCTGGCCGAAACAGAGGACAAGCGCGTGAGCACTGAAGGTTCGGGACGCGAAGGGGGACGCTCGCTCAAGCAGCGCGTGAAATCGTCCAGAAAGCGCACGACATCGCAGACCCGCTGGCTGGAACGCCAGCTCAACGATCCCTATGTGGCGCGGGCCAAACGCGAGGGATACCGCTCGCGCGCCGCCTTCAAAATTCTCGAAATCGATGATCGCTACCACCTGTTCAAGCCGGGTGGCCGGGTGGTCGATCTGGGGGCGGCACCGGGTGGCTGGGCGCAAGTGGCGGCCAAACGGGTCAAGTCCGAAGAGGGGCAGGGCAAGGTCATCGGCATCGATCTGCTCGACATCGACACCATCCCCGGCGTGCAGTTCCAGGTCATGGACTTCAACGATCTGGATGCACCGGAACGCTTGATGGCCATGCTGGGCGGCGAGGCCGATGTGGTCATGTCCGACATGGCAGCCAATACCACAGGGCATAAGAAGACAGACCATCTCAGGATCATCGGTCTGGCGGAACTGGCGGTGGAATTTGCCCGCCAGGTTTTGGCGCCCAAAGGGGCTTTTGTCGCCAAAGTGTTCCAGGGCGGCATGGAAACCGCGCTTCTCAATGATTTGAAGCGCGATTTTGCTACTGTGCGCCATGTGAAGCCCTCTGCCAGCCGGGCCGATTCGTCCGAACTCTATGTGCTGGCTACCGGATTTAGGGGCCGTTCGCTCAATCAGCCGGTCCCCGAGCCTGTGGACAGGCAAAGCTGAACAGGCCGGATTTATTCGCTTTTTGCTCAGACCATTTCCGAATCCGCCAAGAACGTGCTAACAGCACGCGCCAACCCCACACGCTGTGCCCGTGACAGTGTGCCTCTTTCTCAACGCAGGAGTTGGTCATGCCAGCCTATCGCTCTCCCATTCGTGAAGCCCTGACTTTTGACGATGTGCTGTTGCAGCCCGGCCATTCCGAAGTGATGCCGAGCGAGGTGACTGTCCGCACCCGCCTGACGCGTTCGCTCTACCTCAATCTGCCGATTATTTCCGCCGCGATGGATACGGTGACCGAAGCGCGGTTGGCGATTGCCATGGCGCAACTGGGCGGGATCGGGGTGATCCACCGCAATCTGGAACCGCATGAACAGGCCGCTGAAGTGCGCCGCGTCAAAAAATACGAAAGCGGCATGGTGATCAATCCGGTCACGATCGGGCCGGATGCCAGTCTGGCCGAAGCGTTCGACCTCATGAAAAACCACGGCATTTCGGGCATTCCGGTGGTTGGCGAGGCATCTCCGGGTGCGCCGGGCAAGCTGCTGGGTATTCTGACCAACCGCGATGTGCGCTTTGCCACCAATCCGCAGCAGAAAGTCTCGGAACTGATGACAAAGGAACGCCTGATCACGGTGCGTGATGGCGTCTCGCAGGAAGAAGCCAAGAAGCTGTTGCATCAATACCGGATCGAGAAACTGCTGGTGGTGGATGATGACTACCGCTGCATCGGTCTGATCACGGTCAAGGACATGGAAAATCAGGTCACCCATCCGATGGCCTCCAAGGACGAGCAGGGCCGTTTGCGGGTGGCTGCGGCCACCACTGTGGGCGATCTGGGCTTTGCCCGCGCCGAGGCCCTGATGGATGCGGGCGTTGACGTGCTGGTGGTCGATACCGCGCATGGCCATTCCCAGCGCGTGCTGGAATCGGTGCTGCGGATCAAGAAAATCTCCAACAATGTGCAGGTCATTGCCGGCAATGTGGCAACAGCCGAGGGCACCCGCGCTTTGATCGATTCCGGTGCGGATGCGGTCAAGATCGGCATTGGTCCGGGCTCGATCTGCACCACCCGCATTGTCGCGGGGGTCGGTGTGCCGCAATTGACGGCCATTATGGACTCCGCAGAGGCGGCCCATAAGCTCGACGTGCCGGTGATTGCCGATGGCGGGATCAAGTTTTCGGGCGATCTGGCCAAGGCTTTGGCGGCCGGAGCCGAAGTGGCCATGGTGGGTTCGCTGTTGGCGGGCACCGATGAAAGCCCCGGCGAGGTTTTCCTGTATCAGGGCCGCTCGTTCAAGGCCTATCGCGGGATGGGCTCGGTCGGTGCCATGGCGCGCGGCTCGGCCGACCGTTATTTCCAGCAGGACATCAAGGATGCGCTGAAACTGGTGCCCGAGGGCATCGAGGGGCAGGTGCCTTACAAAGGTCCGGTCGGCGCGGTCATCCACCAGCTGGCCGGTGGCTTGCGCGCCGCCATGGGCTATGTCGGGGCCAAGACCCTGACAGAATTGCGCGAGAAATCGCAATTTGTCCGCATTACCTCGGCAGGCTTGCGCGAAAGCCATGTCCATGACGTGACCATTACCCGCGAAAGCCCGAATTATCCGACCCGCGGATAATCGGCGGCAATCCGACACAACCATGCTATGAGAAGGGGGCCGGATCCGTCTGGCCCCTTCTGTTTGATGGTTTTCTGCAGTGACACAATTTGAAAAGGTCTTTCGGCCATGACACCAGCCGCCCGCCTGTCTGCCGCCATTGAAATCATGGCTGATATCGAAGCGCGCAAGCGTCCGGCCAATGATGTGCTCAAGGATTGGGGCCTGTCGCACCGCTTTGCCGGATCGGGGGACCGCGCCGCCATTGCTGTGCTGGTCTATGACACGCTGCGCCGCCGGGCCTCTGCGGCCCATATTACCGGTTCCACCAAGCCGCGCGCGCTGGTGCTGGGCGCGCTGCGCCTGCGCGACGGCATGGATGTCGAACAGATTGCCGCGCTTTGCACGGGTGAGCGGTTCGCACCCGAGCCCTTGACCGACAAGGAACGCGCGACCCTCGATCAGCCAAGCCTCAAAGGGGCGCCGGAGCCGGTGATCGGCGATTATCCCGCATGGCTCGACAGTGCCTTTTCCGAAGCCTTTGGTGAAGGCCGCGTCGATGAATTGTCCGCCATGACCAAGCGCGCGCCGCTGGATATCCGCGTCAACACGCTGCTGGGTGATCGGGCCACCGCTTTGGCCGAGTTGGAGCATCTGGGTGCGCAGCCAAGCGCCCTGTCGCCGATCGGCATCCGTATTCCGCCGCGCGCTGACGGGCGGGCCGTGTCGGTGCAGGCCGAACCGATTTTCCAAAAGGGCATGATCGAAATCCAGGACGAAGGCTCGCAACTGGTGGCCTTGTTGGCCGGTGCCCGGCAGGGGCAGGAGGTCATCGACCTGTGTGCGGGCGGAGGCGGCAAGACGCTGGCTCTGGCAGCCCAGATGCACAATCACGGCACCATCATCGCCACCGACAGCGACAAACGCCGTCTGGCCCCGATTTTTGAACGGTTGAAGCGGGCAGGCGTCACCATTGCCGATGTCCGCGCCCCCAAGGGCAAGGATGACGAGCCGCTCAAGGGGCTCGAGCAACAGGCCGATCTGGTGCTGGTCGATGCGCCATGCTCGGGCACGGGCACCTGGCGTCGCCACCCCGATGCCAAATGGCGGATGCGTCCGGTCAGCCTCGATGACCGCATCAAGGACCAGGCTCTGGTGCTGGATCGTGCCGCACGCTACGTCAAGCCGGGCGGGCGGATTGCCTATATCACCTGCTCCTTGCTGCCAGCCGAGAATGACGGCGCCATTGAATCCTTTCTGGAGCGCAGCTACGATTATTATGTCGTGCCGGCCGAGCAGGTCGCCGAGCAGGCCGGCCTGCCCGATCTGGCACGCTTCCGCTCCGCACGCGGCACCGGATTGCTTTTGAGCCCGAAACGCTGTGAAACAGATGGATTTTTTATCGCGATCTTGCAGCATCGGTCTTGAGGGGCGGGCAAGGATAGCTTAACCGTGGGTGTATGACAGATCACAGCCACGACAAGATTCTCATCATCGATTTCGGTTCCCAGGTCACACAGCTGATTGCCCGGCGTGTGCGCGAATTGGGGGTCTATTCCGAAATCGTGCCGTTCCAGTCCGCCCAAAAGGCCTTCGAACAGATGAAACCGCGTGCGGTCATCCTGTCGGGTGGTCCGGCTTCGGTGACCGATGAGGGCTCGCCGCGCGCGCCGCAAGTGGTGTTTGACTCCGGTGTGCCGGTGTTCTCGATTTGCTACGGCCAGCAGACCACGGCCGTGCAGCTCGGCGGAGCGGTTGAAGGCGGCCATGCGGCCGAATTCGGCCGCGCCGATGTGACGGTTCTCGCCCCCAGCGCGCTGTTTGACGGTGTCTGGGAGGTCGGCCACTCTTATCCGGTCTGGATGAGCCATGGCGACCGTGTCACCAAATTGCCCGAAGGATTTACCGTCAAGGCGACCAGCGAAAACGCACCCTTCGCTGTGGCCAGCGACGAGCAACGCCGCATCTACACCACCATGTTCCATCCCGAAGTGGTGCATACGCCCCAAGGGGCGCTGCTGATCCGCAATTTCGTGCTGAATATCGCGCGTTGCAAGGGTGATTGGACCATGAAAGCCTTCCGCGAGGAAGCGATTGACCGCATCCGTTCGCAAGTGGGCAACGGACGGGTGATTTGCGGCCTGTCGGGCGGTGTCGATTCTGCGGTGGCAGCCGTGCTGATCCACGAGGCGATCGGCGACCAGCTGACCTGTGTGTTTGTCGATCATGGTTTGATGCGGTTGGGCGAGGCCGAACAGGTCGTGTCGCTGTTTCGCGACCATTACAACATCCCGCTGGTGCATGTGGATGCCGAAAGCCTGTTTATGGGCGAATTGGCAGGTGTCACCGACCCCGAACAGAAGCGCAAGATCATCGGGCGGCTGTTTATCGATGTGTTCGATGCCGAAGCCAAGAAGATCGGCGGCGCCGAATTCCTCGCCCAGGGCACGCTCTATCCGGACGTCATCGAAAGCGTGTCCTTTACCGGCGGGCCTTCGGTCACCATCAAATCGCACCACAATGTCGGCGGTCTGCCGGATCGCATGAAGATGAAGCTGGTCGAGCCCTTGCGCGAATTGTTCAAGGACGAGGTGCGCGTTCTGGGCCGCGAGCTGGGCCTGCCCGAGATTTTCGTCGGCCGTCACCCGTTCCCCGGACCGGGTCTGGCGATCCGTATTCCCGGCGAGGTCAGCAAGGAAAAGGCCGACATCCTGCGCCAGGCCGATGCGATCTATCTCGACGAGATCCGCAAAGCTGGCCTTTACGACACGATCTGGCAGGCCTTTGCCGTCCTTCTGCCCGTGCGCACCGTCGGCGTGATGGGCGACGGCCGCACCTATGACGCCGTCTGCGCCCTGCGGGCTGTGACCTCGGTCGACGGCATGACCGCCGATTTCTTCCCCTTCGACATGAACTTCCTCGGCCGCGCCGCAACGCGCATCATCAACGAGGTCCGGGGCATCAATCGGGTGGTGTATGACATTACGTCGAAACCGCCGGGGACGATCGAGTGGGAGTGATCATCACCGCACCTGGTCCCTGGAATTCATCGGTTTTGGCGTTGTTGCATCATGCCATTGTTATGTGATTGCGGCCAAACGATAATGCGATGTTCTTTTGAGCATTCTTTTCTCGATTAGATGCCACGAAGCCAGTGCTGCTATGAGTGTCAAAGTGAAAGTTGCAGTCAATCCCAGCCAAGGGTTGTATTGAAACACTCCTAAAGATATCAATGACTGAATAATCGGAAAATGATACAGATAAATACCATATGATATATCGCCATATTTTCCAAAATTAATATTTTTAAAGGCCTGTGATGATAAATATATGACAATTGAAGAATAGGCTATCGGATCAATAATTATTTTTGCATCTGTATTTTTTATCATAAAAAGAACTGCAACGCTTGAAAGTGATATGTATTTTATGTTTTTGACGGTCATTTTATTCGTTGTCAAAAAAACACCAAAGGTAAAATAGGATAACTGCCCCGGAAATTGGCGTGCCAATTCCTCACCTTTCATTCCGGTATATATATTGTTAAAATAGTACACCCACAAAACACTCATTATAAATACGGCTATGAATGTTGTGCTGGCGCCCAGTTTTTTATTTCCATAAAGCAGTGCCGGGATGCAAAAATATAGCATGACCTCGACTTTGATGGTCCAAAGGGATCCGTTGAGAGCTTGGAGGAAATTGTGTTCAAAAACACCGGGTAGTGTCGGCTGGATAAAATTCAGAAAAGTAAGATTGGCAATTATATATTTGGGGCTGACATAGATAGCAGAAAAAGGCTATTTATGTCAGATGGTTAGGAAAAGGCGAAAAAGCAGACTTTTACCAAGTATTCAAAAGCGGTTACTTGAGCAATTTGCGGCAGGTGTTTCTGCGCGAACGGCTGCCGAATTGGTTG
>CANFLM010000078.1 GCA_947447895.1 Hyphomicrobiales bacterium
ATCATCGCGCACGTTGACCACGGCAAGACCACGCTGGTGGATAAGCTTCTCGCCCAGTCCGGCACGTTTCGTGAAAACCAGAAAGTGGCCGAACGCGCCATGGACTCCAACGATCTGGAGCGCGAGCGCGGCATTACCATTCTGGCCAAGTGCACCTCGGTGCAGTGGAAAGACACCCGGATCAACATCGTCGACACTCCGGGCCATGCCGATTTCGGCGGCGAGGTCGAGCGTATCCTGAACATGGTGGACGGCGTGATCGTGCTGGTCGATGCCGCCGAAGGCCCGATGCCCCAGACCAAATTCGTGGTCGGCAAGGCCCTGAAGCTCGGCCTGAAGCCGATTGTGGCGATCAACAAGATCGACAAGCCCGAACAGCGCGCTTCCGAAGTCGTCAATGAAGTGTTCGATCTGTTTGCGGCACTTGATGCGACCGACGAACAGCTTGATTTCCCGATCCTGTATGGTTCGGCCAAAAATGGCTGGATGTCGGAAAGCCCCGACGGCCCCCAGACCGATCTCGGCCCGATGTTCGACATGGTGCTCAAGCATGTTGCCCCGCCTGTCACCGAAGAAGGCGCGTTCCGCCTGTTGGGCGTGATCCTGGAAGCCAACCCCTATCTGGGCCGCATCATCACCGGTCGTATTACCTCCGGCACGGTGAAGCCCAATCAGGCATTCAAGGTGCTGGGTGCCGATGGTGTGCAGATCGAACAGGGCCGCATTTCCAAAGTGCTCGGCTTCCGCGGTCTCGAGCGGATCCCGGTGGAAGAAGCGGTGGCCGGTGACATCGTCGCCATTGCAGGCATGGTGAAAGGCACAGTTGCCGATACTTTCTGTGACATGTCGGTTGAAGCCCCGCTGCCGGCCCATCCGATCGATCCGCCAACCGTGACCATGCAGTTCCGCGTCAATGATTCGCCCTTGGCAGGCACCGAAGGCGACAAGGTCACCAGCCGCATGATCCGTGACAGGTTGATGAAGGAAGCCGAAGGCAACATCGCTCTGAAAATCAGCGAATCCGCCGACAAGGATTCGTTCGAAGTGGCAGGCCGCGGCGAATTGCAGCTGGCCATCCTGATCGAACAGATGCGCCGCGAAGGCTTCGAGCTGGCCGTGTCGCGTCCGAAAGTGGTGTTGTCACGCGACGAAGCCACCAACCAGATGCTCGAGCCGATCGAAGAAGTCGTGATCGACGTGGATGAAGAACATTCCGGTGTGGTCGTGCAGAAAATGTCCGAACGCCGCGCCGAAATGATCGAAATGCGTCCTTCGGGCGGCAACCGTCTGCGTCTGGTGTTTTACGCCCCGACCCGCGGTCTGATCGGCTATCTCGGTGAATTGCTCACCGATACCCGTGGCACCGCGATCATGAACCGGTTGTTCCATGCCTATTCGCCTTACAAGGGCGATATCCAGGGCCGCCGCAACGGTGTGCTGATTGCCAATGAATCGGGTGAAGCTGTGGCCTATGCGCTGTGGAACCTCGAAGACCGCGGCCCGATGATGATCGAGCCGGGCTGGAAAGTGTATCAGGGCATGATCGTGGGCGAGCACAACCGCGAAAACGATCTGGAAATCAACGTGTTGAAGGGCAAGAAGCTGACCAACGTCCGCGCAGCCGGCAAGGACGAGGCCGTGCGCCTGACCCCGCCGATCCGCATGACGCTGGAAAAGTCGCTGGCCTATATCCAGGACGACGAATTGGTGGAAGTGACACCGAAGTCGATCCGTCTGCGCAAGATCCATCTTGACCCGAACGACCGCAAGCGGGCGGAACGGTCTTCCAAGGATTCCGCCGCTTAAGGGGTTTGTCTCACAAGCCCGAGGGCCTGTGACAGATGACGGATCAAAGCGGGGGTTTGCGGACCACCACACA
The DNA here is from genome assembly GCA_947447895.1 of Hyphomicrobiales bacterium. Taxonomy (GTDB): domain Bacteria; phylum Pseudomonadota; class Alphaproteobacteria; order Rhizobiales; family Beijerinckiaceae; genus CAIYZJ01. The sequence continues at coordinate 1,880 of CANFLM010000078.1, forward strand.
GAGCAAGGCGGGTCGGGATACCGATCCGCCTTTTCTCGTCAAAGGCCCTGTTCAGGGCCGGATGGCGCAGCAAGGCGGTGCCCATATCCTCGGCCACCGGCGAGGAATCGGTGACCAGCAGCACATCCGGCCGGTCGCCCAGCAGGCGTTCGAGCGTGACAAAGCCGCCCTGCGCGACACCCAACCGATCGGCATGATTGGTCAACCCCCATTGCCGGACCAGATCGGCCACAAGACTGCCTGTGCCCGGTGCATAGAGCCGCCGCTCGATCTCCAGCATACTGCGGTCCGGGCTGACCCGTGGGACACCGGCCATGGCCTTCTCGATCCGGTCGATCAGCTGCTGCCCGCGCTTGCTCTGGCCCAAACGGCTGGCCAGTTCGCGGATCTGCTCCTTGCCCGCCTCCAGTCCGGTCCAAACCCCCAAAGTCATGGTCTCGATCCGGTGAACGGCAAGGATCCGGCGTGTCAGGCGATGTTCGTAAGGGGCAGCCAGCACCAGATCGGGCTGGATTTGCAGCAGGGTTTCGCTGCGCGGCTTGATGATGCGGAAGGCTTGCGCCTGCTCCGCCATGGCTGACAACAAGGGATCGCGCGCCAGAGGCGACAAACCGGCAATCTGGTCGGGATCGGCCAGGGCCAGCAACAGCTGGTCGGTGCAGAGATTGAGCGAGACCACCCGTTTCGCAGGAGCCGGAGACGGAACGGGTTCTGCCCCAAATGCAACCGGTCCGATCAAGCCAGCCACAACCGCCAGTAAAATCTGGTTTAGCCGAAAGAGTCGGGTGAATCGGTTGCACATCATCTTGCACCTCTAGAGTGGTTCGCGTAGCGTCACAACTGCGTTGGTGTCCCGATGAGGGATGAAACGGGAATGTGGTGCGGGATGGTTCAGCCATCTTTATGCCACAGCTGCCCCCGCAACTGTAAGCGGTTTGCTTCTTCCAAATGCCACTGGTTCCTGACCGGGAAGGCGGAAAGAGGCTGATACCGCGAGCCAGGAGACCGGCCAACGTTGAATGTAACCCTAGCACCGTCGGCGGGACGGTTGGAGGATGCTATGAACGTGCCTGTCAGGCACCGGGCCCTTGTTGCCGGTGCTGTCTCCCTGCTGTCTTTGACAGCCTCGTGGTGTTATTCCACAAATGTTCATGCCCAAACGCCTGTTCTGACCGGCAAAGAGATCGTCGTGACACCGTTTCGCTCCGAAATGGACATCAGCCGCTCCGGTTCGGCGATCACCGTCATCCGTGCCGATGAAATCCAGAAATGGGGAGCGCAGACGCTGGCCGATGTCATGCGCGCGGTGCCCGGTGTGTCTATCACGCAGAATGGCGGACCGGCAGGATTGGCGACCCTGCGCCTGCGCGGCGCAGAAGCCCGCCATTCCATGGTGATGATCGACGGGATCCGGATCGGCGATCCGGCTTCGACCGGTGGCGAGTTCGATTTCAGCGCGGTGGCGGCCAATGATATCGATCGGATCGAGATTTTGCGCGGTCCCCAATCGGCGCTTTACGGCTCCGAGGCGATGGGCGGGGTGGTCAATATCATCACCCGCAAAGGCAAGCGCGACCCCAAAGCCAGCCTGACCCTCGAGGGCGGTTCCTATGGGGCGCGCAGTTTCACCGGCTCGGTCAGCGGTGGCACGCGTGATGTCGATTATGCCTTTTCCACCAGCGGCTTTGCCAATGACGGCTTTTCGTCCTACGGCCATAATATTCGGCGCATCACCCGCAATCTTGCCGCACCGCTCGAAAACGATCCGGCCCAGAAAGCCAGTTTTTCGGCACGGGTCGGCTGGCAGCCGCAACAGGATATGCGGTTCGATTTCGGCATGATCTCGATGCTGAACAACAACCATTACGATCTGTCGTCGGGCGACGATCCGTTCAACCGCACCCGCAACCAGACCACGCAGGTCTGGAGCAAGGCGACGCTCGATCTGTTGGACGGCCAGTTGCGCTCTTCCGCCAAGGTCTTTGCCAACCGGACGGACAAACATTCGGGCAATGTCTGCAATGATGTTTGGTGCAAGATAATAGGCCCCAATTCGCTTGATTATCGCGGCGACCGTTACGGCATCGATGTGCAGAACGATCTGAAGCTCGGTTCCTATGGCCTGCTGATTTTCGGGGTGGCCAGCGAAGCCGAAACGCTATTTACGACCAATCAGGCTCTGCCTCGCGGTTCCTCGATCCGCTATGTGACGGGCGATGCCAGCCAGGGCACGCAATCGGCCTATGTGATGCATCAATTGCCATTGGGCGAGCGGTTGAGCCTCTCGCTCGGTGGCCGCATCGATTATACCGACCCCAACCAATTCGCGACATGGCGGGCCACGGCCTCCTACATGATCAGCGAAACCGGCACCAAATTGCGCAGCAGCATCGGTACAGGTGCCAAATCTCCCTCGCTCTACCAGCGCTTCAGCCAATATGGCTCCCTGACATTGCGGCCCGAGGAGAATATCGGTTTCGATATCGGGATCGATCAGGATTTTCTGGACAAGCGCGTGCAATCGAGCACCACGGCTTTCGAGACGCGCTATCGGAATATGATTGACTGGAGCACTACGAATTGCACCTCTGAACAACTCACAAATCCGGAAATTGGCGGCTGCTATGTCAATGTCGACCAGGCCAGAACCCGTGGCGTCGAGCAGACGCTGGTCTTTGCGTTGGTGCCGGATCTGTGGCGGGTGAAGGCCTCCTATACTTTCATGCTGGCCGAGGATAAGTCCACCCGTACAGCCCTGTTGCGCCGGCCCCAGCATCAGGCGATGGCCTCGCTGGCCTATCTCGGGTTTGACAGGATCGAGATCGAACCGCGTCTGTCCTTTGTCGGGCATCGGGTCGATATCTATTACGATGATGTGACATTCCAGAGCACGCGGGTGTCGCTGGCACCCTATGCCAAGCTGGATCTGCTGGCCTCCTACAAATTCGACGAGACCTATATGGCTTATATCCGCGCCGAAAACCTGACCAATGCCCATTACGAGGATGTCAGAGGCTTCGGGACGGCGGGACGTTCGGTCTATGTCGGTCTGCGCGCCACATGGTAACAGGCCGATCCCGAACCGATCAGGGCATCCTCTCGCCATCCCGGCGATTGGCGGGCCTTTATGCGGGGCTGCTTGTGATGTTGTGTGCCTCGTTGCTGACAGGGGCGGTGCCGCTGTCTCTTGCACAAAGTCTCAAGGGTTTGTGGGGCGGGGATGATCTGGCTGCCACCATCATGCGCGAGATCAGAGTGCCGCGCACTGTGCTGGCGCTGTTTGTCGGCGGGATTTTGGGGGTGTCGGGCGCTGCCTTGCAGGGCTTGATGCGCAATCCGCTGGCTGATCCGACCGTGTTCGGCGCGCCGCAAGCCGCCGCTTTCGGTGCGGTGCTGGTGTTGTATAGCGGCATCGCCGGAGCTTTGTCGGTTGCCTTGCCTGTGGCCGCGATTGCGGCGGCTTTGCTGTCTTTTGTGATCTTGATGCGGATTGTCGGTCGCGGGGCTTCGGTGGTGGCCCTGATCCTCGCCGGATTGGCGATCGGTACGCTGGCCGGTGCGGCGACATCCATCGTGATTGCCCTGTCGGCCAATCCGTTTGCCGTGACCGAAATTGTCTTCTGGATGATGGGCTCGTTCGAGGACCGCTCGATGCTGCATGTCGGCCTATCCCTGCCTTTCATCATTGCCGCAATGGCCATGCTGCTGTCGCAAGGCAATGGCTATCGCGCATTGGTCCTTGGCGAGGACAGCGCGACCAGTCTGGGCATTGATGTCTCCAGACTTCGGTGGATAACGCTTGTGGCGGTGGCGATGGGCGTGGGGGCGGCGGTCGCGGTGTCGGGGGCCATCGGTTTTGTCGGCCTGATCGCACCCCATGGCGCGCGGTTGCTGGTGGGCGCCGATCCCAAGCGGATTTTATGGCCGTCCTTGCTGGCCGGCAGTCTGTTGATGGTGATGGCGGATGTGCTGGTGCGGCTGGTTCCGGCACAGACGGAATTGCGGGTCGGGGCCGTGACGGCCTTGCTGGGCGTGCCGCTGTTTGTCGCGGCCATCCGCCGGCATCGCGGGCTGTTTGCGGAGGGTGCATCATGACGGGTGCGTCGCTCCATGCCGATCACATCTCGCTCGAGCTGGACGGACGCGCCGTGCTGTCTGCGGTCGATGTGGCCTTTGATGCAGCTTGCCTGCATGCTTTGGTGGGACCGAACGGAGCCGGAAAATCCAGCCTGATGCGGATTTTGGCGCAGGTGCTGGCTCCTTCAAATGGCAGGGTGCTGCTGGATGGCCAACCGCTCGCCAGATTTGATCCCCGCCAGCGGGCCCGCCATGTGGCCTATCTGCCGCAGGACCGTCAGGCCGCCTGGCCGATGCCGGTGCGGGAACTGGTGATGCTGGGGCGGATGCCGCATGGCGCGACGGTCGAGCAGGCCAGACCGGCCGATTGGCAGGCCGTTGAGCAGGCTTTGGAGCGCACTCAGGTGTCCGCTCTGGCGGATCGCTGCGTCACGCAATTGTCGGGTGGCGAGAGGGCGCGTGTGATGCTTGCCCGCGCTCTGGCCACACAGGCTCCGGTCTTGCTGGTGGACGAGCCGATTGCCGCCCTTGATCCGCACCATCAATGGCTGGTGATGGAGGTGTTGAAACAGGAAGCGCAATCGGGTTGTACGGTGGTCGCCGTCCTGCATGATTTGCCGCTGGCGGCACGCTTTGCCGACCGGATTATCATGCTCGATCAGGGCCGCGTGGTGGCCCGGGGTGATTCTGTGATTGTCTTGACCGCACAACGATTGGCCGATGTGTTCGCGATTGCGGTCAGGATCGAGCAGGACGCCCATGGAATCCGCCTGATCCAGACCGGACTTGTGCCCTGATTTTGTACAATTGTCGCAGACCCCGTTGCATAAAGTTGCAAAAAAGGGTTCGATAGGGGTTGAGCCGAAGTGCTTATGCTTGACGATCATGCCTGTGATCACATGAGGGGATAATCCATGTCACATTTTCGTAAAACCGGTTTGGCAGCTCTGAGCTTTGCTCTGCTGCTCGGCGCCAGCGCCGTATCTGCCAAAACACTTGTTTATTGCTCGGAAGGATCGCCGGAGAATTTTACACCGGCTCTGAACACCACCGGCACCAGCTTCGATGCCGCCCGCCCCGTTTACAACCAGCTGGTTGAATTCGAGCGCGGCTCGACCAAAGTCGTTCCTGCCCTTGCCGAAAGCTGGACCACTTCCCCAGACGGCCTCGAAATCACCTTCAAGCTCCGCAAGGGCGTGAAGTGGCATTCGGTCACCGGCTTCAAGCCGACCCGCGACATGAATGCTGACGACGTGCTGTTCTCGTTCGAGCGCCAGTCCAAGGCCGATCATCCCTATGCCAAGATCTCCGGCGGTAAATATGACTATTTCGCCGATATGGGCATGACCAAGCTTCTGAAAAGCCTCGTGAAAAAAGACGATTACACCATCGTCATGACCCTGAGCGAGCCAAACGCACCGATCCTCGCCAATCTGGCGATGGACTTTGCCTCGATCCATTCGGCCGAATATGCCGAAGCTTTGCTGAAATCCGGCAAGCCCGAGCAGTTCGACCAGGTGCCGGTCGGAACCGGCCCGTTCTCCTTCATCACCTATCAGAAAGATGCGGTGATCCGTTTCAAGGCGAACAAGGAGTTCTGGGGTGAAAAGGCGCTGATCGACGATCTGGTCTATGCCATTACGCCCGATCCGACAGCCCGCTATTCCAAGCTGAAGGCCAATGAGTGCCAGTTCGCGGCCTATCCGCGTCCTGCCGATCTGGCTGAAATGCAGAAGGATCCGAGCCTGAAGGTGATCAGCCAGTCCGGCCTCAACATCGCCTACTGGGCGTTTAACGTGACCAAGAAGCCGTTCGATGACAAGCGCGTCCGTCAGGCCATGAATATGGCGATCGACAAGGCCGCCATCATGCGCGACGTCTATCTCGGTGCCGGCACCGCAGCGATCAACTTCATCCCGCCGACCCTGTGGTCCTACAACACCACGGTGAAGGATTATCCATACGATCCAGCCAAGGCCCAGGCTTTGCTCAAGGAAGCCGGTGTCACCGCCCCGATTGAAATCGATCTGTGGTACATGCCCGTTCAGCGTCCCTATAACCCGAACGCCAAGCGGATTGCCGAAATGATGCAGGCCGATCTGGCCAAGATCGGCGTCAATGCCAAGCTGGTCACCTATGAATGGGGTGAATACCGCAAGCGCGCCCAGCAGGGCGAGCCCACCACAGTCCAGCTCGGCTGGACCGGTGACAATGGCGATCCCGATAACTTCTTCTTCCTGCGCGGTTGTGCGGCGGCCCGTCCGGGTGGCCAGAACATCTCCAAGTGGTGCAATGAAGAATTCGATGTCCGCCTGAAAAAGGCCGCAACCCTGACCGATCCGAAAGAGCGCACCAAGCTCTATGAGGAAATGCAGGCGATCATGAAGGAAGAAGCTCCCGACATGACCATCGCGCATTCCATCGTGTTCGAAGTGATGCGCAAGGAAGTCGAAGGCTATAAGCAGAGCCCGCTCGGCGGCCATAAATTCATCGGTGTCGATATCAAATAACACCGTTTGACGGGTGCATTGAAAACCGGAAGGCCCCAAAAGGCTTTCCGGTTTTTTCCTTTAAGATTTTCAAGGGCTTAGGATTTCCATGCTGCGGTTTCTGTTGAAACGTCTGGCGCTGACAATTCCCACATTTGTGGCCCTGATGTTTGTGACCTTTGTGGCGATCCGGATGGTGCCGGGTGATCCGGTCGAGGTGCGCACCGGCGAGCGAGGGATTTCGCCCGAGCGTCTGGCGCAGTTCCGCCACGAACTGGGCCTGGACCAGCCGGTCTGGAAACAGTTTGCCGATTATGCCTGGGGCCTGCTGCATGGCGATTTCGGCACATCGGTGGTGACCAACGAGCGTGTGCTGACCGAATTCCTGCAACTCTTTCCCGCCACCCTGGAGCTGGCGTTTTTCGCGATGGTGTTCGCGATCCTGATCGGGATACCGGCAGGGGTGATGGCGGCGCTCAAGCGCGGGTCGGTTTTCGACCAGACCCTGATGGGCCTGTCGCTGACCGGCTTTTCGATGCCGATTTTCTGGTGGGGTCTGTTGCTGATCATGCTGGTGTCCGAACGCCTGGGCTGGACGCCGGTGTCGGGTCGTATTGATCTGATCAAATTCTATTTCGAGCCCGTGACGGGCTTCATGCTGATCGACGCGCTGTTGTCGGATCAGGCGGGGGCGTTCAAATCGGCCTTCCACCATCTGATGCTGCCGATGATCGTGCTGGGCACCGTGCCGCTGGCGACTTTGGCGCGGATGACGCGGTCCTCGATGCTGGAAGTTCTGAGCGAGGATTATGTCCGCACCGCCTATGCCAAGGGCCTGTCGCCGTTTCGGGTGATCGGGCTGCATGCGCTGCGCAATGCGCTGATCCCCGTGGTCACCATCATCGGTTTGCAGGTCGGCTCGCTGATGGCGGGCGCGGTGCTGACAGAAACGATTTTCTCGTGGCCCGGTGTCGGCAAATGGCTGATTGAATCGATCGGGCGCCGCGATTATCCGGCGCTGCAGGGCGGGATTCTGCTGATCTCGTCGATTGTGATCGTCGTCAACCTGACGGTCGACATGCTTTATGGTTTCATCAATCCGAGGATCCGTCATGGCCAGTGATCCGCAAATCCTTTCTGCAGGTGCCGTCGAGGCGGTTCAGGCTCCGCCGACCCCTTTGGCCGCTTTCTGGGCGTCGTTCTGTGAGAACCGCGGCGCGGTGATGGGTTTGGTTTTGCTGAGCCTGATCATATTTGTCGCGGTGTTTGCCGAATTTGTGTCGCCTTATTCGCCGGTCGAGCAGTTCCGCGATTTCACCAAACTGCCGCCGGTCTGGGTCGAGGGTGGCAACTGGCATTATCTGCTGGGCACCGATGCTTTGGGCCGCGATACGCTGACGCGGCTGATTTTCGGCGCGCGGGTCTCGTTGTTTATCGGCCTGACGGTGATGGTCGTGTCGGTGATCCTCGGGGTCGCTCTCGGTCTGGCTGCCGCCGCTTTGGGTGGCCTCGTCGATGTCATGATCATGCGGATCATGGATCTGATCCTGTCGGTGCCGGGTCTGGTGCTGGCGATTTTGATCGTGGCGGTGATGGGCCCCAGCCTGACCAATACGATTGTGGCGGTGACGGCCGTATTTCTGCCCCGCTATGTCCGCCTGGTGCGCGCTTCGGCCTTGAGCGAGCTGGGTCGTGATTATGTCACCTCGGCACGGGTGGCAGGGGCCGGTCCGTTGCGGTTGATGGTCCTGACGGTGCTGCCGAATTGTCTGGCACCCTTGATCGTGCAGGCCGCGCTTGGCGTGTCCGAGGCGATACTGGAAGCGGCAGCTCTGGGATTTCTCGGGCTTGGCGCGCAGCCTCCGGTGGCGGAATGGGGCGCGATGCTGGCCGATAGCCGCGAATTCATCCGCTCCAACCCGTGGATTGTCACGCTGCCCGGTCTGGCCATTCTGGTCACGGTGATTTCGATCAATCTGTTCGGGGATGGCCTGCGCGATGCGCTTGATCCGAAATTGAAGAGGAGCTGACCCGATGAGCACGCTCCAGAAAAGCCTGTTGGAAATCCGCAATCTGACGGTGTCGTTCAACACCCGTTCGGGTCCGTTTCTGGCGGTTGACGGTGTCAATCTGACGGTGGACCGCAACGAGGTAGTGTCGATTGTCGGGGAATCGGGGTCGGGCAAATCGGTGGCCATGCTGGCCGTGATGGGCCTGCTGCCATGGACTGCAACCATTACCGCCGATGTCATGCGGTTCGAGGGGCTGGATTTGCTGAGTCTGTCGGATCGCGAGCGCCGCCGCACCGTGCGCCGCGATATTGCGATGATCTTTCAGGAGCCGATGACCAGCCTGAACCC
>CANFLM010000079.1 GCA_947447895.1 Hyphomicrobiales bacterium
TTCTCGCTGAAAGTGCTGCTGGAAAACCTGCTGCGTTTTGAAGATGGCCGCACGGTCACCAAAGACGACATCATGGCTGTCAGCAAGTGGCTGTCGAACAAGGGCAAGACCGAGCGCGAAATCGCCTTCCGTCCCGCCCGCGTGCTGATGCAGGATTTCACCGGCGTGCCGGCCGTGGTCGATCTGGCCGCGATGCGCGATGCCATGACCAAGCTTGGCGGCAATCCGCAAAAGATCAATCCCCTGGTGCCTGTCGATCTGGTGATCGACCATTCGGTGATCGTCGACGAATTCGGTTCCGCCAAGGCGTTCAAGAAAAACGTCGACCTCGAATATAGCCGTAACGGCGAGCGTTACCGCTTCCTCAAATGGGGGCAGGATTCCTTCGACAACTTCCGCGTCGTGCCACCGGGCACCGGCATCTGCCATCAGGTCAATCTCGAATATCTCTCCCAGACCGTCTGGACCAAGAAAGAGAAGATCAAGAACGCCAAGGGCAAGACAGAGACCGTCGAAGTCGCCTATCCCGACTCGCTGGTCGGCACCGACTCGCACACCACCATGGTCAATGGTCTGGCAGTGCTCGGTTGGGGCGTTGGCGGGATCGAAGCGGAAGCTGCCATGCTTGGCCAGCCGCAATCCATGCTGCTGCCGGAAGTGATCGGCTTCAAGCTGACCGGCAAGCTCAAGGAAGGCATCACCGCCACCGATCTGGTGCTGACGGTGACGCAGATGCTGCGCAAGAAGGGCGTGGTCAACAAATTCGTCGAATTCTTCGGCCCCGGTCTCAACACCATGACCCTGGCCGACCGTGCCACCATTGCCAATATGGCACCCGAATATGGTGCGACTTGCGGGTTCTTCCCCGTCGATAGCGAAACGCTGGGCTATCTCACCACATCGAGCCGCAAGAGCGCGCGCGTCGATCTGGTCGAGAAATACACCAAGGCGCAGGGCCTGTTCCGCACCAAGGCGACACCCGATCCGGTGTTCTCCGATACGCTGGAACTGGATCTGGGTTCGGTTGTGCCATCGATGGCGGGTCCCAAGCGTCCTGAAGGCCGTGTGGCTTTGAGCGATGTCAGCAAGGGCTTCGCCGGTGCGATGGAAACCGAATACAAAAAAGCCACCGAAATGGGCAAGCGGTCCAAGGTCGAAGGCAAGAATTTCGACATCGGCCATGGCGATGTCGTGATTGCCGCGATCACCTCCTGCACCAACACCTCGAATCCTTCGGTGCTGATCGGGGCTGGCCTGTTGGCCCGCAATGCGGCTGCCAAGGGTCTGACCTCCAAGCCTTGGGTGAAAACCTCGCTGGCACCGGGATCACAGGTTGTGGCCGAATATCTGGCCAATTCCGGTTTGCAGAAGGATCTCGACAAGATCGGTTTCAACCTTGTCGGTTTCGGTTGCACGACCTGTATAGGCAATTCGGGTCCTTTGCCGGTCGAAATCTCCAAGACCATCAATGACAACGCCATCGTGGCGGCGGCTGTTCTGTCGGGCAACCGCAACTTCGAAGGCCGTGTCTCCCCTGATGTGCAGGCCAACTACCTGGCGTCCCCGCCACTGGTTGTGGCCTATGCGCTGGCCGGATCAGTGCAGATGGATCTGTCGAGCGAGCCGCTCGGCAAGGGCAAGGACGGCAAGCCTGTCTATCTGAAGGACATCTGGCCGACTTCGAAAGAGATCAACGACTACATCCACAAATTCGTTACCAAGAAGATCTTCAAGGAACGCTATGCGGATGTGTTTGCCGGTGACAACAACTGGAAAAAGGTCAAGGCTCCGGTCGGCGAAACCTACAAGTGGGATATGGGTTCGACCTATGTGCAGAACCCGCCTTACTTCGAGGGCATGACCAAAGAGCCGAAGCCTGTGGCCGACATCGCCAATGCCCGGATTCTGAGCCTGTTCGGCGACAAGATCACGACCGATCACATCTCGCCGGCCGGTTCGATCAAGGCGGCCTCGCCTGCCGGCAAGTTCCTGATGGAACGTCAGGTCTCGCCTGCCGACTTCAACCAGTACGGCACCCGCCGTGGCAACCATGAAGTGATGATGCGCGGCACCTTTGCCAATATCCGCATCAAGAACTTCATCCTGAAAGACAAGGCTGGATCGGTGCCGGAAGGTGGCAACACCATCCACTATCCCTCGAAAGAGCCGATGTCGATCTATGATGCCGCGATGCGCTACCAGGCCGAGCATGTTCCTCTGGTCGTGTTTGCCGGTGCGGAATATGGCAACGGCTCCTCGCGTGACTGGGCGGCCAAGGGCACCAACCTGCTGGGTGTGCGCGCGGTGATTGCCCAGTCCTTCGAGCGTATCCATCGCTCCAACCTTGTCGGCATGGGCGTGTTGCCCTTGACCTTCGAGGACGGCACGAGCTGGGATTCGCTGGGCCTGAAGGGTGACGAAACCGTCACCATCAAGGGTTTGAGCGCAGGCCTGAAGCCACGCCAGAAAATGGAAATCGAGATCAAGGACGCCAAAGGCAAGGTCCAGACCGTGCCGGTGCTGTGCCGCATCCAGACACTGGACGAACTCGAATATTTCAAAAACGGCGGTATCCTGCATTACGTCCTGCGCCAGCTGGCTTCGTAAGCATCGCCTGACAGGGCGGGCATCGTCCCCGCCTCTTTCACACATCAAAAAACCGCCGGAGCAATCCGGCGGTTTTTCGTTTGGCCTTGCAAAAGGCGATCAGAGTGTTTTGGCCAGATCGCGCAGTTTGAATTTCTGGATTTTTCCGGTCGAAGTTTTGGGGATTTCGATAAACACCACCATGCGCGGCACTTTATAACCTGCCAGGTGGCTGCGGCACCAGGTGATGATGTCGGCCTCTGTCGCACTTGCCCCTGGCTTGAGTTCCACAAAGGCGCAAGGCGTTTCGCCCCATTTCTCGTCGGGACGTGCCACCACAGCAGCCGACTGCACGGCGGCATGTTTGAACAGGGCATCTTCCACCTCGATGGAGGAGATGTTCTCGCCGCCCGAGATAATGATGTCTTTCGAACGGTCCTTGAGCTGGATATAGCCGTCAGGATAGATCACCCCGAGATCACCCGAATGGAACCAGCCACCGGCAAAGGCCTCATCGGTGGCGGTCTGGTTCTTGAGGTAACCCTTCATCACCACATTGCCGCGCATCATCACTTCGCCAAGCGTTTCGCCGTCACGGGCCACCGGTTCCAGCGTTTCGGGATCCATCACATCGACATGTTCGAGCGGCAGATAGCGCACACCCTGGCGGGCCTTTTTGCTGGCCTGCGCCTCTGCATCCAGCAGGTCCCATTCCTGATGCCAGTCATTGACCACCGACGGGCCATAGGTTTCGGTCAGCCCGTAAATATGGGTGACGTTGAAACCGGCTTCGCGCATGCCCGCCAGCACAGCTTCGGGCGGCGGGGCGGCGGCGGTGAAGAACTCGACGCGATGCGGCAGCGGACGTTTTTCCTGTTCTGGCGCATTGATCAGCGTCGACATCACAATCGGCGCGCCGCACAGATGGGTGACGCCATGATCGGCAATGGCATCGAACATGGCTTTGGCCCTGACATAGCGCAAACAGACATGGGTGCCGGCCACCACCGAAATCGACCACGGAAAGCACCAGCCATTGCAATGGAACATCGGCAGGGTCCACAGATAGACCGGATGCTTGCCCATGCCGCAGGTGACGATATTGCCTTGAGCCAGCAGATAGGCACCGCGATGGTGGTAAACCACGCCTTTGGGATTGCCGGTGGTGCCGGAGGTGTAATTGAGCGCGATCGCATCCCACTCGTCATGCGGGGTGGTGCGCTGGTATTCCTCGCGGCCCTCGGCAATCAGTGCCTCGTAATCGAGTACGCCGATCAAGTCGCCTTCGCCGCTAAATTCAGGATCGTCATAATCGATCACCAACGGCTTGACCTTGGCCAATTCAAGCGCGGGTTTCATGATTTTCGAGAATTCTCGATCGGTGATCACCACCTTGGCTTCCCCATGGTCGAGCGAGAAGGCGATGATGGCCGCATCCAGTCGGGTGTTGAGCGTGTTCAGGACCGCACCACACATTGGCACCCCGTAATGGCATTCCAGCATCGCGGGCGTATTGGCCAGCAGCACGGCAACCGTATCGCCCTGGCCGATGCCACGCTTGGCAAGGGCGGAGGCCAGACGGCGGGTACGCGCGGCAAAATCGCGATAGCTGCGGCGTAAACGGCCATGGATGATCGCGGTGCGGTCGGGATAGACGCTGGCAGCCCGCTCCAGAAAGGTCAGCGGGGTCAAAGGCTGGAAATTGGCCGGATTTTTTTCCAGACCGGCATTGAAGATCGAATTCTGTGTCATACGCGTTTCCCCGGCCTGCCGATGGATCTTATGTCGTCCATGATCGGTCTAGGCTAACGGGCAATCAGATCCGTATCAATCAGCTGTTTGGCTGAGAGATTACAGCAGACTGTCGGCGATCAGCTTGCAGCCGATCAGGAAGGTCATGGCGTAGACCAGAGTATAGAATTTTTCCTTGTCGAACCGACGCACCAGCCAGACACCGCCGAAGGTGGCGGCAATGGCCAGCGGCATCAGGATCAGGGAAGTCTGCAGATTGTCGGTTGTGAACTGGCCGAGCGAGAAATAGCTGATCGCCTTGATGAAATTGGTCACAGCGAAAAACATCGTGGCGGTGCCGGCATAGAGCTGCGGCGGCAAACGCTGCGGCATCATATAGACCTGATAGGGCGGCGAGCCCGCATGGGCCACAAAGCTGGTATAGCCAGAGACACCACCCCAGAACACGCCTGCGCCGATGCTTTTGGAGGTCGAGGGTGTCAGTTTCAGCAGTTCGCGTCCGTAATGATAGACGACAAAGCCGACCGCGATCAGGCCGACCATCAGGCGCACAACCTGCTCGGTAATCGATGCGGCCATATACCACCCGACCCCGATACCGATCAGAGAACCGGGCAGCATCACCACCAGATTGCGCAGGTCGAAATCCTTGCGATAGGCCCAGACGCTGACCACATCCTGCACCAGCATCACCGGCAGCAGGATGGCAGCCGCCTGCACCGGCGAGATGACCAGCGCAAGCAGCGGCACAGCCATCAGGCCCAGCCCGTTAAACCCGCCTTTGGCCAGCCCGAGAATGATCACAGCCGCGACTGCGGCCGCATAAAATAGCGGATCGGTATGAACCAGTGACACGGCAAGGCCCTCGAAGGCGAGTGGGGGACGGGATAAAATCACAAAGCATTCTTGCTCTTGCCCCGCAACAGGGAAATATCCTCCGCATCCGCCAAAGCTGCATAAGTGCCGTGCAGGAATGCGGGCTGCAGGACCGGAGCATGCCGAGGTCGTCCCCGCACTTGGTCTTGCATCCAAAGTCTGTCCTGACCTTTGTCCGCAGCGGTGCTAGGAACAGGGGAAGATGAGGCTTGCGCGCGGATTGATGCCGGTGACGGGGCCCATCAGAGGTGAGGGAGAGCATCATGGCAGCACAGGCCAGTCGTTACGCGCAAACCTATGCTTTGGCGAAAACCGATCCGGAATCCTTCTGGCTCGAGGCAGCCAAACAAATTGACTGGGTCTCTGCCCCGACCCGGGCCTTTGATGCCGATCAAGGCGTCTATGGCCGCTGGTTTCCCGATGCCGTCGTCAATACCTGCTACAATGCGCTTGATCGGCATATCGCCAGCCGCGGTGACCAGGTTGCGGTGATCTATGACAGTCCTGTTGCCCAGTCCAAGCGGCAGTTGACCTATCGCGAGATGCGCGATCAGGTCGCCAGTCTCGCCGCCGTGATTCAGGATCAGGGTGTGGAGAAGGGCGACCGCGTCCTCATCTATATGCCGATGATCCCTGAGGCCTTGATGGCGATGCTGGCCTGCGCCCGCTTGGGAGCGGTCCATTCGGTGGTGTTCGGCGGGTTTGCCTCCAAGGAACTCGCAACCCGGATCGAGGATGCCCAGCCCAAGCTGATTATTGCTGCCTCCTGCGGGATCGAGCCGAACCGCATTGTCGCCTACAAGCCCTTGCTCGACGAAGCCATCAGCCTCTCCGCCTACAAGCCCGACCATGTGATCCTGTTCCAGCGTCCGCAGGCCGAAGCCAGCATGATGGCCGGCCGCGATATCGATTGGGTAGAGGCGGTCGGGGCCGCTCTCGCAGCCGGTAAGCGGGCCGATTGCGTGCCCGTGAAGGCGACCGATCCGCTCTATGTGCTCTATACCTCGGGCACGACCGGCAAGCCCAAAGGGGTGGTGCGCGACAACGGCGGTCATCTGGTCGCGCTGTCCTGGTCGGTGGCCAACCTCTACAATATCCAGCCCGGCGAGGTGTTCTGGACGGCGTCCGATGTAGGCTGGGTGGTCGGGCACAGCTATATCGTCTATGGCCCGCTGATCGCCGGGGCGACCACGGTGGTCTATGAGGGCAAGCCGGTCGGCACGCCCGATCCGGGCGCGTTCTGGCGGATGATCTCGGAATACAAGGTCAAGGCGCTGTTTACCGCGCCGACAGCCTTCCGCGCCATCAAGAAGGAAGATCCCAACGCGGATTACCTCAAGAAGTATGACATGAGCCATTTCCACGCGCTGTTTCTGGCGGGCGAGCGGGCCGATCCCGATACGGTTGGCTGGGCCGAGGATATCCTGAAAGTGCCGGTGATCGACCATTGGTGGCAGACCGAAACCGGCTGGGCGATTGCGGGCAATCCGCTTGGTCTCGGCCAGTTGCCCGTCAAACATGGCTCGCCGACCGTGCCGATGCCCGGCTACAATGTCGAGATCGTCGATGAGGCAGGCCATCCCGTGCCGGCCGGCAAGATGGGCTCGATCGTGATCAAGCTGCCGCTGCCGCCCGGCTGTCTGCCGACGCTGTGGCATGCCGATGAGCGCTTCCGCGAGGGCTATCTGGAAGCCTTCCCCGGCCATTACAACACCTCGGATGCCGGTTATGTCGATGAGGACGGCTATCTCTTCATCATGGGCCGCACCGATGACATCATCAATGTCGCCGGACACAGGCTGTCGACCGGCGGCATGGAAGAAGTGCTGTCCTCGCATCCCGATGTCGCCGAATGTGCGGTGATCGGCATCAAGGACAGCCTGAAAGGCGAACAGCCCTGTGGCTTTGTCGTGCTGAAGGCGGGAGTGACCCGCTCGCATGCCGACATCGAAAAGGACATCGTCAAACTGGTGCGTGACAAGATCGGTCCTGTCGCCGCCTTCAAGATCGCCATCACGGTCCATCGTCTGCCCAAGACCCGCTCGGGCAAGATCTTGCGCGGCACCATGAAAAAGATCGCCGATCACGATCCCTGGACCATGCCCGCCACCATTGATGATCCTGCGGTGCTGGATGAAATCACCGCAGCCCTGAAGGAGAAGGGGATCGTCTGATCCCCATGCCGGAGGCCACTTTTCGGGTGGCCAGCACGGCGGTTTTAATGGCATGGAGAGGGTAAGGGAGATCATCCATGCCTGAACCAATGACCTTTTGGGTCGCGCTGTCCGAACTGACCTTTCTGCCCGATATGCCGACGCTGGCCGGCTACACGCTGGCGGCTTTCGTGCTGGCGATCACGCCGGGGCCGGATATGGCGCTGTTTCTGGCGCGCACGGTCTCCGGCGGCAAGCAGGCAGGGTTTGCGGCCATGCTCGGCGCCTCGACGGGCATGATGGGCCACGCTTTGCTGGCGGGTTTCGGCCTGTCGGCCCTGCTGGCCGCTTCGACCACCGCTTTCACCCTCGTCAAGATGACGGGGGCGCTCTATCTGGTCTATCTCGCGTTCCAGGCGATCCGCCACGGCTCGGGCCTGACGGCTGATCCGCAACAGGTTGAGAGCCAGAGCTTTTTCAGGACATGGCTCACGGGTTTGGCGATCAATCTCACCAATCCGAAAGTGGTGATGTTCTTCGTGACTTTTCTGCCGCAATTCGTTGATCCCGCCGATCCGCATGCCGCCGACAAGATTGTCTTTCTCGGCATGTTCTTTCTGGTGGTCGGCGTACCTGTGTCGGTGTTTATCATCATGACAGCCGAGCGGTTTTCCGCTTTTCTGCGGTCCTCTCCCCTTTTGATGCGGCGGTTTGATTATAGCTTCGCCGCAATCATGAGCGCCTTTGCACTCAAGCTCCTGTTCACGCAGGGGCGCTGAGATCAGTCGTTTTTGTCGTCATCAAACAGCGCGAATTGTCCGGCGTCCCGCTTCGGTTCGGCCAGCCCCAGATGGCGGAAGGCCAGCGGTGTCAGCAGTCTGCCGCGCGGGGTGCGTTGCAAAAAGCCCTGCTGTAACAAAAACGGTTCGATAATGTCCTCGATCGCGTCGCGTGGTTCCGACAAAGCCGCCGCGATGGTTTCGATCCCGACCGGCCCGCCGCCGAAATTGATGGCAACCATATCGAGATAGCGCCGATCCATCAGATCCAGCCCGATCCGGTCGACATCCAGCAAGGTGAGCGAGCGGTCGGCCACTTCGCGGGTCACGGCGGCCACCTTGTCGACGATGGCGAAATCACGCACCCGCCGCAACAGGCGTCCGGCGATGCGCGGTGTGCCGCGGGCGCGGCGGGCAATCTCGTTGGCGCCATCGGCGGTCATCGGAATACCCAGTACCCGCGCCCCGCGCGTGACAATGGATTCCAGCTCCTCGATCGTATAGAAATTGAGGCGGATGGGGATGCCGAAGCGGTCACGCAACGGCGTGGTCAGCAAGCCCGCCCGCGTGGTGGCCCCGACAAGGGTGAATTTGGGCAGGTCGATCTTGACCGAGCGCGCAGCCGGCCCTTCGCCGATGATCAGATCGAGCTGGTAATCTTCCATCGCCGGATAGAGGATTTCCTCGACCGCCGGATTGAGCCGGTGGATTTCATCGATGAACAGCACATCGTTTTCTTCCAGATTGGTCAGCTGTGCCGCCAGATCGCCCGCTTTGGCAATGACGGGACCGGAGGTGGAGCGGAAATTGACGCCCATCTCGCGTGCCACAATCTGCGCCAGCGTGGTTTTGCCCAAGCCGGGCGGCCCGACAAAGAGCACATGATCCAGCGCATGGTTGCGGGTTTTGGCGGCTTCGATGAACACCCGCAGATTGGCGCGCGCGGCGGCCTGTCCGGTAAAATCTTCCAGCGAGACCGGGCGGATCGACTGGTCGATGTCATCCATGCGCTTGTCGCCGGAGACGAGGCGGGAGGTCTCGCTCATTTGGCCATTTCCTTCAATCCGAGCCGGATCAGTTGCGGCGTGGCCACATCCGGCCCTTCACGCTGCAAAACGGCGGCAATGGCGGCCGAGGCTTGGGCCTGCGCATAGCCCAGATTGGTCAGTGCGGAGATGGCATCGGCGACGGGCTGCGGGACGCCGCGTCCTTCCTCCATGCCGCCGGCAAGGCGGGTCACCAGTGGATCGACGCCACCAAAGGCCGGAGCCTTGTCCTTCAATTCGGATACGATACGGGCCGCGAGCTTGGGGCCGACACCGGGCGCGCGGGCTACCATCGCTTTATCAAGTGTGCCGATGGCGGTGGCCAAGGCACCGAGATCGAGGACCGACAGGATCGCCAGCGCGACTTTGGCCCCCACGCCCTGCACCGATTGCAGCAGGCGGAACCAGTCTCGTTCGGCTTCGGAGCGGAACCCGAACAGCCTGATCATGTCCTCGCGCACATAGGTGTCGATGATCAGGCTGGCCGCCTCGCCGATGGCGGGCAGGGCCGTCAGTGTTTTGGCCGAACAGAACACCACATAGCCGACCCCGTGCACATCGAGGATCACGGTTTCGTCAGTATAGCTGTCGATGGTGCCTTTGAGCTTGCCGATCATGGGAGTGGCTTTATCCGTTGCTTGACCATATCGGCCATCTCTGAGGCCTGTTCCGTTTCTATCGCGTTAAGACCGTCAACCACGCCCTGCGCATCGGACTGGCTGCGGTTCTGGCTGGTCTTCCATTTGCCGTGCATCGCGGTGATGGCGATTTCGACACCGACAATGCCGCGGATCTGGGCATTGATAAAGGCTTCGGGTGCATCATCCACTGCCCAGGGCGCGGGCATGCCGCCTTCCATCATCACCGTCAGATCGCGGATCTGGCGGCCCAGCCAGACCGGATCATCCATCACGCGGGCCTGGCCATGCACCTGCACCATGGCATAATTCCATGTCGGCACCACTTTGCCGTTCTCGCGCTTGGTCGGATACCAGCCGGGATGGATGTAGTGATCGGTGCCCTGGAACACCACCAGAACCTCTTGCGGCTCCAGAAACTCTTTCCATTGCCCGTTGGGCCGAGCCAGATGGCAGCGCAGCACATTCGCTTGCCCATCCAGCACAAAGGGGATCGGATTGGCCATCAAGCCGCCGCCGCCCGCAGAGATCAGCAGACCCAGCGGACAGGCGCGGATCAGGTCATGATGGTTGGCGGTGTCGTGATTCTGGAAATGGGGCGGCTGGTACATGGTGTGACCCGATCGACTGATTCGAATTCCTGTTACTTTAGGCCTTTTTGCGCCCGCATGCAGCGTCTGCCTTCACCCCAAAGCCTGCACCAGTCTTGGCCGTGTCCGGTGTTGGGCATGGGTGAGGGCGAGGGCCAGCGCATCGGCCGCGTCGGGTGTTTTCGGGTCGGCTTTGGCCAGCAGCATTTTGACCATCATGTGGATCTGCTGTTTTTCGGCATGGCCTGTGCCGACAA
>CANFLM010000080.1 GCA_947447895.1 Hyphomicrobiales bacterium
CGGAGATTTCTGCGGCGCGGATATCCATCAACCGACCTCTTTCATCGCAATACGAATGCCATTTAACTTGGTGCGCAACGAAGCATCGACCATTTTCGAGCCGAGTTTCACTACGATACCACCGATGATTGCCGGATCGACTGTCACATCAACGACAACCTTGTCTCCAGCCAAGTCTTTCAGAGCAGCCTTGATCCCGTCCATCACCTTCTTGGAAGGCTGTTCGGCAACAATAGCTTCGGCACGCACCACGCCATTGGCATGGTCCACAATCGCCGAATAGGCTTTGACCATATCGCGCACGGCAAACAACCGGCGACGAGAGGCCACAAGCTTGAGGAATTGAGCGGAAAGCCCCTTGATACCTGCCTTGTCGAGCAGGGCACCAATCGCCTTGTCCTGTTCATCGGCTGCAAAAACCGGAGAACGAACAAAGCGGGCCAGATCTGCACTTTCTTCGATCATCCGATCGAAGTTCTGCAAATCCTGCAAAACCGAATCAACGGAACCCGTCTCGGAGGCAAGATCATACAATGCCCCCGCATAACGGCCCGCAACTCCCGACACATGCGCCTGATGTTCAGCCACTCGTGATCTTTCCGTCTCTAGAAACCAAAATGATGCCCCTTACGGCCGCTTTCCTGCGTTTTTCCCGATAGTTTCAGGAGAAATCACAGACAAACATTTGGCAAGGAACCCGCCCACGAAAACACAGCATTTGCACTACATCTTCATAACCAGCGTCGGTCGAATAACACAGGGCTTGCAGTGATGCAATCCAGCGTGACCACCTCTTTTCAAGACTTTTGTCCAGTATCAGGCTCCGAACCATTTTGCCTCGTCCAGCAAAACCGCCATCAAGCTGGCAGCCGGCATGTCGCGCACCAGCGGATAAGCCTGTCCAGCCCACAAAGACAGGGCTTCCGGATCCCCCGCATTGGCGGCGGCGCGGCGGATATCGCGCGTCATATCGTTGAGGGCAGGAAACGGTACACACCGCTCCTGCACCGCAGAAATCTGTTCATGGAAGCGGTTGATGATGCCGCGCGCCGGTCTTCCGGAAAAAGCACGGGTGATCACGGTCGGGCGCGGCTGCTCCAAAGCCAGCATGTAGCGATGGGCCATCGAGGTCCCCGCCTCCTCGCACAGCATGAAGGCGGTCCCCAGCGAGGCGGCCGAAGCCCCGAGATCGAGCGCGGCGCGGATGGCCCCTCCGGTCATCAAACCACCGGCCGCAACCACCGGCAGGGGCGTGGCCTGCACGGCCATGCTGGTCAGGGCCATGACCCCGAACATTGATTCGTCGAACGGCCGCAAAAACGTGCCGCGATGGCCACCGGCTTCCATCCCCTGCACGCAGACCGCATCCACCCCCGATTCCGTCAGGGCCCGGACCTCCTCGACCGTGGTCGCAGTTCCCATCGTGAGGATATCCCGGCTGCGGCAAGCGTGGAGCAATTCGGGCGAGGCCATGCCGAAGGTGAAGGAAAACACACGGGGAGCGACATCCAGCATCACCTCCAGCTGGCGATCCAGCGCAATGCCCGGTCCGGGCGCACCGGGCGCCTCGATGCCATAGGCCTGCGCCCATGGCTCGAGCATATCGGAGGTAAAATCGATTTCGGCATTGGTCGGCTCGCGGTCCTCGCCGCCGACAAACAGATTGATGGCAAAAGGCCTGTCCGTCCGTGCGCGGATGGCCTGCGCCGTGACACGGATCACCTCCGGTGTCAGATAGGCGGCCCCGAGCGAACCAAGACCACCGTTTTCCGACACCGCAGAAATCAGCTCGACCGTGGTGACGCCACCCGCCATCGGCGCCTGGATAATCGGGGCCATCATGCCGACCTGCACCATGAAATCATTGATCATTCTGACCGTCCATCCCCTACTGGTCCATCAATAGAAACTATAGGGATCGACGTCGATCCCTATCCGCACACTGCCGGTCGGCTTGGGGGCACGGGCCAGCCAGGCCCGCAGCCACGCCTGCATATCAAATCCCCGGCCGGTTTTGACCAGAAGCCGGAACCGGTGCCGTCCCCGCACCACCGCAATCGGCGCCTCGGCAGGTCCAAGCACGACCACTTCGGGAGGCGGATTGGCCACCCGCGCCAGCGCACGCGCCATCTGCTCCGCTTGCGGGCGGTCGGTGGCCGAGACGATCAGCGCGGCCATCCGGCCGAAGGGTGGCAAATGCGCCGCTTGCCTGAGACGGATTTCCTCGCGGTAAAACCGCTCCGAATCACCGGCAATCAGCGCCTGCATCACCGGATGTTCGGGCTGATAGGTCTGGATAAAAGCGCGGCCTTCGGTTTCGGCGCGGCCCGCGCGGCCCGTCACCTGCTGCAACACCTGGAAACTGCGCTCTCCGGCTCTCGGATCCCCGGTCGCCAGTCCGAGATCGCCGTCGATCACACCCACCAGTGCCAGTTTGGGGAAATGATGGCCCTTGGCCACCAGTTGCGTGCCGATTACAATATCGCAATCGCCTTTGGTGATCGCTTCAAGCTCCTGCCGCAACCGCTCTGTCCCGCCCGGCATGTCGGAGGACAGCGTCATGCGGCGATGGTCGGGAAACAGGGTGGCGACCTCCTCGGCCAGTCTTTCGACTCCCGGGCCGCAGGCAGTCAGCGAGTCAACCGTGCCACAGGACGGACAGGCCTCGGGCTTGCGTTCGAGATGTCCGCAATGGTGGCACATCAAAGCCCGGCGATAGCGATGTTCGACCAGCCAGGCGGTGCAGTTGGGGCACTGGATTTTATGGCCGCAGGTCCGGCACAGGGTCACGGGCGCATAGCCGCGCCGGTTGAGATAGAGCAAGGCCTGCTCGCCGCGCGCCAAGGTCTCGTGGATCGCGGCAATCAGCGGGGCCGAGAGCCAGTGGCCGCTTTTGGGCGCGTGAATCCGCAGGTCGATCGGCGTGATATGCGGCATGGCCTTGCCACCGAACCGGTCGGGCAGGACCACATGCCGGTATTTGCCCTGATCGGCATTGACGCGGCTTTCGATCGACGGAGTGGCCGAGGCCAGGACCACGGCTGCCCCCTCGATCCGGCCGCGCAGCACCGCCATATCGCGGGCATGATAATGCACGCCGTCTTCCTGCTTGTAGGCGCCTTCATGCTCCTCGTCGACGATCACAAGGCCCAGATCCGCGAAAGGCAGAAACAGGGCCGACCGCGCGCCGGCCACCACTTTGGCTTCTCCGGAAGCCAAGGCCGCATAGATCCGCTCGCGCCGGCGACCCGTGATGCCCGAATGCCATTCAGCCGGACGGATACCGAAACGGGCGGCAAAGCGGTCTAGAAACTGCGCGGTCAGGGCAATTTCGGGCACCAGAATCAGGGTCTGGCGTCCCTGTTTCAGCGCTTCGGCCACCGCCTCGAAATAGACCTCGGTCTTGCCCGACCCTGTCACACCTTCCAGAAGGCTCACCGAAAAGCCCCGTGACGCCACCGCCTGTTTGAGCTGGCCGGCAGCCTGCCCCTGTTCGGGCGAGAGGACCGGCGGGCCGAAAGCGGGGTCCGGATCGGCGGCAATCGCATCGGCGGCCATGATCAGCGTCGTCAGTGTGCCCTCGTCGACCAGACCGTCAATCACGGCCGTGCTCACGCCTGCTTCCTCGGCAAGCGCGGCTTTGGAATAAGCGAGACCGCTGGCGGCGATCTCCAGCACGCGGGTCCGCGCAGGCGTCAAACGCGCAGGCGGCGGCCCTGCCAGCCGCACACCGAGGCGGACCCTTTCGGGTTTGTCGGGATCGGGCCGGTGCAGGGCCATGCGCAAGACCATGCCCTTGGGGGCCAGCGTATAACGCGCCACCCAGTCGATGAATTGCCGCAAGTTGAGCGGGAGCGCGGGAGCCTTGATCTGTTCGGAGACGGGTTTCAGCGGGCCTTTGGGGGGCTCGGCCCCGCTGGCGTCCCAGACCACGCCGATGCTGGACCGCGCGCCCAGCGGAACCTGCACGACATCACCGGCTTGCAGGTCCATTCCGGCGGGGCAGGCATAGCTATAGGCATGATCCAGCGCCAGAGGCACCAGAACCTCGACAATCCGTCCTGCCGGTCCGCCGGACAGGTCGGAATGAAATGTGTTGCCATCCACTGCCATGCCGCAGGATTACGGGGTGGGGCGCATAAAGTCGAGCCGGACCGGGCATTTTCCTTACCCGATATTAACGCTGATCTGCCTATGATGGGACATGAGCACAGAGGCTTTTGATCATAACGGCCTGTCCGGCCACGCCACTGCCTTGATGTCCTGGTTGCGGCATCTGGCGGGTGAACGGCGCGTGTCACCGAAAACCCTCGAGGCCTATGGCCGCGACATCCGGCAATTTCTGTCCTTTCTGGCCACGCAGCCCGACGCCGATCTTCGCCGGTTGAAAGCCGCCGATCTCCGCGCATTCATGGCCGCGCGGCGGGCGATCGGCATCGGCAGCCGCTCGTTGATGCGGCAATTGGCAGCAATCCGCTCTTTCTTGCGCTATCTCGAACAGGAAGGCCATGTCGATGCCTCGGCATTGGCGCTGATTCGCGGCCCCAAACTATCCAAAAGCCTGCCCAAGCCGATTAGCGCACCCAATGCGCGGCAGATGATTGCCATGGAAACGCGGATGGACGGGCCTCAGGACACCTGGATTCTGGCGCGCGATGCGGCGGTGCTGAGCCTGCTTTACGGCTGCGGATTGCGGATTTCGGAAGCCCTGTCCCTGACGATGGAGCAAGTTCCGCACAGCGCGCAGGACAGTTTGCGGGTGACCGGCAAGGGCCAGAAAACCCGCATGGTGCCGGTTATTCCGGCCGTCAAAGCGGCCATCGACCATTATCTTGCCTTGTGCCCCTATGCCTGCGAGCGCGGCAGTCCGCTGTTTCGCGGCGCGCGCGGTGGTCCGCTCAATCCGCGGCTGATCCAGAAAGCGGTGGAGCAGATGCGCGGCAGTCTCGGCCTGCCCGATAGCGCGACACCCCATGCCTTGCGCCATTCCTTTGCCACCCATCTGCTGGCCCGCGGTGGTGATCTGCGCGCCATTCAGGAATTGCTGGGCCATGCCTCGCTGTCGACCACGCAGATCTATACCGAAGTGGACCAGGCCCGCTTGCTCTCGGTGTTCGACAGCTCGCATCCGAGGGCTTAGGCCCTTTTCCCGACAGACCGGGTGCCACAGGGTGTTTTGGGGATCAGCTGAACAGCGGCTTCAGATCCAGCGTCGCCCGCTTGCCCAGATCCTCGAAATGCGCGCTCATGAACTGTTTGGCACTGTCGCGTCCGATATCGAACAGTTTCGTGAAAAAGGCCCAATCCGCCTGCAATTTGCTGGCCGTCCCGAATCTGTCGAGCCGCTCCTGGGCCTCGATCCGGTGCATTCTGATCGCTTTGTGGTTCTTGTCATGCAGCACGCCGCCCTGCACCAGCCGGGTGACGAATTCGATGGCGCGGAATTCGTTGAGCAGAGGGGAGTTGAAGGTGATTTCATTGACCCGCTCCATGATGTCCATGGCGTTGTCGGGCACAGTGTTGCGCTCGATCGGATTGATCTGCACCAGAATGATGTCGTCGGTCTCCTCGACCTTGAACAGCGGAAAGAGCGCGGGATTGCCCATATAGCCGCCATCCCAGAACGGTTCGCCGTTCACATGGACAGCCCGGAACAGCAAGGGCAACGCCGCCGACGCCATCAGCATGTCGGCCGTCAGTTCCTTGCGGCTGAAAATCCGCAATTTGCCATTGCGGACGCTGGTGGCCGCGATGAACAATTCCGGCCCCTCGGTCTCGCGCAGCATTTTGAAATCGATATGGGATTCCACCACGCCGCGCAGCGGATTGATATCGAGCGGATTATAATCATAGGGAGAATACATGTTGCGCGAGGCATCCATCACGCTCTGTCCGGCGGCCGCGCCGATTTTCCACGGGGTCATCATGACCTCGAACAGTGCCCGCGCATTGGGCGAGATATGACCGTCAAGGCTGACATCGCGCCAGAAAGACGTCAGGGCCTTGCGGGCCCCTTCCGGCCCGCTTCTGGTCAGGCCTGTCATCAGTACCGCGCCATTCATCGCCCCTGCCGAGGTGCCCGATATGGCTTCGATGTCGAGACGGCCATCCTCCAGCAAGGCATCCAGCACCCCCCATGTGAAAGCGCCATGCGCTCCCCCGCCCTGCAAAGCCAGATTGATGGTTTTGAGGGCGGTCTTTTTTGCCGCCGGTTTCTTGACGGTGCGTGAAGCGGTCTTTTTGGGGGTCAGGGCCATCTTACTGGGCCGTCCAGCCGCCATCGATCACCAGATTGGATCCGGTCATCTGGCAGGCGGCGTCCGAACACAGGAACACGGCGGAGGCAGCGACCTGTTCGGGTGTGACGAATTGCTTGGTGGGCTGGCGCTCGAGCATCACCTCGTTGATCACCTGCTCGCGGGTCATGTTGCGGGCCGCCATCGTATCGGGGATCTGCGCCTCGACCAGCGGGGTCCAGACATAGGCGGGCGAAATGCAGTTGACGGTAATGCCATGGGTGGCCACTTCCAGCGCAACGGCCTTGCTCAACCCCGTCAAGCCGTGTTTGGCCGCGACATAGGCCGATTTGAACGCCGAGGCGGTCAACGAATGGGCCGAGGCCGTCGAGATAATCCGGCCCCAACCCCGCGCCTTCATGCCCGGTATCACCGCACGCATCGCATGGAACGCGGCATTGAGATTGATGCCGATCACCTTTTCCCATTCGGCGACCGGAAAATTCTCGATCGGTGCAACGTGCTGGATACCGGCATTGTTGATCAGAATATCGACCGAACCGAACGCCGCTTCCGCCTCGTGGATCATGGTGGCAATGGCGGCGCCATCCAGCATATTCGCCGGGGAATAGCGCACCTTGACGCCGAATTCCTTGGCCAGCGCCTCGGTCAGTCTGGTAATCTCGCCTGCATCGCCCAGGCCGTTCAGCGTGATATTGACACCCTCTTTGGCCAAAGCGCGGGCCATCGCCAGACCGATTCCCGAGGTGGAACCGGTAATCACTGCATTTCGGGATTGAAGCGACATCAAACTGTCTCCATGTCTATGATTGATCAGTGGCGGCACAATGGACCGATTGCACCCAGATTGCCATGATTATATTGCGCTGCACAATAGCGGCTTAGGTCGAACACTGCTAGGATCGCGCCAGCATGGGCCAGATGCGATTGACAATCCATCTGTTTCATTCTGGCAATCTCCCCCCACCACGAACGAGTATCGAGATGGCAAGGCCCGGCGATCATCACAAGCATGATCACACTGACCAGATGGCTTGCGACCCGGTAGAGGTTTGCGCCCATGCGCATGACCATGCCGCGCGGGCGCCGCTGGCTTTGGAGCAGGCCGGCGCATTATGCAAAGCCCGAGGCGAGCGGCTCACCCCGATCCGACAGCGTGTGCTGGCCGCCCTTTACAGCACCCACAAGCCGCTCAGTGCCTATGAGGTCATCGAGGCGCTGGCCGCGGAGACGGACAAGAAGCTCGCACCTGTCACCATCTACCGGACCATGGATTTCCTGATTGCCCAGGGCCTTGCCCATCGGCTTGAAAGCCGCAATGCCTTCATCGCCTGCCCGGCCCATCATGCGCCCGACGAGCTGGTGGTGTTCATGATCTGCGAAAGCTGCGGCGGCGTCGACGAGGTCGGTTCCGACAGGCTCGGACAGGCTTTGCAAGAGCTGACCCGCCAGCATGGCTTCAAGCCCCAGCTGCGGATCATCGAACTGGCGGGTACCTGCGCCCATTGCGGGCCCTGAGCATAGACCCTTCAGCGTTTGGAGGTCGCAAACCACACGCCGGTCAGAATGATCGCGCCACCGGCAACTTCCCGCAATCCGACATGTTCTCCCAGAAAGGCAATCGACAGTCCCGTTGCGAAAATCGGCATCAGATAGCCCACCATCGCCGCACGTGTCGGACCGGCTTTGCTGATCAGCACCATGAAAAACGAAATCGGAATGGCGGTCGAGACCGACCCGAGCGCCAGCACCGGAACCAGATGGTCGAACAGGGCCGCCAAAGCCTGCGGGCCGTCAATCAGCCAGGCCAACGGCACCGCCACCAGACCCGAGCACCATTGCTGCCCCAAAGCCAGCCGCAACGGAGCAATCGCCCGAACCTTGCGGGTATAGAGATTGCCCAGAGCATAGCTGGCCGCCACAAGCGTCATCGCCAGAGCGCCGATATTGCTGGCCGACCCGAATGTAAAGGCGTCCGGCCCGATCAGCAGTCCCATACCGCAAAAACCCATCACCACGCCGAAAAAGCGGATCAGGCTCAACCGTTCCTCGGCAAAAGCAAAATGCGCAATCACTGCCACCATCAACGGGCCTGAGGCCTGGATCATGGCACTGGATGCGGTGGAAATCTGCGTCAGGGCAAAGGCGGTCAGAATATTGGGCATCCAGCCGTTCAAGGTGCCCAACACCAGAAACGGCACGATTTCATGGCGGCGCGGCAGCGGACTTTCGCCACGGATCACAAAAAAGGTGGCCAGCAGCACAGCCGCAATCGCCGCACGCGCGCCGGCCATGGCAATCGGGGTGACACTGCCGGTCAGCAGACGCATGAACAGGAAACCCGATGACCACATCATCGCGCAAAACAGCATCCGCGCCCATAATTCGGGCCGGCCGATGACAGGCAATCCGGTGACCGGTGTCGCTGGCTGGCTCATGCAGAAGGACCGCCCAGCAGATCCAGCAAGGCCGGGATCAACGGCTCGTCCGCCGGAGGCATCGGAAAGTCCCGCAAATTCTGCGGCCGCACCCAGCGCAGGGCCGCATGTTCCTTGGCCACCACCAGCCCGTCCCACCGGCGGCAGACATAAAGCGGCATCAGGAGATGGAATTTTTCATAGGCAAAACTGGCAAAGGTCAGCGGCGCCAGACAGGCGGGTTTGACGGCAATGCCCAGTTCCTCGTCAAGCTCGCGGATCAGCGTTGCCTCGGGACTTTCGCCCGCTTCGACCTTGCCGCCGGGAAACTCCCACAAGCCGGCCATGCCCTTGCCCTCGGGCCGCTGGGCAATCAGGATGCGCCCGTCGGCGTCGATCAAGGCACAGGCGACGACGAGCAGAATACTCATGAGCGATAATCGCCGTTGATCTCGACATATTCCTTGGTCAGATCACAGGTGTAGACGGTGAACTGCCCCTTGCCGAGCCCCAATTCGATGCGGATATCGATATATTGGCCCTTCATATAGGCCGAGACCCTGGCCTCGTCATAGGCCGGATCGCGCGCCCCCTGAGTGGCCACGCGTGTGTCACCGAACCAGATGGCCAGACGGTCACGGTCGGCCGGTTCACCCGCCTTGCCGATGGCAGCAACGATGCGCCCCCAATTGGCATCCTCGCCGGCAATGGCGGTTTTCAGCAACGGCGAATCGGCGACCGATTTGCCGATGATCTTGGCAGATTGCGCCGATTTGGCCCCTTCGACACGGATCGAGACAAAATGGCGCGCGCCCTCGCCGTCCCGCACGATCTGCTTGGCCAGATCGAGCAGCATCGCGTCCAGTGCCTTGCGGAACGCGGCCAGACGGCGATCGGCCGGATTGGACAGCACCGGACATCCGCGCTTGGCGGCCGCACCGGTCGCAAACATGATCAGCGTATCGGAGGTCGATGTATCGCTATCGACCGTAATCGCGTTGAAGCTGGTGCGCGTGCCGCGGCTCAGCAGGCTCTGCAAGGCTTCGGCGGCAATCGGCGCATCGGTAAAAATGAAAGACAGCATGGTCGCCATGTCGGGGGCAATCATGCCCGCGCCTTTGGCAATGCCGTTGATGGTCACGGGAACGCCGTCGATGGTCACCGTCGCGGTAGCCAGCTTGGGAAATGTATCGGTGGTCATGATCGCCCGCGCGGTGTCGAGCCAGTCACCCTGGCTGGCACGTTGAAAGCAATCATCCAGCACGCCTTCGAATTTGCCTGCATCGAGCGGTTCACCGATCACGCCGGTCGAGGCCAGCAGAATATCGTCGGGCGAACAGCCCAGAGCCTTGGCTGCAATCGCGGCGGTTTTGGCCACCGCTTGCGCCCCAGTCGCGCCGGTAAAGGCGTTGGCATTGCCGGAATTGACCACCAATCCCCGCGCTTTACCGGTTCTCAGCACTTTGCGGCACCAATCGACCGGAGCCGAGGGACATTTGGAACGGGTCAGGACGCCTGCGGCCTGTGTGCCCTCGTCAAGAGCCACCAGCAGCACGTCGGTCCGGTTTTTATAGCGGATCCCCGCCTCTGCCGTGGCAAACCGGACCCCTTCGATCTGTGGCAGAACGGGATAGGACTGGGGAGCGAGAGGCGAGAGACTGGCAGACATGATCATGACCCGGGCTTAAACAGGAGACGGATGCAGTGGCGAAAATTCCTTCAGGCACGAGTGGCAACGGCGATGCCGCCTCCCGCCCCTCGGGATCGCAATCAGGGCTTTTTGGGCACTTCCTTGTCGGCTGCAGGCTGGTCCAGACGCTCGACCTTGGCCTTGGCCCGCAGAGCCAGAATAATATCCTGCTGGGCTTTGCGCTCCAGATATTGGGCGATCTGGTCACGCACATCCTCGAGCTTGGGCGGCTGGTGGGCGCGCTTTTCCTCGACCTTCAACACATGCCA
>CANFLM010000081.1 GCA_947447895.1 Hyphomicrobiales bacterium
ATGACTCGTCGCCGTCGGATATATGAGGGTAAGGCCAAGGTCCTTTATGAAGGCCCTGAACCGGGAACTCTGATCCAGCACTTCAAGGATGATGCCACCGCCTTCAATGCCAAAAAGCATGAGGTGATTGACGGCAAAGGCGTGCTGAACAACCGCATTTCGGAATATGTTTTCACGAATCTCAACGAAATCGGGGTTCCGACGCATTTCATCAAACGGCTCAACATGCGCGAGCAGTTGATCCGCGAGGTCGAAATCATTCCGTTGGAAGTGGTGGTGCGCAATGTGGCGGCCGGCTCGCTCTCGACCCGCCTGGGCATCGAGGAGGGCACGCAACTGCCACGCTCGATCATCGAATTCTATTACAAAAACGATGCGCTCAATGATCCGATGGTGTCGGAAGAGCATATCACCGCCTTCGGTTGGGCCAATCCGCAGGAAATCGACGACATCATGGCGCTGGCCATCCGCGTCAATGATTTCCTCTCGGGCCTGTTCCTCGGCGTCGGGATCCGTCTGGTCGATTTCAAGATGGAATGCGGCCGCCTGTTTGAAGGCGAGATGATGCGCATTGTCGTGGCGGATGAAATTTCGCCTGATTCTTGCCGGTTGTGGGACATGAAGTCCAACGACAAGCTCGACAAGGACCGCTTCCGCCGCGATATGGGCGGGCTGGTCGAGGCCTATACCGAAGTTGCCAAACGGCTCGGCATTATCGCCGAGAACGAGCCGATCGGCGGTTCGTCACCCAAACTGGTGCAGTAAACCATCCTGTCCGGCGTGGTTCGGATGACGAATCACGCCACAACACCCTAAAGACTGTTCAGCCTGATAGACCCTGCCGAGGAATAAGCCATGAAAGCCCGTGTCACCGTCACCCTTAAAAACGGCGTTCTCGATCCGCAGGGTAAGGCGATTGAATCCGCGCTGCATTCACTGGGCATCGATGGCGTCGCCTCGGTCCGTCAAGGCAAGGTGTTCGACATTGTGCTGGACACCGCCGATAAAGCTGCCGCAGAAGCCGCGCTGAAACAGGCGGGCGAAAAATTGCTGGCCAATACGGTGATCGAGAATTACAAAGTGGATCTGGTCGATTAAGGACCAGCCGGACGGGCCTTGGCCTGCCCTTTTGACCAGTTATAGCAATCACCGCTTTTAAGTACCTGTAACGTTCGTGGTTTTGTCAAAATCCCCGAACGAACAGGTGCTTTATGAGAAGAATTGCTCTTTCCGTGTGTCTCGCTTCGTGTCTTTCAGCGTGTCAATCGGTAGGGCCTGCGGCATCTGATCCCGCGGAGGTGGTTAAGCCGTCGGTTTTGGCTCGGCATCTCGATCGGAAATGGCAACTGGTGCGCCATGACGACCAGTATAAAAATCGGAATATTGTTGTTTCCGATTATGTCTGTGATCTTAAAAACTGTAAAACGCCTGTACTGGCGAGCTATTCGAAGCTCAAGGGGGGCAGAACAGAAATCAACAGCAACAATTTTATCGGTATTGTCGAAGGCGAATTGCTGCCGGAGATGAAGCTGGCTGGCTTCGAGCGGATGTCGGGACCAAGGCTCCAAATCCACATGGGTCATCCGATGTTGCTGTACACGTTGCATTCTTCGACCGAACGGAAAAAATACAAGATTGTTTCGGTTTCTTTGGCCAATGATGCTTTATACCGGATTGATGTTGCCAGTCTGGACGAGACAGCCTCCAAATTTGCGCATGCCGAGTTTTTGGCAGCGGTGGATTACAGCGACCGCTGAGATGCCTGGAATATCTTGGCCATAAGCGTGATTGGAAAGGCGGATCGAACAAAAGCCTGTTGATCATTGCTGCGCCATGCGTCAAATAAGGAATCGCTCATCGGAGTGAGTCTTTGTTCCGTTCAAGGGGTTCCCATGAAATCCGCTGTCATTACCTTTCCCGGTTCCAACCGCGAGCAGGATGTGGTCAAGGCTTTGGCGCAGGCGACCGGCAAGGCTCCGGCGGCGGTGTGGCATGCCGATCATGATCTGCCGCAGGGCACCGATCTGGTCGTGTTGCCGGGCGGTTTTTCCTACGGCGACTATCTGCGGTGCGGCGCGATTGCCGGACGGGCGCCGATCATGGATGCGGTGCGTGCCCATGCCGCGCGCGGCGGCCTGGTGCTGGGCATCTGCAACGGCTTCCAGATCCTGGTGGAATCCGGCCTGTTGCCCGGCATCCTGATGCGCAATGCCGATTTGCGCTTTGTCTGCCGGATGCAGCATTTGCGGGTCGAGCGCAATGATACCGCCTTCACCTCCGCCTATCAGGCGGGACAAGTGGTCAAGGTTTGTATCGCACATGGCGAAGGCAATTATATCGCCGATGACCAGACTATCGCCCGGCTGGAAGGCGAAGGCCGCGTGGCCTTCCGCTATTGCGACGCGCAGGGCCAGCGCGGCGGCGCGAGCAATCCCAACGGCTCGATCCATGACATTGCCGGCATCTATTCGGACAATTGCCGCGTGCTCGGCATGATGCCGCATCCCGAAAACCTGATCGATTCGCTGGTGGGCGGCATCGACGGACGCGGACTGTTCGCAAGCCTCGGCAAAGCGGCCTGACCCCTTCTCCGATCGAACATCATGAGAGTGTAAGCGATCGGCCTGCGCAAGCGGGCCCATCCTGCTTGGCTATTGCTGCATAGCTGGCCGCCCCCGTCATGCAGTGGCGGATGGGTTGTCGGATGAGCCGTATTGATAAACCCTTGATATATCAGTCAATCTTGAGCCCTGCCACGAGGCGGCGCGCCTCAAGCCGAATGGGTTTATGAAAACAGGGGCTTGCTGCCTGTTTTTTCTATTTGCGCTTCGCACAGAAGCGGTCATAATTTATCACGCTATAAATAATAAAATATCAGAGGCTCTGAAGAGCACTGCAAAACGGGTATTGGGAGAGCAAGATGGAACGCCACTCGGTTCAGGAAGGCATGCGCATCGATTGGGATGTCGCCATTACGATGGATGACGGTTTGGTGCTGCGCGCCGATGTGTTTCGTCCGCTGAAAGAGGGACGTTATCCGGTGCTGCTGGCCCATGGGCCCTATGGCAAGCTGCTGCATTTCGAGGATGGCTATAAAACCGCATGGGACCGCATGGTCAGCCAGCATCCCGATGTGCCGGCAGGCTCTTCCAACCGCTTCCAGAGCTGGGAAGTCTGCGATCCCGAAAAATGGGTTCCCGATGGCTATGTCTGCGTGCGCGTCGACAGCCGCGGCTGCGGGCGCTCGCCCGGCTATGTCGACCATTGGTCGGCGCGTGAAACCCAGGATTTTGCAACCTGTGTGGAATGGTGCGCCGATCAGGCCTGGTCGAACGGCAAAGTGGGCCTCAGCGGCATTTCCTATTATGCGATCAACCAGTGGCAGGTGGCGGCATTGCAGCCGCGCGGTCTGGCGGCCATGTGCATCTGGGAAGGCTGCGCCGATTTCTACCGTGACATGATCCGTCACGGCGGCATCCACTGCACCTTCTTGCAGAACTGGTACGACATGCAGGTCAAGACCGTGCAGAACGGGCTCGGCAAGCGCGGCCACCGTTCGCGCATGAATGGCGACTGGGTCTCGGGCCCGGATTCGCTGACCGACGAGGAATTGGGGTCGAGCCGCCGCGATATCTATACCGATGTGATCCA
This sequence comes from Hyphomicrobiales bacterium, assembly GCA_947447895.1. Lineage (GTDB taxonomy): Bacteria > Pseudomonadota > Alphaproteobacteria > Rhizobiales > Beijerinckiaceae > CAIYZJ01. The sequence continues at coordinate 3,652 of CANFLM010000081.1, forward strand.
GCACGAGCTGGAAGATGATTTCTATAAAAGCCGCACGCCGGATTTCTCCAAAATCACGGTGCCTTTGTTGTCGGCCGCCAATTGGGGCGGACAGGGCCTGCATCCGCGCGGCAATTTCGAGGGCTATGTGCGCTCGGCCTCCGAACATAAATGGCTGGAAGTGCACGGGATCGAACACTGGACCCATTATTACACCGATTACGGTCTCGGCTTGCAGAAGCGGTTTTTCGCCCGCTTCCTCAAAGGCGATATGACCGAATGGCAGAACGAGCCGAAGGTGCGGTTGCAGGTGCGCCATCCCGGCGAGAAATTCGTCGAGCGTTTCGAGGACGCCTGGCCTCTGCCGCGCACCCAGTGGACCCATTTCAACCTGCATGCCGATGGTGGTAGCCTCTCGACATCCGCAGAAACCGAAAAGGCACAGGTCTCGTTCAAGGCGCTCAGCGATGGCCTGACCTTTGTCACCGAGCCGTTGCAGCACGAGACCGAAATCACCGGTCCGATGGCGATGCGTCTCAGCGTGTCCTCCTCCACCGATGATGCCGATCTGTTCGTGGTGGTCCGTGCTTTTGCCCCCGATCTGAAAGAGATCGTCTTCCAGGGCGCGCTCGATCCGCATACGCCGATCGGTCAGGGCTGGCTGCGTGTGTCGCATCGCAAGCTCGATCCGGCTTTGAGCCTGCCCTACCGCCCCTATCACAGCCATGACGAGAAGCAGCTGATCGAGCCGGGTCAGGTCTATACGGTGGATGTCGAGGTCTGGCCGACCTCGCTGGTGCTGCCGAAGGGCTACCGGATCGCTGTCAGCGTCCGCGGGCAGGACTATGTCTATACCGGTGGCAGTGGCGGGCGTTTGTCGAACATGAAAAACGAGTTCCGTGGCTGCGGACCGTTCCTGCATGATGATCCGCGTGACCGGCCGATGTCGCGTTACGGCGGCACGACAACGCTCCATATCGGGCCCGATCACGACAACTGGATCCTGCTGCCGGTGATCCCGAAAGCCTGATTGCCATCCTGTCCTTACTGTTCTCAATGAAGGTGATTTATGTCGAACACGCATTACGCCCCTCTGGTCCACGCCAATGGCCTGGACATTCCTGCCATTGGTATCGGCACGTTTCGCGCGGAAGGCGAGGAGGCCACCCGGGCAGTCGTCTCGGCCATCAAGACCGGTTACCGCCATATCGATACAGCCCGCATGTATGGCAATGAACGCGAAGTCGGCGCAGGCGTGCGCGCATCCGGCGTGGCCCGCTCCGACTTGTTCATCACCACCAAAGTGCTGCATGGCGCGGAGTGGGACAATCCGGCCGTCAATACCGTGCTGCCTGCCATCGAGGACAGTCTCAAGCGGCTGGAGATGGATTATGTCGATCTGTTGCTGATCCACTGGCCGCATCCGACCACGCCGATCAAGGACACGATGGCCGATCTATGCGCAGCCAAGCGCAAGGGCTATGCCCGCCATATCGGGATTTCCAACTTCACGCTGGCGATGGTGGATGAGGCTGTCCACCATGCCAGCGAGCCTTTGTCCAACCACCAGTGCGAATACCACCCCTATCTCGACCAGTCCAAGCTGCGGGCCAAGACCCTGGCCCATGGCATGTCGTGGACCTCGTTCTGCCCGATCGGCAAAGGCGCTGCCTTTGATGATCCGGTCATTGTCGCCATTGCCAAGGCGCACAACAAGAAGCCGTCGCAGGTCATCATGCGCTGGCAGGTTCAGCAACCGGGCACTGTGGCCGTGCCCAAATCCGTTCACGCCGAACGCATTGCAGAGAATTTCGATGTGTTCGATTTCAGCCTGACGGATGCGGAAATGGCAGCGATTTCGGCTTTGAAAAAGCCGGACGGACGCATTGTCAGCCCGCCATTTGCTCCCAAATGGGATGTCTAAGGGTCAAGCAAGCTGATGGTCATCCACCCCTCGATCCAAGCATGGCAAAATCCCGTCCCCGCATACCAGCAGGGACGGGGTGCAGTCTCATGCCGGAAGATGGGTGACAATCCATTCGGTCACAAGGGCGGCGAGGGCATCCTCGTGGCCGGTGTAGAAATGGTTGCAGTTGGCCAGCACGCGCACCGTGCAGGGGCTGATTGCCTTGGCGGCAAAAGCATCGGTGGGGTAGATGTCGTCCCGCTCCTGATCGCCGCGCAGCACCAGCGTCGGGCATTGGATGCGCGCCGCATTGTCTACCGTATCGGGCACGCCGGACGCATAATCCAGAAAGGCTTCGGCGCTGATCACCCACCACCAGCCGGGCAGCAGCATCAGCTCACGGCCACGACCCTCGGCCACCATGGTATTGGCCGCAGCGGTCAGTTCCTCCAGACGGTCACGGGCCCACAAGCCGTTGGCCGAATTGAGCTTGGCAATGTCCCTGCCGCCGCAATGGGCCGACAGCAGAACCGCCAGCGGCGTTTCCGGATGGTCGCCTGCGTGCTGGGCCGCCAGCATGCCGCCATTGCTGTGGCCGACCAGAATGGGCGCATCGAAGCCGCGCTGCTTGAGCCAGAGTGCGGCCAGATTGTTGTCGGCCATCGCCTGCGCCGAGGTCTGGAACGCGCCACCGCCGATCTCGCGGCCATAGGTGGACGCGACCATGTCATGGCCGCGGCGGTTGAAGGCCAGACAGGCAAAACCCGCTTTGGTGAGGACCGGCGGCAGAAAGCGCGACGGGCCGGTATAGAAATTATGGCAGTTGCCATGCAGCAGCATCACGGCGCCGCGGCAATGGCCTTGCGCGGGATAGAACAGCCCGTGCATCGGTTCACTGTCGGTCGCGATCTCGATCATCTCCATCTGCAGCATTGCGCTCTCCCTTGGGTCCCTGGATTGTTGGTTGAGCATAACTTGCTGACTTATGGGCATAAAACAAGACACTAAATACAGGCGCTTCAAAGCAAGGACGATCAAATGGTCAAGACAGTCATTCAGGACGGCATGGCGATCGATTGGGATGTCGAAATTCCGATGGATGACGGCATCGTGCTGAAAGCCGATGTGTTCCGTCCGATCAAGGCTGGGAAATATCCGGTCCTGCTCACCTATGGCCCCTATGCCAAGGGCCTGTCCTTTCAGGACGGCTATCCGAGCGCCTGGGCGGAAATGATCGCGGCCCATCCCGATGTGCCTTACGGGTCAAGCAACAAATACCAGAATTGGGAAGTGGTCGACCCGGAAAAATGGGTGCCGCATGACTATATCTGCATCCGTGTCGATTCCCGCGGTGCGGGCCGCTCGCCGGGCTTTATCGACCATTATTCGCCGCGCGAAACCAAGGATTACTACAACTGTATCGAATGGGCCGGTGTGCAGCCCTGGTCGAGCGGCAAGGTCGGGCTGAACGGCATTTCCTATTATGGCAGCAACCAGTGGCATGTCGCTTCCCTCAAGCCGCCGCATCTGACCGCGATGTGTATCTGGGAAGGCTTTGCCGATTTCTACCGTGACGGTGCCTATCACGGCGGCATCCTGTGTACCTTCTTTGCCAACTGGTACGACATGCAGGTCAAGACCGTGCAATACGGGCGCGGTGTGCGCGGGCCGACCTCGAAACTCAATGGCATGCTGGTCTGCGGCGACGAGAGTTTGAGCGATGACGAGCTGGCCAAAAACCTGTTGAGTTTCGGCGATGAAATTCTCGCCCATCCACTCGATGACCAATGGCATAAGGATCGCTCGCCGGTCTGGGAGAATGTCGAAGTGCCGTTTTTGTCGGCCTCCAACTGGGGTGGACAAGGATTGCATCCGCGCGGCAATTGCGAAGGTTTCGTGCGCGCCGCCTCGAAGGACAAATGGCTGGAAATCCACGGTCTCGAACACTGGACCCATTTCTACACCGATTACGGCCGCGATCTTCAATTGCGGTTTTTCGACTACTATCTCAAGGGCGACAAGAACGGTTGGGACCAGCAGCCGCGTGTCAAACTCAATGTCCGCCACACCGACCGCTTTGTCGAACGCGACGAACACGAATGGCCGTTGGCCCGCACACAGTGGACCAAGTTCCATCTCGATCCGCACCGCCAGACCCTGTCGCTCGAGCCACCCAAAAGCCAAAAGGCCGTATCCTTTGCCGCAATGGGCGATGGCCTGACCTTCCTGTCCGAGCCCTTGGACAAGGAAACCGAAATCACCGGTCCGGTGGCCGCCAAATTGCGGATTTCCTCGACCACCGAGGATGCCGATCTGTTCCTCGTGGTGCGGGTGTTCACCCCCGATCTGCGCGAGGTGACTTTCCCCGGTGCGATTGATCCGCATACCCCGATTTTCCAGGGCTGGCTGCGCGCCTCCCACCGCAAGCTCGATCCTGCGCTGACCCAACCCTATCGGCCCTATCATACCCATGACGAGAAACAGCCGCTGGTGCCGGGCGAACCTGTCGAGGTCGAGGTGGAATTCTGGCCGAGCGGCATTGTCGTGCCAGAGGGCCATCGTGTCGCCTTGAGCATCCGCGGCCGCGATTATATCTGGCAGGAAACGACCGGAAAAAAACTGTCGAACTTCAAGAATGAGTTGCTCGGTTGCGGTCCATTCCTGCATGATGACCCCAGAGATCGTCCGCTGTCGGTGTTTGGCGGAACCACCACGATCCATATCGATCCACAGCATGACAATTATGTCCTGCTGCCGATTATCGGATGAACGAATAACGACTTTAATAAACTGCAACAGGAGGAACGACTATGACACTCTCTCGGCGTACTTTGGTTCAAGGGGCAGCGACAGCCGGTCTGGCTTCGCTGGTTGGCACGCGTGTCAACGCCCAGTCCTCGGAGCCCATCCGCATCGGTCTGCTGACCGTCAAGACCGGTCCGCTGGCTTCCGGTGGTCTCGATATGGAACGCGGTCTGCTCATGTATATGAAAGAGCGCAACAATATGATTGCCGGCCGCAAGGTCGAAATCTTCTCGGCCGATACCGCCAGCAATCCGCAGCAGACCCGCACCAAGGCCCAGGAACTGCTCGAGCGCGACAAGGTCCATTGCTATATCGGCCCGTTAGCGGCATTCGAGGCTCTGGCCATCCAGGACTATATCGCGGAAAAAGGCGTGCCGACTTTGTCGGTGGCGGCTGCCGAAGACATGACCCAGCGCAAGCCGAACCCATGGTTCGTGCGTGCGACATCGACCTCGTCGCAATGCTCGAGCCCGTTGGCCGACTATTGCGCCAAGGAACTGAAATACAAGAAGATCATCACCATCGGTTCCGACACGGCCTACGGCCATGAAATGTGCGCCGGCTTCCAGCGCGTGTTCGAAGAAAACGGCGGCAAGATCGTCCAGAAGCTCTGGGCTCCGCTGACCGTGCCCGATTATGCCACCTATATTGCCCAGCTGAATTTGAAGGCTGACGCGATCTTCTCTGCCTTTGAAGGCTCGAACGGATTCCGCTTCACCCGCCAGTTCGTCGAATACGGACTGAAAGACAAATTGCCGATCGTTGGCGGCATGACCCATCTCGATGAGTCGGTGTTGCGCAACATGGGTGACGAAGCACTCGGCACCATCACCTCCTGCTGGTATTCGGCTGAACTCGACAACCCGATCAACAAGCAGTTCGCGGCCAATTTCCGCAAGGAAGCAGGCTATGATCCGGGCTTCTACGGCGCGGCAACCTATGCCAATGGGGCGATTCTGGAAGCGGCCATCAAGGCGATCAACGGCAATGTCGAAGACAAGAATGCCCTGATGAAAGCCCTGCGCGCCACCAAGGTCGACACCTGCCGTGGTCCTGTGTCGTTCGACGAATACGGCAATGTCGTCGGCAATGTCTACATCCGCAAGGTTGTGCGCAAGGAAGGCCGTCTGGTCAATTCTGTGGTCAAGACCTACGAAAACCTCTCGCAGTTCTGGACCTATAATCCGAAGGAATTTCTGGCCAACCCGGTCTATTCCCGCGATTATCCGCCTGCCAAGAACCTCGAAAATTGATTCTTTGCCGAAAACAGAACACAGACCTGCCGGAGCAATCCGGCAGGTTTTTTCTTGCTACAAGCTGCGCGGCAAAAACCGCGAAAATACCGCCATGGTCAGGGTCAGCACGCCGCTGGTGACAAACACGAATGGCAAGGGCAGGAACGACAGCACAAAGGCCATGATGCCGGGAAAAACGATCGGGCTGATATGGCGGAAGGTCATGAAAATAGAGGTCATGGCCGTGCGGTCATAATGGCGTACCGCCCGCAAAAACGGCACATTGCCCGCGCCGTCGATCATGCAGGCAAACAGGGCCGCCAGACAAAACAGGCCGATGCTGGTTTGCGGCATATCCAGCGAGGCGGCAATGGCAGCGGATATGCTCCCGATCCCCGCCATGCCATAGGCCAGACTGAGCAGGTTCCGGATCCCGAAGCGGCGGCCCAGCCTGCTCCATTTCGGTGTCAGGATCAGCGGCAGCATGCCGATGGTCACCAGCGCGCCGCCAACCGCCGGTGAATAGCCGACACTGGTGACATAGATCGGAATATAGATGAAAAAAACCACCCACCAGCCATTGCGCCCGAACGCCAGAATCCAGGACAGCAGCAAGCGGGGCTGGCCGATAAAGCGGCCTGCCAGCTTGACCGGATTGGTGCCTGCGGCCGTATTCGAGGTCACGGTCGGGTTGGCTTGCAGTTGCATGGCCAGAAACACCGCCATCAGGGTCAGCGAGGCCATCGCGGCCACCGCATAGGTGGTCCATTGCGCGACATTCTGGTGCAGTGCGACGCCGATCCAGGGAGAAATGGCATAGGAGCCACCTGCAATCATCATGCGCCTTGGCTCGAACTGGTTCAGTTCGCGGCGCGGAATATGGTCGAGCATATAGAGGCTCAGCATCACATCCATCGAGGCATAGGCCAGCGCTTGCAGGATCAATCCGCAGACCAGTCCGGTGGTGGTATGGGAGGCCAGCAAAGCCACGCTGCCGATCTGCGCCCC
>CANFLM010000082.1 GCA_947447895.1 Hyphomicrobiales bacterium
GTGTTGCGGTTGTGCTCATGCCTTGCTATCAGGACGCATGATCAGTGTTGATCAGCGGGGGCCTCGTGGCGGAGTGGTGACGCAGAGGACTGCAAATCCTTGTACGGGGGTTCGATTCCCTCCGAGGCCTCCAATTCAATTGATGACCATATCAAGATGTGTGGCCGCCGCGCGGTGTGCCAGCCTAGACCGGAGTGTTCCTCATGCTCGATTCTGCACTGAAGCGCCGGATGATGGTCGACAATCAATTGCGGACCTTCGATGTCACCAACCAGCGTGTTCTTGCGGCCATCGAGGCTGTCTCGCGTGAATCATTTCTGCCCGATGGCGAACAGGAACTGGCCTATGCCGACCGCGCCGTGGTTTTTTCCGACACCGGACGTGTGATGCTGTCGCCGATGGTGCTGGCGCGTATTCTGCAGACGGCCGACATCCAATCCGATGATGCTGTGCTCGATGTCGGGTGCTGCTCGGGCTATTCTGCGGCTGTGTTGTCGCATCTGGCCGCCGAGGTCACAGCGATTGAAGGCAATGCGGCGCTTGTCGATTCGGCCCGCAAGGCCTTCAAGGTGGCCGGTCTCGACAATGTCAAAGTGTCCAAGGAATCACTGGATGGCAAAAAGCACAAAGGCGGTCCATACGACGTGATCATCGTGCATGGTGGTTTTGTTGAAAAGCCGAGCCATCTACTCGATTTGTTGAGCGAAGGCGGACGTCTTGTGGGCGTTGATGCCAGCAAAGGGGCAGGGCAGATCGTGCGTTATGTCCGTTCCGGTGACCAGTTCGGCTCCATCCGTGTTGTGTCCGTCAATGTTCCTGTTTTGAGCGAATTCAGTAAACCTGTCGGTTTCCAGTTCTGAATATTCGCGTTTGGCCTATCAAAATAATTTAACCTCCTATTAACCATAGCTTGCATACTGTGCCCTTGTGCTGGTATCGATTGGGTGTGGTTGTTTAAGGTCCAAACTCCGGTTTGGGCCGCTGGAGAATTGATGATGTTAGGTTACGCCCAACGGTTTTTGTTTGTCGGTGTCTGTGTTTCGGCATTGATGGGGCCAGTTCTTGTTCACGCCGAATCCATCGAAGGGGCCTTGTCGCGAGCCTATACAACCAATCCTGATCTGAACGCCCAACGCGCTGCCTTGCGAGCGCTTGACGAAGGTGTCGCCAGAGCCTCGGCAGGAGCACGTCCCAAGATTAATGGCATTGGTGATTATGGCATTGCCGAATTGTGGGATAAAAATCACAATAAAACATCTAAAGATTTTTCAGGTGATCGTAGCCAGACCCATCCTCGGGGTGTTTCTGCCACTTTGACCCAGACATTATTTTCTTCGGGCAAGGTTGAAGCCACCATTGCTGCAGCTGAACGTGGCGTATTTGCCGCTCGCTCGACCTTGGCCAATGTCGAACAGAAGACCCTTGTCGATGCCGCGACCTCCTACATGGATGTGATGCGCGATACATCGGTTCTTGAATTGCGCCGCAACAATCTGGGCGTGTTGCGCGAGCAGTTGCGCCAGACACAGGATCGTTTCTCGGTCGGTGAAGTGACCCGCACCGACGTGGCACAGGTGGAAGCGCGTCTGGCTGCCGCACAGGCCGACATGGCCACCGCCGAAGGGACGCTCAAAACCAGCATCGCCAAATACCGCCAGATCGTCGGTGAAGAGCCCCGCCAGATGAGCCCGGCGCGTCCTCTTGCCAAAGTGACCTATAAATCACTCAATGATGCTCTGACGGTGGCGATTTCCTCGCATCCTTCGATCATTGCGTCCTCGATCAATATCGAAGTGGCCGAATACCAGCTGCGTCAGGCCTATGCAGGACTTGGTCCGACTTTGTCTGTCTCTGCCTCGAGCGGTCTGCGCAATGATGTGAGCTTTATCAACAACCGTAACCAGAACACCAATACGATTGCTGGCACCCTGACCATGCCGCTTTATGACGGTGGTGAGAGCTACGCCAGCATCCGCCAGTCAAAGGAAGTGATCGGACAGCGCCGCTTGGAGCTTGATTCGGTCCGTGAAAAGGTCCGTGCCGATGTCGTCTCCGCCTGGAGCCAGCTTGAAGCCGCCAAGGCACGCATCCAATCAGCCAATGCACAGGTTGAAGCGGCAACCATCGCGTTGAACGGGATCCGCGAAGAGGCAAAAGTGGGCCAGCGTACCACGCTCGATGTCTTGTTGACCGATCAGGACTTGCTGTCGGCGCGTGTGAGTCTTGTCACAGCCCAGCGGGACCGCGTGGTCTCCTCCTACACACTGGCCCAGTCAGCCGGCCAGCTGAATATTGATAATCTCAAACTCAATGTGAAGCAGTATAACCCTGCGACCCATTATGAAAACGTCTCCGGAAAATGGTTCGGTATTTCGATTATGGACGGTGAATAAGCCTTTTCTTGTGTGTTAATTCTCAAAAAGGGCTAAAAAATTACTGCTTTGGCTTTTACCGCTTTTGAGTAGAGGCTATAGCAGATGTATTGCTTGTCTCTTTGTCACATAGGCCAAAGGGGCTATCGTTTCGCTCTGAGGAACTATTGAATGTCGGTGCAATCGAACAAATCTCATGAGCCTTCGATGGAAGAGGTTTTGGCCTCTATCCGTCGTATTATCTCTGAAGAGATGGAAAATCCGAGCCGCTCGACGGCCACCCGGAACGATGGACAGCATTTTGAATTTCCGTGGTCCCAAACCTCATCAAATCCGTCAATGCCTGTTGCTCAACCCAAATTGCCTCAGGTTGTTTCGGCTGATCTTTCAGCGCCACAGACACAGTCGTCTGATACACGTCATCCGTTCCTGCCAGTTGCTAAGCCCATTGCTGCCGAACCTGTCGCTGACAAGCCGGTGGTGGCAGACCATGCCGATTTCCAGCCATCAAAGGCCAATGCAGAATTCCTGTCGGATTATTTTCCCGCATTGGTTCAGAACAACCAAACGCGAGTGACTTCCGAAAAGATTGTTGCTCCGGCTACGCCAGTGAATGTGTCCGCTCAATCTGAGGCTCCCCGGTCAATTTTGAAAGTCCAGACCGAGAGTGGGTCCGCCCTTACAACCAGTGATCATCCTTTTGCCGGGATCATTCCTCTGCAGAAGCAGGATGAAGTCCTCAAAATCCAGACCGTTCCGGTCGGGGACGAAAATATTGCTGCTCCGACACAGCCGATTCAACCTGTTGCGGCTTTGGCCGAAACAGATATGGAAACCGTTACAACAATGAACCCTGCACCGGTTCATGTTGCTGATACTATGATGGCTGCATTTATCCAGGCCAATCTGCTGCCTGCAGATGCACCGGTAGCACCTGCTGTTGCTGCTCGGGTGGAAGATGTTTCAGCTCCTGAATCTCCAGCGCCGTTCCAGTCGGTTGGCATGGCTGTCGAGCCTCCAGTTGCGCTTGATACGGATGTCGCGGTCGATACTGTTGAAACGATCGAGCCTGTTCAAAACGTTACATCCGAGCATAGCTTCAAGGGCTTGATGTCCGACCGCACAGCCAACGCTTTTTCGGCATCGCTGTCGAATCTGACCGAGAGCGTCAAGCCAGGCAACAGCAACGGGGCCTATCCACGGCTTGACGAATTTGTTGCCGAATTGATGAAACCCCTGGTCCGCGACTGGATGGACCAGAATCTCGAACGGATCGTTGAAGAAGCCGTGCGTGATGAAATCAAGCGGGTGAGCAAGCTCGCGCGGTCCTGATTGCCCTGCCGGTTTGATCCTTATCGTTCCGTGGCGCGGCTTTTTTTAGCCGATCCCGCAAGTCCTCCATTGACGAATGCGTCGGCCTCGGCGATTTAACGGGCCTTGATGTCTCATGCCTGCAATGATGTTTCAGGCCGCTTAGGATATGCTGATCATGATGGAAAAAACCTTTGATCCCGCAAGCGTGGAAAGCCGCATCAGCACGTTGTGGGACACGCAGGACGCCTTCAAGACTGGGCGTGCGGACCGTCAGGGAGCAGAGCCCTACACGATCGTTATTCCGCCCCCCAATGTGACTGGCTCCTTGCATATGGGCCACGCGCTCAACAATACCTTGCAGGATATCCTGTGCCGGTTCGAACGGATGCGCGGGCGTGATGTGTTGTGGCAGCCGGGCACCGATCATGCCGGTATTGCGACGCAGATGGTGGTCGAGCGCAAATTGGCCGCCGAAAACCGTCCGGACCGCCGCAGCATGGGCCGCGAGGCTTTTCTGAAAGAAGTCTGGCAGTGGAAAGAGGAATCAGGCGGCACCATCAACGGCCAGTTGAAGAGGTTGGGGGCCTCGTGCGACTGGTCGCGCCTGCGCTTTACGATGGGCGATGGTTCTCCTGATGACCAGATGGTGCGCGCGGTCACCAAGGTCTTTGTGGAATTGCACAAAAAGGGCCTGATCTACCGTGCCAAACGGCTGGTGAACTGGGATCCGCATTTCGAATCCGCAATTTCAGATCTGGAAGTGCTGCAGGTGGAAAAACGCGGCAATTTCAAATGGGATCGCCATCAGGAAGACCCGCTGAATCTGGCCACACTCGGCAAGCAGTTGGACCGTGATCCCTCCGGCCAACTCTACCACATCGATTATCCGCTGGACGGCGCGGTCTATGATCCGGAAAATCCGGCGACCTTTATCCGTGTTGCCACAACCCGTCCCGAAACCCTGCTGGGTGATACGGCCGTCGCCGTCCATCCTGACCATGAAACCCTGAAAGGGCTGATCGGCCGCCATGCCGTGTTGCCGCTGGTGGGCCGTCTCATCCCGATTGTGGCCGATGATTATGCCGATCCCGAAAAGGGCACGGGTGCGGTCAAGATCACGCCGGCCCATGATTTCAACGATTTTGAAGTCGGCAAACGCCACGCGCTGGAACAGATCAATATTCTCGATTCCAAGGCGCGGATTGCCATCAAGGGTCAAGACGCCTTTGCTCAGGCCTCGCAGGCGGCCCTTGCGCTTGACGGGATGGACCGTTTCGAGGCGCGCAAGGCCATTCTCGCATCGCTCCATGAAGCGGGCGTGTTGAGCCTGATCGAGCCGACCACCATGATGGTGCCGCATGGTGACCGGTCCAATGTCGTGATCGAGCCATGGCTGACAGACCAATGGTATGTCGATGCCAAAACTCTGGCCCAGCCCGCTTTGAAAGCGGTGCGGACGGGCGAGACCAAATTCGTGCCCGAGAACTGGGAAAAGACCTATTTCCAGTGGCTCGAGAATATCGAGCCATGGTGTATTTCGCGGCAATTGTGGTGGGGTCACCAGATCCCGGCCTGGTATGGCCCCGACGGCCATGTGTTTGTCGGCTATGACGAGGCCGAGGCGCAGGCACAGGCGCAGAGCCATTACGGCAATCCCGTTGAATTGACACGCGATCCCGATGTGCTCGATACGTGGTTCTCTTCCGCGCTTTGGCCGTTCTCCACGTTGGGATGGCCCGATGCCACCCCCGAAATGAAGCGTTACTATCCCACCAATGTGCTGGTGACCGGCTTCGACATCATCTTTTTCTGGGTAGCCCGCATGATGATGTTGGGCATCGAGTTCATGGATGTACCGCCTTTCAGCACCGTCTATATCCATGCTCTGGTTCGCGATGAAAAAGGCGCGAAAATGTCGAAGTCCAAGGGTAATGTGATCGACCCGATTGCTCTGGTCGATACCTATGGTGCGGATGCGCTGCGCTTTACCCTCACGGCAATGGCCGCGCAGGGTCGTGACATTAAATTGTCGACGCAACGTGTTGAAGGCTATCGCAATTTTGCAACAAAGCTCTGGAATGCAACCCGCTTTGCCGAGATGAACCATTGCGCCCGCGTGGATGGTTTTGATCCGCGCGCGACCAAAATCGCGCTCAACCGTTGGGCTTTGGGTGAACTGGCGCAAGCCGTCAATGATGTGACCCATGCGCTCGAAGCCTATCGCTTCAACGATGCCGCCAATGCAGCCTATCGCTTTGTCTGGAACAGCTTTTGTGACTGGTATGTCGAATTGTCCAAGCCGATCCTGACCGGTGAGGATGGCCCTGCCAAAGACGAGACCCGTGCGTGCATCGCCTATGTGATCGACGAGATTGCCCGTTTGCTTCATCCGTTTATGCCGTTTTTGACGGAAGAATTATGGGGCCTGTTGGGCGCGCAAGGGCCCAAGCGCGAAGCGATTCTGGCGCTTTCGAACTGGCCAGATGTCAGCGGGCTGGGTGATGCCGATTCGGAGGCTGAAATCGGCTGGCTGGTCGATCTGGTTTCCGATATCCGTTCGGCACGCGCTGAAACCAATGTGCCGGGTTCGGCTCAAATCCCGCTTGTGCTGGTGGCAGCCTCAAGCCAGACCAAGGACCGTGCCGCGCGCTGGAGCGATATGATCAAGCGGCTGGCGCGGGTGTCGGATGTGGTCTTGGCCGATGTGGCGCCGGCCCAGTCGATCGGTCTGGTGATCCGTGGCGAGGTTGTTGCCTTGCCGCTGGAAGGCATCATCGACATTCCTGCTGAGCGGCAGCGTCTGGGCAAGGAAATCGAGAAAATCGATTCCGAGGCCCTCAAGATCGAGAGCAAGCTGGCCAATCCCGACTTCATGGCGCGCGCGCCCGAGGAGGTGGTCGACGAGCAGCGCGAACGTCTCGAGGAAGGCCGCAGCCGCCGCATCAAACTGTCCGAGGCTCTGGCGCGTCTGGGCTGATCGGATTGTCAAATCAGGCTTTGGCGGCCTGCCGTCTGATGCTGAAAATGAGGGTATCGGCCTCTTCATGCTGGGTGATCATTTCGTCACCCAGTGTGGCCACCAGATGGGGAATGTCGATCCGCGCCATTGGATCGGTACAGATCACATCGATCTGCTCACCGGCTCCGAGCGCCAGCAGAGCCTTGCGGGTTTTCAGTGCGGGCAGGGGGCATTTCAGCCCTTTGAGGTCGAGACGATGGATGGGTGTCGGGTGTTCGCTCATGCAGGGCCTGTGACATTCTGAACGCAAAGCCAGTGGATTTTTTATGGCGGGATTGTGGGCATTGGCTACAATGGGTGTATAAGCTACCTGCCTTTATGAAGGCAAAGCCATGATATGGGCAAGAGTTAGTTGTTTGTGATGTTAGACTGTTCTGGTTTTGAGGGTTAAATGAAAGTTATCGGATTTGCCGGTTGGAGCGACTCGGGCAAGACGCATTTGTTGCGTTTGCTGTTGCCATCCCTGTTTGCACGCGGCTTTACGGTGTCGACCATCAAACATGCCCATCATACATTCGATGTGGATGTACCGGGCAAAGACAGCTTCAAACTGCGGCAGGCAGGGGCGAAGCAGGTTCTGGTGTCGTCCGGCAAGCGCTTTGCCCTCATGCATGAATACAAACAGGAAGAGGAATGGGGCCTGCCGGATCTGCTGCGACAGCTCTCGCCGGTTGATTTCGTGCTGATCGAAGGGTTCAAGCGCTGGAACCACCCGAAAATTGAAGTACACCGTCATGAATCAGGCAAGGAATTCCTGTTTCCCAAAGATCCGAATGTGGTGGCTATTCTCAGTGACGAGATGACTAAAAAACTGCCAATTCCGCAGATCGATCCCGACGATGTCGAAACCGTCTGCGAATATGTCATGAAACATGCCATCGAACTGAAGCAGCTGCTGCCGCTGCTGCATGAGCGGAAATAACCCCAACCCATGGTCCAGCTCACCCCCGATCACCTCGCATTCGGCGATGAGTTGCTGAGGGTCGAAGATCTACTGGCCCGTTTTGCCCAACACATTCCTGTGGTGGCTGGTGTTGATACTGTGCCCTTGCGGCAGGCATCCCAGCGTGTGCTGGCCGACACTGTCTTGGCCCCGCTGCCTTTGCCCGGTTTTGCCAATTCGGCGGTTGATGGCTATGCCGTGGCCTTTTCGATGCTGGCGTCCGGTCGGGAGACGGTCCTGCCTGTGATCGGCCGTGTGGCGGCGGGTTCGGCCTATCAGGGCCCGTTGGGACGCCATGGCGCGATCCGTATTTTTACCGGCGCACCGATGCCCGAGGGCTACGATACGGTGTTCATGCAGGAAGATGTGCGCCTGATCGATGAGGGCGCTGAGGTCAGCCTGCCACAGGGCCTCAAAATGGGGGCGAATTGCCGTCTGGCTGGCGAGGATGTGTCAGAGGGTGCGGTGGCGCTCAAGGCGGGTGTCGTGTTGGGTCCGGCTGAATTGTCCCTGGCCGCTGCTCTCAGCCTGTCGTACCTGCCGGTCCGCCGTCCGTTGAGGGTGGCCGTGTTTTCGACCGGCAATGAAGTGGTCGAGCCGGGGGCGCCGCTTGCTGCGGGCCAGCTTTATGATGCCAACCGCTTGATGCTGACCAGCATTGCCGAACGCTGGGGACTGGCCGTGACCGATTTGGGTATTTTGCCCGATGAGCGGCAAGCCATTGGCATGGCTCTGGCAGAAGCCTCAGGCGAGAATGATCTGATCCTGACATCGGGTGGCGTGTCGACCGGCGAGGAAGACCATATCAAAGCCGCTTTGGGGGATTATGGCCGTCTGGATCTTTGGCGTGTCGGCATCAAGCCGGGGCGTCCGATTGTGGTGGGCCAGTTGGGTGATTGCCTGTTTGTCGGCCTGCCGGGTAATCCGGTGGCTGTATTTGTGACCATGACAGCGATTGTCCGCGCACTGGTCGCCTGCCTCCGGGGAGAGACTTTCGCGCAACCAAGCCTGTTTAACGTGCGCTCAGGCTTCAACTATCGCAAGAAGCAGGGAAGACGCGAATTCGTCCGTGTCGGCCTGTCAGGAGGGTCTGACGGCGTTTATACGGCCATCAAACATGTGCAAGACGGGGCAGGGGTGATCAGTTCGCTGACTGAAACCGAAGGATTTGTGATCCTGCCCGAAGAAACTACCCTGATCAGTGCAGGTGATCCTGTCTCTTTTGTGAGTTACGCAGCCATTCTGGCGTGATCAAGCCAGATTGCGATAGATGCGTTCGGCGTCGTCGAGATCATCGGGGCGATTGGCATTGAAAAACGGATCGTAGGGCGTCTGCGGCCATATGGCTGTCGCAATGCCATGGCGGGCCGTCCAGAGATCGATCTTGCGCAATCCTTCCACCAATAGAGCCTGGCGCAGATCATCACGCAAGGATACGGGCCAGAGACCGAATGGCGGCTGCGTCCTGTCTCCCGATTGCGCGCAGGCCAGAGGCGTCCCGCCTTCATCACGGGCCTGTTGCAGGCGCACAACCAGATCGGATGGAAGGAAGGGGCTGTCAGTCGCAACCGAGACGATATCGGTGACATCGGGCCGATGGGCCGAGCAATAATCCATCGTTGCCAGCACACCCGCCAGTGGTCCGGCATAGTCAGGGACAGTATCGGCAATGACAGGCATATCATAGGCACTGAAACGCCCGGGATCGCCATTGGCATTCAGGACCAGCATGCAGCATTGGGATTGGAAACGCTCGATCACATGATCGAGGATCGGCCGTCCGGCCAAAAGCCGCAACGGCTTGTCGCCACCGCCCATGCGGCGGGCCAGACCACCAGCCAGCAAAACGCCCAAGGGTTTGGTCATGGTCGTAAAATCAGTCATGATCGACTTCTGCACCCTTGCGCCGGCTTTTCATGGATTCATCTTCGACATAAGCCAGATTCTGATCATAGGTAATCCGGTTTTCACCCGACAGCACCACAAAGCGCTTGCCGCGTGCCCGCCCGATCAGCGTCAAACCGCATTGCTTGGCCAAAGCAACCCCCCAAGCCGTAAAGCCCGAACGCGAGACCAGAATGGGAATGCCCATGCGGACTGTTTTGATGACCATTTCCGAGGTCAACCTTCCGGTGGTGTAGAAAATCTTGTCGGCCCCGCTGACCTTCTGGTCGAACATCCAGCCTGCGATTTTATCAACCGCATTGTGGCGGCCGACATCTTCCATATAGACCAGCGGCTTGTCCTGCGCGCAGAGCACACAGCCATGGATCGCCCCAGCGGTCAGATAGAGCGAGGGGGTGGTGTTGACGCTTTGGGTCAGCGCATAGAGCCACGAGGTTTTCAGCTCGGTCTGCGGCAGGCTGACATGGGCCAGCGATTCCATCAGGTCGCCGAAAGTGGTTCCCTGCGCACAGCCCGAGGTCAGCGTGCGCTTTTTGAGCTTGTCCTCGAAATCGGTCTCGACCGGTGTGCGAACCACGACGACGCCCAGATCATCGTCATAATCGATACCTGTTACCTCGTCATCGAACTGCAGCATGTTCTGGTTGAGCAGGTAACCCAAAGCCAGATAGGCGGGATGATCGAGGATGGTCATCATCGTCACAATCTCGCGGGCATTCAGATAGAGCGTCAGCGGCCGTTCGACTGTCACCGACAGGGTGACAGGCTCGCCGCGCTCGTCAAAGCCAGCGACCCGCTCTGTTAGAGCAGGGTCGTCCGGGTTTGGCCGGAGCCTGTAGGATGACAGGGCATCAGAAGAAGGGGCATTCGGGGCCATCACGACCTCCATGAAAGGAGTGGTGAGCTCGGAGGGACTCGAACCCTCGACCTACAGATTAAAAGTCCGTTGCTCTACCAGCTGAGCTACGAGCTCCCGAAGCCGGA
>CANFLM010000083.1 GCA_947447895.1 Hyphomicrobiales bacterium
ATTTGCGCAATGGCCTTGCGGTCGACCGGCTCGGAGCCGCGGATGCCGTCGAGCATTTCCTGCGCCTTGATCGAACCGATCATGTCGAGCGCGTCATGCTCGTTGACCGGCGCCAGACGGAAGGTCAGGTCCTTGAGCACTTCCACCAGTACGCCGCCAAGCCCGAAGGCGACCAGCTTGCCGAAGGAGGGATCGGTGATCGAGCCGACCAGCGTTTCGATCGCCCCCGAAGGCAGCATCTGCTGGATCTGGATGCCTTCGATCTTGGCATCGGCCTTGTACCTTTTGGCATTGGCCATGATGGTGTCATAGGCCGCTTTGGCCTCGTCGGCGGATTTGACGCCGACAATCACGCCACCCGCATCGGTCTTGTGCAGGATGTCGGCCGAGACAATCTTCATCACAACGGGGAACCCCATTGCAGAGGCGCTTGTGGCCGCACCGTCAGCCGAGGTGACAAGGTCTTCCTTGGGCAGCGGGATGCTGAAGGCATCACATACCAGTTTGGCCTCGGGGGCCGTCAGTGCCGTGCGGCCGGAGGCCTTCACGCCATCCAGCACTTTGCGAACAATTGCTTTGTCATGCGCCATGGTCAATTTCCTCGTTTCATTCGCAGATTGGCTGCTGTGCCAATCGAAATCCTGTCAGTGTATTTTTATAATTGGCATTTGGCATGCCAAAGCTAGCCGATGTCAAGTCTCAAGAAATGTCCTCTGCCGGCCATGTTTGGCAGGACCGGCAGAGGTGCTTGTCAGTTGGCAACCGAACGCTCGATCACCCGTGCCCGCCATGGTTTGAGTACAAACAGTGCCAGCACAGAGGCCAGAATATTGGCGCCGGCCGCGATCAGGAACACCGTGTCCCAGGAGCCGGTGGCCTCCTGGATCCGGCTGCCGAACGGAACCAGCAAAGCCGCTGTTCCCTTGGCCGTGTACAAC
Organism: Hyphomicrobiales bacterium; assembly: GCA_947447895.1. GTDB lineage: Bacteria > Pseudomonadota > Alphaproteobacteria > Rhizobiales > Beijerinckiaceae > CAIYZJ01. The sequence continues at coordinate 939 of CANFLM010000083.1, forward strand.
AAACCAGCATTGGTGGCCGCGAATCTGGAGCCGAATGTATCGGTGCAGGTTGAAGGGAACAGTGAATAGATTTCCCCCCATGCAAAGAACACGAAGCCCGACAGCAGCACGAACCACAACGGATCGGAGCCATAGAGATAGAGGGCATAAATGCCGATCCCCTCCAACGCAAAAGCCACGAACATGGTTTGTTCACGTCCGATCTGGTCCGAGACCCAGCCGAAGAAAGGACGGGTCAGCCCGTTCAAAATCCGGTCGATGGTCGCGGCCCAGGTAATGGCCGTCATGGTCCAGCCGATGGTGACCGCCTGGTCGGCCACTTTGAGATTGGCGGCAATGGGTTTCAGATTGGCTGTAACCATCAACCCGCCCGCGCCGACAATCACGAACATGAAATACATCAGCATGAAAATCGGCTCGCCCCGCATGACGACAATCGTGCCGCCCACAAGGAAGATCATCCCCGCCAGAACCAGCTGGAAGTAGAACAGCATGCCCATGTTCCACATGATCAGACCGACCAGCAGGACCGCAACACTGGCTGCCATCCACCAACTGGCAGGCCCGATGATTTCCATCGGCGTATACTGGCGACGCGTCTGGATCACATTGGCATTGGTGGTGGTGCCGGGAACCTGTCCCGGTTTGGGCGCGAGCAGAAAATAGGCGAGGATACAGATGATGATACCCTGGCCGATCCCGAAATTCAGGAAGGTCTGCTGGAAGCCGACATCCTTGATCATGTTCTGGATCGGGACAACGGTAAGGGCAGAACCCGCTCCGAATCCGGCCGCCGTTATGCCAGCTGCAAGGCCGCGCTTGTCGGGGAACCATTTCAACGCATTGCCGACGCAGGTGCCGTAAACGCCGCCTGCGCCGATGCCGCAGACGATCATGGCGGAATAGTAACCGTCAATGCCACCCAGCGAGGTGGCCCGCGAGGTCATCCACCAGCCGATGCCGCACAGAATACCGCCGACAAAAATCACCACCCGCGGACCATAGCGGTCAACGAACCAGCCCTCGATCGGCACCAGCCATGTCTCGAACAGAACGAACAAGGTAAAAGCCACCTGGATGTCAGAGGGCTTCCAACCGAATTGCTTCTGGATATCAGGAACAAAGAACGTCCAACCATATTGGTAGTTGGCGATCATAACCATACACACAACGCCTATCGTCAATTGGGTCCAACGATAGCTTTCACTGACGCGGGCGGACACCGCCCCCTCTTCATGTGTCATGCTAGCCTCCCTCGATCGATTCCCCGCTTATGGTGCGCAACGATGCCATTGGCATCTGGAATCTGGGATCATCTTGGTATGCCATACGCCAGATGGCAAGCGGCTCTTTCATTGCAGTGCAATAGGTTGAGAGCCAGAATGCGGACTGTTCCATTGCCGTTTTTCCGCACTGCCGGAAGATCGACCGATGGTCTTGTTGATCAATTCCACGGCAGGCGTCGTTGCGGGTGCGGGCTGTTGCGATGCACCATCTGCGCTTGGACGATAAAAAACAGCGTCAGGGATGAAAAAAATCACACGCGATCGACCTAAGTCCCTGAAAACATGTGTGGTGTATGGTATACCAAGGGAGTTCCCAATCCCGAATTTCCTGTTATTCTGTTTTCCCTCGGGAGGACGCCACCAATGAACAAACAGGTCAAAAAGACCGATCCGAAAATTGCCAAGCCGAAGGGCCGCATGCTCGATGCAGTTGCGCTGGCCGAGGTGGACACCATGCTGGGCTCGATGCCCCGCCGGCGTGACATGGTGATCGAGGCTCTGCATCGCCTGCAAGACCGGCAAGGCGCCCTGCATGCCCGCCATTTGAAAGCGCTGGCGACCTGTTTCCGAATGGCCGAGGCCGAAATTTTCGAGGTGGCGAGTTTCTACCACCATTTCGACATCGTCAAAGACGGCGAGAACGCCCCTGCGGCCATCACCATCCGGGTGTGCGATTCCCTGTCCTGCATGATGGCGGGTGCGGAGGATCTGATCGGCAGGATCGAAACGCTGGTCGATCCCTCAGCCCTGCGGGTGGTGCGGGCGGCTTGTATCGGCCGTTGCGCGCAAGCCCCCGCCGCTCTTGTCGGACGGCGCGAGGTTGACCATGCCACGGCCGAGGGCCTGCTGGCATTGGCGCAAGCGGGAGAAACCACGCCAACTGTGCCCGCCTATCGGGATCTCGAGGCCTATCGTGCCGATGGCGGCTACGGGCTTCTGGCCGATTGTCTGGCGGGCAAGCATACGCCCGAGGAGATCATTGCCCTGTTGTCGGATTCAGGCTTGCGCGGTCTGGGTGGGGCAGGGTTTCCGTCCGGCCGCAAATGGTCGATCGTGCGGTCCTATCCCGCCCCCCGTTTGATGACCATCAATGGCGACGAGGGCGAACCGGGCACCTTCAAGGATCGCTCCTATCTGGAAAGCGACCCGCACAGGATGCTGGAAGGGGCGTTGATTGCCGCCTGGGCTGTCGGCTGCGACCGCATCTATCTTTATATGCGTGATGAATATCCGGCCGTGCTGCAACTGCTGAACACGGAAATTGCCCGGCTGGATGCCGCTGGTTTCACGCAGCAGGTCGGCATTGAATTGCGGCGCGGGGCGGGGGCCTATATCTGCGGCGAAGAAAGCGCGATGATCGAGTCGATCGAAGGCAAACGCGGCCTGCCGCGCCATCGCCCGCCCTATATCGCCGAGCAGGGCCTGTTCGATCGTCCCACACTCAACCACAATATCGAGACCCTGTTCTGGGTGCGCGACATCGTCCAGAAAGGCCCGCAATGGTTTGCCGATCAGGGCGTACGCGGCCATAAGGGCATGCGCTCGTTCTCCGTCTCGGGACGGGTCAACAATCCCGGCGTCAAACTGGCTCCGGCCGGTGTGACGGCGCGCGAATTGATCGAGGATTATTGCGGCGGCATGCGCGGGGGGCATCGCTTCATCGGCTATCTGCCGGGCGGGGCCTCGGGCGGTTTGCTGCCTGCCAGTCTGGCCGATCTGCCGCTCGATTTCGGCACACTCGATCAATATGGCTGCTTTGTCGGCTCGCATGCGGTGGTGATCCTGTCCGATCATGACGATCCCAAAGCGGTGGCGCTCAACCTGTTGCGGTTTTTCGAGCACGAGAGCTGCGGCCAGTGCACGCCATGCCGCTCCGGCACGCAGATGCTGGTGCGGATGATGGAGCAGGGGGACTGGAACCCCGATCTGATGCGCGATCTCGATCAGGTGATGCGCGATGCCTCGATCTGCGGTCTGGGGCAGGCGGCCAGCAATCCCGTGCGTTCGGTCCTGCGGTTCTTCCTTGAGGAGACAGTGTCATGACAAAACCTGTGCAGTTCATTCTTGATGGCCGTCAGGTGACGGCTGAAGCCGATGAAACAATCTGGGATGTGGCCAAACGCGAAGGCACACTGATCCCGCATCTGTGCCATCTCGACCAGCCCGGCTATCGGCCCGACGGCAATTGCCGCGCCTGCGTCTGCGAGGTCGAGGGCGAACGCACGCTGGCGGCCTCCTGCATCCGCAAACCGAGCGAAGGCATGGTGGTCAAGAGTGCCGGCGAGCGGGTCGAAAAAGCGCGCGCCATGGTGTTCGAATTGCTGGCCACCGATATGCCCGCCCGCCATGACGGCCCCGATCCGGCGTCGAAATTCTGGAACTGGTCCGACAAGGTCGGCGTTGCGGGCAGCCGCTATCCCCAAGCGGGCGAGGGCCACCACCACACCCCGCATCAGGCGGGACTGGATTTGCATGATGATTCCCATGCCGCCATCGCCGTCAATCTGGCGGCCTGTATTGCCTGCGGCCTGTGCGAACGCGCCTGCCGCGAGGTGCAGATCAATGATGTGATCGGCATGGGCTTTCGCGGCGGGCAATCCCGTCCGGTGTTCGATCTGGCCGACAGCATGGGGACGTCGACCTGTGTCGGCTGCGGGGAATGTGTGCAGGCCTGCCCGACCGGTGCGCTGCTCGAAAAATCACTGATGGATCACGAGGCCAAAAAGACGGTGGTGACACCCGACAAAGAGGTGGATTCGGTCTGCCCCTATTGCGGGGTCGGCTGTCTGACCAAAGTGGCGGTCAAGGATGACACCATCATCCGTGTCGATGGCCGCGATGGTCCCGCCAATGAAAACCGCCTCTGCGTCAAAGGCCGGTTCGGTTTCGATTATGTGCGCCATCCGCACCGTCTGACCAAGCCCTTGGTCCGCCGCGACGATGCACCCAAACACGGCGATATCGCGATTGATCCGCTGAACCCGTGGGCGGTGTTCCGCGAGGCGACGTGGGAGGAGGCGATGAGCCGCGCCGCAGGCGGGCTGGCCCGGATCCGTGATACGCATGGCGGCGGCGCGCTGTCCGGTTTCGGCTCGGCCAAGGGCTCGAACGAGGAGGCCTATCTGTTCCAGAAGCTGGTGCGGCAGGGATTCGGCACCAACAATGTCGATCACTGCACGCGCCTGTGCCACGCCTCCTCGGTGGCGGCCCTGATGGAAGGGGTCGGTTCGGGGGCGGTTTCTGCGCCCTTCATGGCCGCACTGGATGCCGATTGTATTCTGGTGATCGGTGCGCGGCCCGAGCAGAACCATCCGGTCGCAGCCACCTATTTCAAGCAGGCGGCCAAACGCGGGGCCCAGCTGATCATCGCCGATCCGCGCGGGCAGGGCCTGATGCGCCATGCCAGCCACAGTCTGAAATTCCGTCCGGGCACCGATGTCGCGCTGCTCAATGCCATGCTGCATGTGATCATCGAGGAGGGGCTGACCAGCGAGCAATTCATCCAGGCGCGGGTGTCGGGTTTCGAGGCGCTCAAAACCAAGGTGAAGGATTTCTCTCCGGAGGCGATGGAGCCGGTTTGCGGCATCCCTGCGGCCACCATCCGCGAGGTCGCCCGCATTTTTGCGACGTCCGAACGGTCTATCATCTTCTGGGGCATGGGCGTATCCCAGCACGTCCATGGCACCGACAATTCGCGCTGCCTGATTGCGTTGGCGACCATTACCGGCCATGTCGGCCGCAAGGGATCGGGCCTGCATCCGCTGCGCGGACAGAACAATGTGCAGGGCGCATCCGATGCCGGACTGATCCCGATGATGTATCCCGATTACAAGCTGGTCGAAAATCCGCTGATCCGCACCCAATACGAGAATGCCTGGGGCCAGGCGCTCGATCCCAAGCGCGGGCTGACGGTGGTCGAGGTGATGGATGCGATCCATGACGGCCAGATCAGGGGCATGTATATCATGGGTGAAAACCCCGCAATGTCGGACCCCGACCAGATCCATGCGCGCGAGGCGCTGGCCAAGCTCGAGCATCTGGTGGTTCAGGATATTTTTCTGACAGAGACAGCCTGGCATGCCGATGTGGTGCTGCCGGCCTCGGCACATGCCGAAAAGCTCGGCACCTACACCAATACCAACCGCCAGGTGCAATTGGGCCGTCCCGCCCTCAATCTGCCGGGCGAAGCGCGGCAGGATTGGGAGCTGATTGTCGATCTCGCCAACCGCATCGGCCTGTCATGGTCCTATGGCCATGTCTCGGAGGTCTATGAGGAGATGCGTGCGCTGATGCCGTCGCTGTCGGGCCTGCCGTGGCACCGGATCGAGCGCGAAGGGTCTGTCACCTATCCGGCGGTGGACGAGCATACGCCGGGTCAGGATATCATCTTTGTCGACAGCGTGCCGACCTCTGATGGCCGGATTCATCTGGTCCCCGCCGATATCGTGCCGCCGGCCGAAGTGCCGGACGAGACCTATCCGCTGGTGCTGACGACAGGGCGCATGTTGGAGCATTGGCATACGGGAGCGATGACGCGTCGCTCGGCGGTGCTCGATCATATCGAGCCGGAGGGTATTGCCTCGATGAACCGCTTCGAAATCCGCCAGCGTGGCTTGAAGGCGGGTGATCCGGTTGAAGTCTCCACACGGCGCGGCATGATCATCGCCACTTTGCGGGCCGATGACGATGTCTCGGACGGCATGATTTTTGTGCCCTTCTGTTTCAACGAGGCGGCGGCCAATGTGCTGACCAATCCGCAACTGGATCCGTTCGGCAAAATCCCCGAATTCAAATATTGCGCCGCGCAGGTGGCCCCGCACAGGCCTGCGGCTGCCGAATAATCCGGGTCGCCCGCGCTCTCCACGGCAAAAGCCCGCCTTTGGCGGCTTTTGTTTTGCCTTTGTCATCAAATACTGCTCATCTACAGGCCTGATAGACTTGAATGGAGTGACATGATGAGACGTCTTCGCCGCGCGCGCATTGTCGCGACACTGGGGCCGGCCAGTTCTTCTCCTGAGATGATCCGGACCCTGTTCGAGGCCGGCGTCGATGTGTTCCGTCTCAATTTCAGCCATGGCAGCCATGAGGACCACCGTGCCCGATACAATGCGATTCGCGCGCTTGAGGCCGAGGTGAACCACCCCATCGCGATTTTGCAGGATTTGCAGGGTCCGAAAATCCGGCTTGGTGCCGTCTCGGGCGGCAAGATGGTGCTGGAAAAAGGACAGATCGTCCGCATGGTGCTGGGCAAGGATACCAGCGAACCCGATACGCTGGCCCTGCCGCACAAGGAAATTTTCGACGCGCTGATGCCCGGCCACAATCTGCTGATCGACGATGGCAAAGTCCGCGTCAAAGTGGTGCGGATGATCGACCAGGGCGTCGAGGTCGAAGTGATCAATGGCGGGCCGGTGACCGACCGCAAGGGCGTGAACCTGCCCGATACCGTGCTCGATCTCTCCCCCATCACCGAAAAGGATCGTGCCGATCTGGCCTTCGGGCTGGAATTGGGCGTCGACTGGGTGGCTTTTTCTTTCGTGCAGCGTCCGGCCGATCTGATCGAGGCGCATGGTCTGGTCGGCGGCCGCGCCGGTGTGATGGCCAAGATCGAAAAGCCCTCGGCCCTGAAGCATTTCGACGACCTGGTCCGGCTGGCCGATGCCATCATGGTGGCGCGCGGGGATCTGGGCGTTGAAATTCCGCCCGAGGATGTGCCCGGCGCCCAGAAGGATCTGGTGCGGGCCTGCCGCATGGCGGGCAAGCCGGTGATTATTGCGACCCAGATGCTGGAATCGATGATCACGGCACCCACCCCGACCCGCGCGGAAGCCTCCGACGTTGCCACCGCCATTTATGACGGGGCGGACGCGGTGATGCTGTCGGCTGAATCGGCCTCTGGCCAATATCCGGTCGAGGCGGTCGAGATCATGGACCACATCATCGGACGCACCGAGCGGCACCACTCCTACCCGCCGTTGATCCATGCGCTGCATCCGGCTGTCGAGCCGCATCCGCAGCATCTGATATCGGCCGCAGCAGCGGATGTGGCCTCCTCCATCGGTGCGGCGGGGGTTGTGGCTTTCACCCAGAGCGGCACCTCGTCCCTGCGCATTGCCCGCCAGCGCCCGAGTGTTCCGATCCTGTCGATCACCCCGAGCATCCAGACCGCGCGGCGTCTGGCTTTGCTGTGGGGCACCGATACGGTGCAATCGGCCGGCGGCGGCAGCTATGACGAAATGGTCGACCAGGCCATCCACCATGCCAAGGATACCGGCTTTGCCCAGCCCGGCGAGACCATTGTGATCGTCTCCGGCATTCCGTTCGGCATGGCGGGTTCGACCAATAATTTGCGCATTGTCACCGTCTGACCCTTTGAATATAAACAGTGATTAGGCCTGTGGCTTTTGGGATACCAGTTGATCAGTGATCGGCTGGCCCCATGCCTCAGGCCAATGGCGGCGTGACGACCGCCTGATCGGGTGCAGTATCCCCCGCAACGGGGCAGGGACGGAATAAGATGATGGCCAAAGCTCTGAAACCGAAAATGCGCTGGCCGCTCGACGAGGATCTGTCACAGGATTTGGTGCTCAAGCGCGTCGCGCCCGAAATGTCGTTCAAGACCAAGGTCTACGGTATTCTGAAACAGGCCGTGATCGGCATGGACATTTACGGCTCTGCCGCCCAGACATGGCTCGACGAGCGGCAGTTGTCTGAAAAACTCGGTGTCAGCCGCACGCCGGTGCGCGAAGCGATTGCCATGCTGGAGCAGGAGGGCTTTGTGCGCTCGGTGCCGCGCAAGGGCATTATGGTGCTCAAAAAGACCAAGCGCGAAGTGATCGGTATGGTGCAGGCCTGGGCCGCGCTTGAAAGCATGGCGGCGCGCCTGGTGGCCGAGCAGGCCACCGATGCCGAGATCGCCACCCTGCGCGGTATTTTCCAGAGTTTCAACGAGGCCCATCGCCCGCAGGAAAACCTGTCGGAATATTCAGCGGCCAATATCACCTTCCACCAGACCCTGATCCGCATGAGCGGTTCGTCGGTTCTGGTCGATCTCACCGATAATCTGCTGCTGCATGTCCGCGGGATCAGGCAGTTGACCATCGGGCGCGGGGATCGTGCGGAAAAATCGATCCGCGATCATCTCGCCATCATCGAGGCGCTGGAAAAGGGCGATGCCGATCTCGCAGAACGCCTGTCGCGCGAACATACCATGGCGCTGGCCGCCTATGTCGAAGCCCATGGCGACACGATTTTCGATTGATTGTTTGATCTCATCCGCAGTCTGAATCACCCCGCTCAAACCGGCGCCATCCCCGTATGGGCGGAGAGTAAATTGTGAATTGTCACAATTTATAACTTGCGCTTGTCAAATCAGAAAAATTCCTCTCTAGATTCAAGTCTCTGGGGTCTAAGCGTTCGATTGTGTGGTTGTTGTGTCTCAAAGCGTATCCGATCAAGCCGTG
>CANFLM010000084.1 GCA_947447895.1 Hyphomicrobiales bacterium
CCACAGGTGATCCTTCCACTCCGACAATCGGCTGCACCGACAGGTTCAGCCGGCCATGGTCTGCTCGCAACAGAGGGGGAGGCAAAGCCACGGTTTCGCTAAGGGCCTGCCCCTGCCGCAAGGCCTCGGCCAGCCGATAGGCTGCAGCGGCATATTCGGCATGGGTCGCCAGCAAAAAGGCCGGCGGCGGAACCAGATCGCCTTCCGCCTCAGCCGCCAACCGCCTCACAAGGGCCACATAGGCCATATTGGCAAACACAAGCTTGCCGTCCTGGTCGACCAGCACGGAGGCACGGTCCTCGCGCGCCAAAACCTGCAACAGCCACGGGTCGGCCAGTTCCGGCTCTCCGGCCGTGAGATTGAGCAACAATGCAAAGGCCGCAATGGTGACCAGGATTGCGATCGCGGCCTGCCCCAAAATCAGCGGCAGATGCGCGCCGCCATCACGCAACAACAGCACAGCCGTCTGCACACCGATTGCAAGACCCGACAGGAAAAACAGGACCCGCAAGACAAAGCCCCAGCGCGAAGCCTTGCCCACTCCCATGTGGAAAGGCACACTTCCAGCCTGCTCAGAGGGGGCAGAGACAGGGTCCGTCGGGCTTGGTGAGAGACTTGGCATGGTCATTGGCTTACTCGTCATGCGGTACAGATCGGGAGCAACTCCAATTCTAACCGATTTTGGATGATTCACCCTGCTTTTGATGCAACTATCAACTGCCCATTATAGACGAAAAGGCCTCCCGCGGTTAAAAGAAGGTCGCGTGCGCATTTTTGAACGATTTTTTAACGCCAATCACCAAAAATAAGAACGGCTTAGAGTGACATCTTTCTGTGACGTATAAAAAACCTGTGATCCGTTCTTTCCGAGGCGGCACAAGTCGAGCAACGGGACGCCAGTGATGATGAATGTTTTGAACAGTGATCCGACCCTCCTGATGATCGGCGCGGGGGGATTGCTGGTGGTTCTGGTGGTGATTTTCCAGATCATGACGCGGCCGCCTGCCCACAAAGCCGACCCGACCAACGAAGTTTCAGGTCTCAATGGCGCAGACAGTGTCCGAATTCTGTCGCGCAAGGCACTGGATGACCGACGGTCTCTGGTTACCATCCGCTTCGGCCACAGCGACCATCTGCTGCTGCTGGGCGATGAAGGGGATTTGCTGATCGAAACCCGCCCCACCCCGCTGCGCGAGCGCTCGTCTGACGGGCATGCCAAAGCGCGACATGCCATTCCGATGCCATTCCCGCCACAGCCTGTGGCCAAATTAAACACGCGCACCACCTCCGAATACCAGACCGCTGCCCCGATCGCCGTGCCGGACTTCCTGCAATCGCGTGCAGGCCAGCCCGCTTATGCCCAGCCGCCCCATCCGGCAACACCTTCCAGCCAGCACCCTGTGATGCCGCAGCAGATGGCCATGCACGCTGCTGGCGAGTTACACGCTCCAGACACACCAAACCAATCGCCGCCTGCCACCTCTTATCCTGTGGCTGGTGCGATGAATGCGATGCCTGCGGTCAATCAGACCGAAGATATAACCCGCAAGCTTGAGGAAGTGATGCGGCAAGCCCATCAGATGCCGGTCCAGCCACCCGTTCCCCAGCCACCCATTCCTCAGGCAACCATTCCGCAATCCCCCGCAGCACCTCCGCTCGCATCGCAAGCCCCCGGTCCGCAAGGCGGCGCCTATGCGGCCAGCGGGCCGGAAGCCTTCGAGGATGAAATCCGCAAATTGCTGGGGCGCGGCCCGCATGCGGGCTGACCATCACCCTGGTGAGACCATAAAAAAGGGGATCTTCGCGATCCCCTTTTTTATTCAATAACAGATGCTTGCTCCGGATGGTGAAAGTTCCGGTCAATCGTCGCGATGGACTTTCTCGTTACGCTCGTGCCTTTCCTGCGCTTCGAGCGACAGGGTGGCAATCGGGCGGGCTTCCAACCGGCGCAGGGAAATCGGTTCGCCCGTTTCCTCGCAATAGCCGTAGGTGCCTTCGTCAATCCGGGCCATGGCCGAATCGATTTTGGAAATCAGCTTGCGCTGCCGGTCTCTGGCTCTGAGTTCGATCGCCCGGTCGGTCTCGGAGGAGGCACGGTCGGCCAGATCGGGGTGGTTCTCGTTCTCTGTCTGCAAGGCCACGAGTGTCTCGCGGCTTTCGCGCAGGATCTCGTCCTTCCAGTCCAGCAAACGCCTGCGGAAATATTCCCGCTGGCGGTCATTCATGAATTCCTCGTCCTCGGAGGGACGGTAGACCTGGTCGACAACGACCTTGGCTTTTTTCACGGATTTAACTTTAGTGGTCATTTAAAATCGCCCAAAAGCGCCCCAGAAAGCGGGCGGACTATAACCGCGAGAACCAAGGCCCGCAACGCCAGAATCAAGGCCGATACACGCTTATTTTCAGATTTTTGAACAGGATTTAAGCATCATGGATCAGTTCGATGACGCAGGAACCCAAAAACGGTCCAAACGCCCTGCTCCGGCAGCCATTTGGGACCATTCCTCGACATCGAAATCCATCACCGCCAGTCCGGCAGGCGGAAAGTCACCGCGCAAACGGGCAAAGGCGTAGCGGTCTCCGAAACCGACGAGTTTTTGGACCAATTCCGTGCAAGCCGGATTATGGCCGACCAGCATCAGGGTAAGCGTCTTGCGGGAAAGCTCCGCACCCGCCAGTTCGGCAAGTCCCTGAAGGGACGTCAACAGCTCATCCGCCTGCATGGCATAAAGCGCAGGAATGGTCAGAGCCGCAGCATCAGGCACCAATGCTTGCACGGCGGCAAAGGTCTGTCTGGTGCGGGTGGATGGTGAAACAAGCGCCAGATCGGGCAACAACATCTCTTGCGCGCAATAGCGGGCCACCGCCTCGGCCTCGGCCTGCCCTTGTGCTGTCAGGATGCGCTCGGGATCCGGCATCGAGCCATGCGGGACCGCTGTGGCATGGCGCAGCACCATCAGGCGCAACATCAGCGGGTCTCGCGGCGGTTCAGAAAGGCCACCCGCTCGAACAGATGAATATCCTGCTCGTTCTTCAAGAGGGCCCCGTGCAGAGGCGGAATGATCTTCTTGGCCTCGTGCTCGCGCAGCACTTCGGGACCGATATCTTCCGCCATCAGCAGTTTCAGCCAATCCAGCAATTCGGAGGTAGACGGCTTCTTGCGCAGGCCGGGTGTCTCCCGAATTTCAAAAAACAGGCGCAAGGCCTCGGAAACGAGGTTCTTTTTGATGTGCGGGAAATGCACATCGACAATCTGCTGCATGGTCTCGGCATCGGGGAAGCGGATGTAATGGAAGAAGCAGCGGCGCAAAAAGGCGTCCGGCAGCTCTTTTTCATTGTTGGAGGTGATGATCAGGATCGGGCGCTGCTTGGCCTTGATGGTCTCGCCGGTCTCGTAAACAAAAAACTCCATCCGGTCGAGTTCGAGCAGCAAATCATTCGGGAATTCGATATCCGCCTTGTCGATCTCGTCGATCAGCAGGACCGGGCGCTTGTCGCGGGTAAAAGCCTCCCACAGCTTGCCCTTGCGGATGTAGTTGCCGATATCCGACACGCGGGGATCGCCGAGCTGGCTGTCGCGCAAGCGCGAGACGGCGTCATATTCATACAGGCCCTGCGCGGCTTTGGTGGTCGATTTGACGTGCCATGTCAGCAATTCCACACCCAGACCGCGGGCAATCTCCTCGGCCAGCACGGTTTTGCCGGTCCCCGGCTCGCCTTTGACCAGCAAGGGACGCTCCAGCACAATCGCTGCATTGACCGCCACTGTCAGGTCATGGGTGGCCACATAGCTGTCTGTACCTTCAAAACGCATGGGTGCATTCCTATATGATGATCATCAGGGTATGAGTGTATATCCGGACTGGTCAAGTCACGACAGCCCTGATTAACTGGTGATGTCCCCTTATGGCAAACGAGACCATGGCCGATTTCAACTCCTCGATCCGAACCATCCGCATTCCCTCATGGGCTCTGGTCCTGATCGGCGTATTCGGCGCGCTGCTCGGCTTCGGCATATTGATGCTGGGTGCGGGGCTGTTGCTGGTGATTGTGCCTGTGATTGTGATCGGCGGGCTGATTGCCCGCTGGCGGCTCAACAAGCTGATGCGCAAGGCCTACGAGCAGTCACGCAAGGATGGCGAACCGCAGGTCATCGACGGCGAATTCAAGGTGCTGAACGAGCGCAAGGGCCCCCGCCGCTTCTTCGACCACAGCTAGGAGCAAGCCGCCCCCATGTTGCTCGGCTTTTTCACCCAATTGCGCGCTGCCAAGATTCCGGTGACCTTGCGCGAATATCTGACCCTGCTGGAAGGGCTGGACAAGGATCTGGCGGCCCGCTCGGTCGAGGATTTCTATTATCTGTCGCGCTCCTGCCTTGTCAAAGACGAACGGTTTCTGGACCGGTTCGACCGGGTATTCTCCAGCCATTTCAAAGCCATTACGCGTGCCAACGATGCCGTTGAACAAGCCGATATTCCCAGGGAATGGCTTGAGAAACTGGCGGAACGCCATCTCGATCCGGCCGAACGCGAGGCTATCAAGGCTCTGGGCTGGGACAAATTGTGGGAGACTTTGGCTGAGCGGCTCAAGGAGCAGAAGGGACGCCACCAGGGTGGCAGCAAATGGATCGGCACGGCGGGCACCTCGCCCTTCGGAGCCTATGGCACCCACAAAGAGGGCATCCGCATCGGCCAGGAGGGCAACCGCAATTTCTCGGCAGTGAAAGTCTGGGACAAGCGCGAGTTCAAGGATCTCGACGACAATGTCGAATTGGGCACCCGCGCCATCAAGATCGCCTTGCGGCGCCTGCGGCGGTTTGCCCTCACCGGCTCGGCCGAGGAACTGGACCTCGACAACACCATCCGCGGCACGGCGGAAAAAGGCTTTCTCGATGTCCGCATGCGCCCCGAACGGCGCAATGCCATCAAGGTCTTGCTGTTTCTCGATGTCGGCGGCTCGATGGACTATCATATCGAGCGGGTCGAGGAGCTGTTTTCGGCTGTCAGCTCCGAATTCAAACATCTGGAATTCTTCTACTTCCACAACTGCCCCTATGAGCGGTTATGGAAAAACAACCGCCGCCGGCACGAGGAAACCACCCCGACCTGGGATGTGATCCGCACCTTCCCCAATGATTACAAAGTGGTGTTTGTCGGTGACGGCGCAATGAGCCCCTATGAAATCGCCATGCCGGGCGGCTCGGTCGAACATTGGAACGAGGAAGCCGGATCGGTCTGGATCAAGCGGCTGCTGGATCATTTCCCCAAAACCATCTGGATCAATCCGGTGCCGCAACCGCACTGGACCTATAGCCAGTCGACGCAAATGCTGTTGACTCTGCTTGAAGGCCGCATGGTGCCACTGACGCTGGAGGGGCTCGATCAGGGCATGAAAATGCTGTTGCGCTGAGCAAAAGTTCCGCTCGCCCCCCTCCGCAGATTGTCAAACACCTTGCCAATCCGGCAAAAGCGCGGCATCCATCGTGCCATGACACAGGATGAGACTTGGAGCTACCGCCATCGCCCGCGCCCCTTCGGGGGCGAGGTCTGCTTTCGGCTCGAGGGCGACACGCTGGTGATCGACACCGGACGCAAGGTCGAGAACTGGGCCCTGCGCGATATTGCGGTGGTCCGCATGACCTACGAGCCCAAAAGCGTGGTCTGGCAGGGGTTCCGGCTCGCAATGACCCATCAAAACGGCCGCAACCTGTCGCTGACCAATCTCGACTGGAAAAGCTATGTGCATGTCGACCGGAAGGATGCCGACTATCGTCGCTTTGCTGCCGATCTGGTCACGCGGATCGAGGCCGCCAATCCGCGTGCGGTCTGCATTGCCGGCAAGACAGCGCCGCTCTATTACGCCACGCTGCTGCTGGGGGCATCAACCACTGTGCTGATGTCGGTGATGGCCATTCTGGCGGCTCTGAACGGCGCTGTGGCCTATGCGGCCCTGGCGGGCCTGTTCATCCTGCCCTTTGCCCAGATGAGCTGGGCCCTGACCCGCCGCAACAAGCCCGAATTTTTCAGCAAAGCCGGTATTCCGGCCCGCGTGCTGCCGGATCAGGCAATCTGACCAATGTCAGGATTTCTGCCGCTCGGCCCGCAAGCGTGACCAATAGTCGAGCCGCTTTCTGATCTCGCGCTCGAAACCGCGTTCGACCGGCTCGTAGAATGTCTGCCGCCCGATCTGTTCCGGAAAATAGTTCTGGCCGGAAAACGCATCGGGGGCATCATGGTCATAAGCATAATCGGCCCCGTATCCCTCCTGCTTCATGAGCTTGGTCGGGGCATTCAGAATGGTTTTGGGCGGCATCAGCGAGCCTGACGACCGCGCTTTGGCCAAAGCCTGCTTCCAAGCCACATAGACAGCGTTGGATTTGGGTGCGGTCGCCAGATAGACCGCGACTTCGGCCAGCGCCAATTCGCCTTCGGGCGAGCCCAGGAATTCGAAACTCTCCTTGCCCGCTTGGGCGACCAGCAAAGCCTGCGGATCGGCCAGCCCGATATCTTCCGAGGCCATCCGGACCAGACGGCGGGCCAGAAACAGAGGGTTTTCGCCCGCATCCAGCATCCGAGCCAGCCAATACAGCGCGGCATCGGGGTCCGACCCGCGAATGGATTTGTGCAGGGCCGAAATCAAGTTGTAATGGCCATCCTCGCTCTTGTCATAGATCGGTGCGCGACGCTGGACAATGTTGACCAGTCCGGCGGTGTCGAACACCTCGCCTGCCCGAGCCGCCCGCCAGATTTCCTCGGCCAATGTCAAAGCCGCACGGCCATCTCCGTCAGCCATCCGAGCCAACGCGACCCGTGCGGCTTCGTCCAACGGCAGAGGCTTGCCCTCGATGGTCTCGGCACGCGCCAGCAGATCCAGAATATCCTGCTCGCCCAGCGCACGGAAGGTCAGCACACGGGCGCGCGACAGCAAAGCGGCATTGAGCGCGAAAGACGGGTTTTCGGTCGTCGCCCCAACCAGTGTGACAGTGCCGTCCTCCATCACAGGCAAAAAGGCATCCTGCTGAGACCGGTTGAAGCGATGGATCTCGTCGACAAACAATAGGGTCGATTGCCCTTCGCCGCGGCGGATACGCGCCGCTTCAAATATTTTCTTGAGATCGGCCACACCCGAAAAAATCGCCGAGAGCGGCTCGAAATACAAGGTTGTTGCGCCAGCCAGCAGGCGGGCCACCGTGGTTTTTCCGGTGCCGGGTGGCCCCCAGAAAATCAGCGAGCCCAACGATCCCGCATCGATCAGGCGGGTCAAAGCCCCGCCATCACCCACCAGATGATCCTGCCCGACCACCTCGGCAAGATGAGACGGACGCATCCGGTCAGCCAAGGGCTGCCCCGGTCTGGCGCGGTCCGCAGGATCGATCCCGAACAGATTGGGCATCAACCACCCACCTTGGTGGTAATCCGCTCGCCATTGCGCACCACCACCAGCGGCCAGTAATATTGCCGCTGCTTGGAGAGGGCCTCCAGAGCCTTGCTGGTCACCACGGCCTGCCCATCGACGCTGGCGATGACATCGCCTTTGACGAGCCCGAGATTGGCGGCAGGGCTATTGGCCGCGACCTCGGCCACCGCCACACCTTCCTGCACACCGTCAATACCCAATTCATCGGCCACTGCCGGTGACAGCGTCATCACAGTGGCCCCCGCCAGCGGCCAGCGGCCTTTGATTTGCACGGTGTCACGCGGCTTGGTTTCCGGAGCCGCAACAAGCGCCAACGAGACAGTCAGATTGGATTTGCCGCGCCGCAGCCCGACCTTGGTGTGGCCGCCCAAAAGTTTTGTCGCAAAGCGGAAGCCGAAGGCCTCGATATCCTCGACCACAACACCGTCCAGCGTGGTGATGATATCGCCCTGCTTGATGCCGGCCTCGAAAGCCGGTCCAAAGGACTGGACAGAGGCTACCAGCACGCCTTGCGGGCGATCAAGACCGAGGGCTTCTGTTAATTCGGTTGTCACACTCTGCAAAGAGGCGCCGAACCAAGGACGCCTGACGCTGTTTTGGCCTGCTTTGACCGAGGCGACCACCACCCGAACCATGCCGACCGGAATGGCAAAGCCGATGCCGTGACTGCCGCCCGATTGCGAGAATATGGCGGTATTGATGCCGATCAAGCGCCCGTCGGTGTCCACCAAAGCGCCGCCGGAATTGCCCGGATTGATCGCCGCATCGGTCTGGATGAAGAACTGGTAATCGCCAACGCCAGCAACGGTGCGCGCAAGCGCCGAAACAATCCCTTGCGTCACCGTCTGTCCGACCCCGAACGGATTGCCGATGGCCATCACGAAGTCCCCAACCTCCAACCGGTCGGCATCCCCCCATTCGACAGCCTGCAAGGGCGTATCGGCCTTGATCTTCAACACGGCCAGATCGCTGCGCGGGTCAAGCAGCACGACCGTGGCAGCAAATTCGCGCCGATCCGACAGGGACACCCGCAATTCGGTCATGTCCTTGATCACATGATGGTTGGTGACAATCAGGCCCGATCCATCCACAATCACCCCCGAGCCAGCCGAACGTTGCACACGGTCACGCTGCGGAAATTGCCCGCCGAAGAACTGTCGGAATATCGGATCGTTCAGCAAAGGGTTTATGGCGGTCTTTTCGACCCGCGAGCCGTAAACATTGACCACGGCAGGCGACACCCGTTTGACGACAGGCGCAAAGGTGAGCTTCATCTCGCCGCGCGTGGAGGGAACCGTCTGGGCGGTGACAGATTGGCCTTGCAGCCCGACACCGGCTGCGACCACAAGACACATCAACACGGCGCGCCATAAAATCCGCATCACCAAATCCTTGTTAAAGCTCTTTGTCTGCCTGGCATCGTCCGGCCCGGCCCGACATCGCCACGCTCCCTTGATTTAGCATGATATGGAGAGGAAAAAAGGGAGAAGTAAGGCGATCCCATGCCATAGAAACAAAAAAAGGGCAGCTGGAAGCTGCCCTTTTGAACTCGATGCGCGAGGGCTCAGGCCTCGTCTGCAACATGGTCCTTCATGGTCGGACCGGAGTCCTTTCCGCGTGCATCCACATCGCGGTCAACGAATTCGATCACAGCCATCGGCGCATTATCGCCGTAGCGGAAGCCGGCCTTCATGACGCGCGAATAGCCGCCGTGACGGTCCTTGTAACGCGGGCCGAGCACTTCGAACAGCTTGCGGACCAACACAACGTCCTTGATCTGCGAAATGGCCTGACGACGCGCATGCAAATCGCCGCGCTTGCCGAGGGTGATCAGCTTTTCGATGACAGGACGCAGATCCTTGGCCTTCGGCAGAGTGGTAACGATCTGCTCGTGCTTGATCAGTGCCTGACACATATTGGCAAACATCGCTTTGCGGTGCTCGCTGGACCGGTTAAACCGGCGACCTCTAAATCCGTGACGCATGGCTCTCTCCTACTTTTTACGGCCGCCGTGCCAAGGGACGCCCGTCTTCATTAAGCGATCATGGCGGGATCACCCGCCACGTCGCCGGTTTTGATCAACTCAATAATGTTCTTCGAAACGCTTGGCCAGCTCTTCGATGTTTTCAGGCGGCCAACCGGCCACATCCATACCCAAATGCAGACCCATGCCAGCCAGCACTTCCTTGATTTCGTTCAGCGACTTGCGGCCGAAATTCGGGGTGCGGAGCATTTCGGCTTCCGACTTCTGGATCAGGTCGCCGATA
>CANFLM010000085.1 GCA_947447895.1 Hyphomicrobiales bacterium
CTGTTTGCAGCCTATACCAACGATCTGGAGGCCTTCTCCAAGTCGGGTGCGGCCTATTTCAAGGATGTCGGCAAGGTCTCGTTCGATCTGTCCAACCCCTATGTGGTGGCTGGTCTGATCTTCGGCGGCTTGATCCCCTATCTGTTCGGGGGCATTGCGATGACTGCCGTGGGCCGCGCTGCCGGTTCGGTGGTGGAAGAAGTGCGCCGCCAGTTCAAGGAAAAGCCGGGGATCATGCTGGGCACCGACAAGCCTGACTATGCCCGTGCGGTGGACATGCTGACCAAGGCGGCGATCAATGAAATGATCATCCCGTCCCTGCTGCCGGTTCTGGCACCTCTGGTGGCCTATTTCGGCGTGCTGG
The DNA here is from genome assembly GCA_947447895.1 of Hyphomicrobiales bacterium. GTDB lineage: Bacteria > Pseudomonadota > Alphaproteobacteria > Rhizobiales > Beijerinckiaceae > CAIYZJ01. The sequence continues at coordinate 365 of CANFLM010000085.1, forward strand.
CGATTTCCGGCTCGAAGGCTTCGGCTTTTGCGGCTCTGGGCGCCATGCTGCTCGGCGTGATCGTCAACGGCCTGTTTGTCGCGATTTCCATGACATCGGGCGGCGGGGCATGGGACAATGCCAAAAAGAGCTTTGAAGACGGCTTCGTCGACAAAGACGGCGTGACCCATCTCAAAGGCTCGGAGGCGCACAAGGCCTCGGTGACCGGCGATACCGTCGGCGACCCCTACAAGGACACCGCTGGTCCTGCGGTCAATCCGGCGATCAAGATCACCAATATCGTGGCCTTGCTGCTGATTGCCGTCCTGGCCCATATGGCCTGACCGACGTGAGAAAAGAAAAGCCCCGCTTCGGCGGGGCTTTTTTTATGGGTTGCTGCCGGAATAAAGCAGAAGATCAGGAAGAGCCGATCAGGACGGCATCTGGCCGGTGGCCCGCAGCAACTGGCGCAGCAAAGTGGGTTCGTTGCCGCCTGTCGGGGTGGTGCGAGAGACAAAATCGAAAACCACGCCATCCTGTAACCCGTAATTGGCGATCTTTTCCACTTTGTTGTTTTTGCTGAAATTGACCACCACCACGCGGCGGTCCACCACTTTGGGGCCCATGAAGCGCAGGCCGATTTCCATCTTCTCGGACACATAATACCAGGTCTGGCTGCCCACGGTCGAAACGGTGGATGGCGAACCCATGGTTTGCAGCACGGCCTGGGCATCCATGCCCGGCTTCAGCTTGGCCAGTTGGGACTCATCGAGCAGATAGCCCTGCGTCAATTGTTCTCCGGCACAACCGGCGAGGGTGAAAGCGCTGGTGGAGGCCAGCAGCGTCAAAGCGAGAGCCTTGCCAAGCATGCGCGAGGATAGCGAACGGCTTTTGGACGCAGCACAGGGCTTGGGATGAAGGTTTTCTGGGCGTTTCATCGTCATTGTCTCCGTTTGCATCGCAGCCATCTTGTTCGGGCCAACAGTCGCAGGACATTCATGGCAGGGAATTCAAGGAATGTGAATATCACCATCGCCACCAATTCACACTTTGACTTCCGAAGGTTTATGCCTCTTAACCTTGCCCTAACCCGCCACTGCGTTAAAAGCAAGAACAGCTCCTTTCCCGGCCGGTGGGTCCGTGCTGGTTCGGGGTGGCGGCGATGATCGGGAGATAGCGAGATGTTGGGCAGGCTGTTGGGTTTTCTGGGGCGCAGAAGCGGCAATCGCGAGATTGTCGACCGGCTGCATCAGGCGCTGGTGGAAGCCGCACGCCGCCCCGCTTTCTATGCGCAATGGGGTGTGCCCGATACGCTGGATGGCCGCTTCGATTGCGTGACCCTGCATGCGGTCCTGCTGATGCAGCGGATGCAGGCTTTGCCGAAACCGGCGGACGAGCTGGCCAATGATGTGGTGGACCGGCTGTTTCTGGGCTTCGAGGAGGCCTTGCGCGAATTGGGGGTCGGCGATGTGGTCATCCCCAAGCGGATGAAAACCATTGCGGCCGCCTTTCTGGGTCGTGCCAAGGCCTATGAGGAGGCCATGACCTCGGGCGACGGGGAGGCTCTGGCCGCTGTCCTGCGCCGCAATCTGCTGGGCGAGCATGCCGGTCTTGCCCAACAACGCTTTTGGATCGATTATCTGGCGCAAATGAGCGCGGCATTGAGCCAGTGTGATCTTGACCGGATCATTCTGGCCGACCATCTGTTTCCCGATCCTGCCTGACCACACCCCGATCTGTGTCCAACAAGGTGCTGCCATGACCGATGAGCCGTTTTTTTCCCATCCGATCCGCGTTGACGATATTCCCGACCGCGGGATGGATATCACCATCGACGTGCCCGAAACCGACCGCAAACGGCTGGCCAAAGTGTTCAATCTGGCCGATATCGGCTCGCTGACCGGGCATTTCAGCCTCAAGCGCAAGGGGCGCGAGGTTGTCGCCAAAGGCGAGGTGAAGGCGCATATCGAACAGATCTGCGTGGTTTCGCTCGATCCGTTCGAAACCGATGTGGTCGAGGAAGTCGATCTGCGGTTTTCCCCCGATGCGCCCGATCTGGATGACGAGGAGGCGCCGCTCGACTCCCCCGATCCGATCGTCAACGGCATGATCGACCTGGGCTCGCTGGTGGCTGAATTTCTGGCCCTGAGTCTCGATCCCTATCCGCGCAAACCCGGCGTCGAATTCTCCTTCGAGTTGGACACCGAGGAAGAGCATCCCTTCGCAGCCCTGAAAAAGCTGACATAATTGCGGATATGCGCGTGAAATCGGACCGATTGATGTGGCAATCGCGATTTCTTGGTTGCCTCGGGCGCGGCCTCGTCTATTGTCCCTTCCCAAAGGCGCATGTTGCGCCTGTTCCGGCTTTGTGCCCGAATGTGATCCTGCAGGATGGCCTTCGGTCGCTGGCCGACAGTGATATGTGATACGCAACGATGCAACATCAGGTTAGGATTGCCCTCGATGCCATGGGCGGTGACCACGGCCCCTCTGTCGTGATCCCCGGAGCGGCTTTGACACTGCAGCGCCACCCCGGCGTTGTCTTTGTGATGTATGGCGATTCCGCCCTTTGCCTGCCTTTGCTCGAAGCCCATCCCCAATTGGCCAAGGCCACCACCTTCCACCATTGCGATGTCTCGATTGCCATGGATGCCAAGCCCGGCATGGCGTTGCGGCATGGCCGCGGCGTGTCGTCGATGTGGCGTGCGATCGAGGCGGTCAAGCTCGGCGAGGCCGATGTGGCAATTTCGGCGGGCAATACCGGCGCGCTGATGGCGATGTCGACCTTCTGCCTGCGGACACTGGCTCGGATCGACCGGCCCGCCATTGCCGGGATCTGGCCGACAACGCGCGGCGAAAGCATTGTGCTGGATGTCGGTGCCACCATCGGGGCCGATGCCCGTCATCTCGTCGATCTGGCGGTGATGGGTGCGGCTATGGCGCGGATCCTGTTCCACATCGAGCGCCCCTCGGTTGGACTTCTCAATGTTGGTGTCGAGGACATGAAGGGGGTCGAGGATGTCAAACTCGCCGCCCGCATGCTGCGCGAAAACGATTATCCCAACATGATCTATCACGGCTTTGTCGAAGGCGATGACATCGGTCATGGCACTGTCGATGTGGTGGTTACCGAAGGGTTTGCCGGCAATATCGCCCTGAAGACGGCGGAAGGCACGGCCAAGCAACTCGCCAGTTTCCTGCGCGATGCCATGAAGCGCACATGGATGACCCGTTTGGGCTATATTCTGGCGCGCTCGGCCTTCCATGCTTTGCGCGAGAAACTCGATCCGCGCAAATCCAATGGCGGGGTGTTTCTGGGTCTGAATGGCATTGTCATCAAAAGCCATGGCGGCACCGATGCGTTGGGATTCGCATCTGCGGTCGATCTTGGCTATGACATGGTCAAATACCAGCTTCTGTCAAAAATTACGGAAACTCTGGCCCGCGATGATAGTGTGCCGGCGCATCCGATCGAGGAAATTGAAGAATGACTGTGCGGCGCTCTGTCATCGTGGGTTGCGGCCATTATCTGCCGCAGCGGGTTCTCAGCAATGCTGAACTGGCCAAAATGGTCGACACATCCGATGAATGGATTGTCGAACGTACCGGTATCCATAACCGCCATATCGCCGCCGAAGGCGAGAACACCTCGCATCTGGCCACCAAAGCCGCCGAAATGGCATTGGACAGCGCCGGATTGAAGCCGTCCGACATTGATCTGATCGTGCTGGCGACGGCTACTCCGGACTATACCTTTCCCTCGACGGCCACGCAGGTGCAGGCCGCTCTGGGCATCACCCAGGGCGCGGCCTTCGATGTGCAGGCGGTCTGTTCGGGCTTTGTCTTTGCTTTGACAACGGCTGACAAATTCCTGCAGTCGGGTTCGCACAAGCGCGCGCTGGTGATCGGTGCTGAAACCTTTTCGCGGATTCTGGATTGGAACGACCGTGGCACCTGTGTGCTGTTCGGTGACGGAGCCGGGGCTGTTGTGCTCGAAGCGCAAGAGGGGCAGGGCGATCTGACCGATCGCGGGATTTTGTCCACGCATCTGCGGTCGGATGGTCGCCATGTCGAAAAACTCTATGTCGACGGCGGTCCGTCTTCCACCAAAACCACCGGCATGTTGCGGATGGAAGGCAAGGAAGTGTTCCGTTACGCCGTCAATTTTCTGGCCGAGATTATCGAGGAGGCCTTTGCGGCCACCGGCCTGACCGCGGCCGATGTCGACTGGTTCGTGCCGCATCAGGCCAATCGCCGGATTATCGAGGCAACGGCCCGTAAACTCTCCATTGATCCCGCAAAAGTCGTGGTCACAGTCCAAAATCATGGCAATACATCGGCCGCCTCGATCCCGCTGGCCTTGTCGACAGCCTGTCATGACGGACGGATCAAGCAGGGGGATGTGGTGCTGGTCGAAGCGATGGGTGGCGGGTTCACATGGGGATCGGCTTTGATCAGATGGTAAAAACCGGATATCAAACCAACTTCTGATATCAATGTGACTTTTCAAATCGTTATCAACACGTTAACGTCAAATTGAAGAGAGAGTGATTTCCAGATCTGAATGGTTCGCGTTCAAGGTTCCGAAAGTCGTAATTTTCTCAAACAACATTGGAAACGGGCTGTCTTTCCGTTGGGGGCGGATGGCGGTTCGTGGAGGATCAAAATGACACAACGCACAATTACGCGTGCCGAATTGAGTGAAGCCGTTTATCAACGCATCGGCCTGTCCCGCACGGATTCATCCGAGCTGGTCGAGCTGGTCTTGCGTGAAATTTCCGACACTCTGGCTGCAGGCGAGACCGTGAAGCTCTCGTCGTTCGGTTCCTTTGTGGTGCGCGACAAGGGCGCACGCGTGGGCCGCAATCCTAAAACCGGCATCGAAGTGCCGATCGAGCCACGTCGGGTCCTCTCTTTCAAGCCTTCCAACATTCTCAAGCAGCGCATCAACAAGACGGCTGAGAACGCCTGAGCAGGAGCCTGATCGTGGAAAAAGACGCAGACGCGTTTCGCACGATCAGTGAAGTCGGGGAAGAGCTCGACCTGCCCCAGCATGTGCTGAGGTTCTGGGAAACCCGTTTCACGCAGATCAAACCGGTCAAGCGGGGCGGGGGACGCCGTTATTACCGTCCCGATGATGTTGATCTGCTGCGCGGCATCAAGCATTTGCTCTATGCGGAAGGCTACACCATCAAAGGGGTGCAGCGGATCCTGCGCGAGGAAAATCCGCGTTTCGTCCAGACGGTCGGACGCGAGGGACGCATCCCTCCGTCTGGCGAACAAGCCGGCCATGACCAGTCCGCTGATAGTCTTTCAACTGATGCCGGCTTTGACGATATGCCCGGCGGGTTGGACGAGGCCGTTGCTCCGGCTATCCAGCAGATTGTCCATCCATCCCCTCTTGAACCGGTGGCGACGCCACGCCGGATCGAACCGGCCTTCGGTGGTTCCACTGCTGTGCCAGCGACCGGCTTCGGGCGAGAGAATGCACCTGAGCCCTTGCATGTGCCACTGGCGGGCCAGACGGGGCGTCAGGAGCCGAGTTTTGCCGCGCCAGCGCCCGATCATGCCCTGTTTGCGCCTGAGCCTCTTGAGCCGGCCGTGCCGCCGCGCAAGGTCAAGCCCAAGCAACTCGCTTTGTTCGAGGGCATGGGCGACGAGGGGCTGAGTGCCAAGGATCGCGAAGCCCTGCGCCAGGCGCTGGAACGGATCGACGAATGCCGCAAAATCCTTGCTTCGGCCGATCTGGCAAAACTTCCGCAATCGGCGGATCTTTGATCGTTTTCGCTCCTATTTGATCGCTTTCGCAGTCATATCGCCAGTTGGCCCGATATTTGCTGAGTATCCTGCAACGGATGGTGTATTCGTTGTGAAAGGGATCAGTCATGGCGTTGGATATTGGCAGCGGGACAGCCGTCTCGGCCTATCAAACCAACACATCGTCGTTGGCAGGCCGCAAGGGGGATCACGAACCCGATGCGCTGTCACGTGCGTTGCAATCCGGCGATTTGAACGCGGCGAAAGAGGCGTTTGACAAGCTTGCGACCCGTCTGCCTGCGGGTGTGCTGAGCGATCCCAACAATCCGCTGACCAAGGTCGGCAAGGCCCTGCAAAGCGACGACATCGATGCCGCCCGTGCCGCCATGGCCGGACGCACCGGTTATAACGACCGGATCGGCACGACCGGCGCGGTCAGCAAGGTCAAGGACAGCAACAAGGGCTACCAGATCGAAGTCAGCAACGGCATGGGCCAGGCCCTGCAGTTGAGCAGCGCGATCAATTCGGGCAATGCCAAACTGGCCAAGGCCCTGATGCAGCAGATGTTTGACGAGTTGCAGCAGATGGCGGCTTTGAATTCAGCCAGCCCGACATCCAAAGAGATTGCCATCGGCAAGCCCTTGACCGGGAACAAGTCACTCTCCTCGGCCATTTCCAGCGCCGATAAACTGCTGAACAACCCCGATTTCCAGAGCCTGAAACGGGCGGTAGACCGTGGTGATCTGCCGTCGATGCAGGCGGCCTGGGCAGCCTTTATCCGCGGTTCGATCGCCTTGCGCGAAAAGCAGATGGATCCGCCCAAAAATGCCGAGCCGGTGAACAATACCGTGATTGGCTTCTCGCGCTCACTGGTGCAGGCGGCCTAAGTTGATCTTCCGGATAAGGCCCATTTAGCTGGGCCCTTCCAGCAATTCCAATCCTGTTGAAAGAGATCATTGCCGCTCTTGGAGGCTGGCAATAATAATTCTCCCTGTTTATTTCGGGAAATGCTATAATCACTACTGCCAACACGAATGAACATGCCTTTTGGCACCCTCATTCTTGTCTGGACAGGAGCAATCGAGGCAAGGCATCGTGCAGTGCACATGGCCTTGGGAGACCGTGCTGATGCGTATGAAAATGACTTTTGGGGCGGCACTCTGCGGCTTATGCCTGCAGGCGTTTATCGGGTTGGCAGCCCATGCGGCCGATAATCCGCTGCGGTTTGATCTGAACTCCGATCGCGCCAAGGCGGCAACCATGGCCAATCCGGCCGATGCCAGCCTGTCGATCAAGAAACAGAGCTATCTTCCTCTCTACTCCGCGGTTGCCTTGGGGGGTGGCGCTACAACAGTTCATTTGGGTGCCAATGTAACCCTGCGCAACATCTCGCCGGATCAGCCTCTGGTCGTCACTTCGGCCCGTTATTTCGACCGCTCGGGCGAATTGGTTGCCGATCTGGCGGGGCAGGCCTTTACGCTCAAGCCGATGGCCACCATCGAGGTATTCATTCCGATCACAGAACAGAGCGTGGGCTTACGGGGCGGACGCGGAGGCAGTATCCTGCTCGATTGGGCGGCGGCCGCTCCTGTGCCCGAGCCGATGATGGAAGCCCTGGTGCTGGGCTCGTCCGGTCCGGCTAGTTTTTCCTTCATCAGCCGCAGCCAGCCAGTGCGGATGGCCCAATAATTCCCACAACGGGAAGGCATTAAAAAAGGCTGGTTGTGACCAGCCTTTTTGCTTTTGCGGGGGCAGACTTGATCAGTCCGAGTCAATCCAGACCTTCCACAGCGACCACATGCCGCTCGGACGAGCCGATCGTAAACACTTTTGCGGCCAGGTATTCGGGCGAATTGTAGCAGGTTGTCGCCGCTTCAAGGCTCGGGAAACGGGCCACCACGGTCCGCTCATAGGCGCCGCCCTCCAGAATGACTTGCGCGCCGCCACGCGCCAGAAACACGCCGCCGTGCTTCTCGATGGCCGGACCGGCCAATGCGGCATATTTGCCGTAGGTTTCGGCATCTGTCACGTGCACACGGGATACCCAATAAGCTGACATCTTGTCATTCTCCTGATGATAGGCTGGCGTTGGTGACGGAGCGGATCCATCCACCCCGATGGCTGTTCAGAAGGTTGCGGGCGCGAAGCTGTGGCCCGCCCCTTTCAGGCTGCTGCGCAATTCGTCCGTTTGGGCCTGGGACAGCGCCATCAGCGGCGGCCGCAGGGTAGCCAGACCGGGCTGGCCCAGTTCCGCCGACAGGAAAGCCTTGGCGGCAGGGATCAGCGGGAATTTCGAGAACAGGTCACGCACCATGGCGACCGGCTTTTGCAGCTCGTCGGCATTTCCATCCTGCCAGTGATCGACCAGATGGCGGATATTGGCGGCATTGATATTGCCCGAAGCGGTGATACAGCCCGCCGCACCCAGCCGCATGGCCTTGACCAGCACGCCTTCCGAACTCGGGAAGATCTTGAAGCCGGGGAACCGCTTCAGCATGGTTTCGGTATTCTCCCAGTTACCCGAGGAATCCTTGATGCCGAGCACGGTGGTCGGATAGCGCTTGATCAGCCGTTCGATCACATCATGGGGCACGCCCACGCCGGCCATTTGCGGGATGTGATAGAGCCACAGGCCCAATTCGGACGAGCCGACCCGCTCGATCACTTCCGAATAGAAGGCAAACAGTCCGTCATCCGAAACCGGCTTGTAATAGAAGGGCGGCAGCATCAACACGCCGCCATAGCCCAGCGACACCGCATGTCTGGTCATATCGACCGTATCCATCAGCGAACATTCGCCGGTGC
>CANFLM010000086.1 GCA_947447895.1 Hyphomicrobiales bacterium
ATCAGTTTGACTTCAACGCTTTCAAGCAGTTTCAGATTTTGTGCTGAAGCGAATGGAGCATCGCCGCCGTCTACGCCTTGATCACTCATGAACGAACCTCATATTGCTGTCTTTTTGATGCGAACAGCCATTTTGGTGTCCTGTTCGCCAATAGTTCCGACAAAGAGCTCACGGCCTTCAACATAGCAGTGAACATCCTCGAAAGCGGGGATCTCGATCACCATGCCCTTATGCAAACGCAGCAATTCGGGCAGAGAAATGGTGGGTTCGGCCAGACGCGGAATGAAGCTGATCGGCACAGCCATCAGGGCTTCGCGCAAGCGGCGTTCCCATTCCTCGTCGGTGCCTTCGCCGGTGCGCTGGATTTTCGAGCGCAGCAAAGGAGCAATCTGTTTGAAGGACTGCAAGGGATAGACAATATCGATCGACACCGGCTTGGAGAACGGCAGTTGCAGCACGAAGGTGCAGACAACAACCAGATCATGCGTTTCCACGAAAGACGCAAAGGCCGGATTGGTTTCGTTATTGATCAGCTCGAATTCGCAGGGATAGATTTCTTTCCATGAATCCTCGAGCGCCTTCAGAATACCGTCACCGATGATCTGGATGATCCGTTCTTCGGTCGGCGTGAATTCGTTCTGGCGGGTGGCCTGGGCATCGCCTTTACCCCCGAAGAAGCTTTGCACCAGGATCGAGATCAGCCGTGCGGGCATGGTGATCAGGATCGAGCCCTTGAGCGCGTCGACGCGCGCGGTTGTCAGGCTCAGGAACGAATCCAGCTTCTTGAAATAGGTCTCGTAGGTCACGGTTTCGGGCGGCATGGCATTGATGCGCGGCTCGAAGCGGAGCATGGGCATCAACACATTGCGCATCTGTCGACCCAGACGGGCATTGATCAGCCGAAGCGTCGACAAGTCACCCAGCAATTCGAGGTTGGATCCCCCGAATTGATAGGCTTCATATTCGACCTTGGGCGGCTTCGCTGCCTCGAAAGCTCCGCTCTGGAGCCCTTCGAGAAGCGCCGTCACCTCTTCACTGCTGAGTTTTCTGGTATTGGCCATCTGAATTACTGCAACACGAGGGCTGTAATAAACACACTCTCGATACCGCCAAAGCCTGCGCGTTCGGTCAGCACCTTGTTGATGGTGTCCTTGAACATATCCTGAAGCTTCCTGCGGTTGGCAATGCCAACCATATCGGCTTCGGTCTGGTCGGCGAGCATCGCCAGGATTTCACCGCGGATCGCCACTTCATGCTTCTGGGCGTTTTCGATCACGGCCTTGTCATACTGGGTCGACAGACCGAGGCTCAACTGCACAAAGCGTTTGGAACCGCGCAGATTGGTGGTGAAGTTGCCGGGAAATTCGAAATAGGTGGTGGCGAATTGCTCGGTCGAAGGCACTGCTTTACCGGGAGGGCCTGCATCCTTTTTGTCGCCGCCGCCATGGCCATCACCACCGGCAGGCTTGCCATGGGCATCAGCGGCAGGTGCACCTGCGGCAGGTTTGCCATGGGCATCACCCGCAGGAGCAGCGGCAGCACTCTTGTCAATGACGATCGCCAGCGGATTTTCTTCGACCGGAGGCGCCGTCATCTTGACGTAGAACAGCCCTGCTCCGGCCCCGAGGCCGACGAGCAACAGACCACCCACAACGAACAAGATGATCTTGACGATGGGGGGTTTTTTCTTTGGTTCTTCTGCAGCGGCTTCAGCCATTGTATCCTCGCATCACGCTATGAGGTCGATCGAAAATGCTTCACCATCGGTTGATTGAGCGACTGCAGCCCCCTCCGACTCCGCTTTGGGAGCCCGACGCCGGTCGTCATCATGGGAAACATCAAACCCGTCCAGAACAAAGCCCTGGGCCAGCAAAGAGGTTTTCAACCCCTCCTCACCCGCTTTCAAAGCCTCATCCGTCATTTTGCTTTCGGTCTTGGCACTGACACGGACTTTTGAACCGTCCACATTCAGCTTCAAAATCACCTGCCCCAATTGCGATGGGTTGAGGGTGAGTTCAATCTCCTGGGCATTGTTGCGCAAGGCCGTCAGCACTTGCTGGCCGAGCGACTGGAAGCGCATTTCTGCGGCCGTTGCAGGCCCCGTGCGTCCTGCCGAAGAGCCGCTCAGCGCATATTGCACCGTCAGAATGGCCTTCGAGGTCAAGGAGCCAGAGACCAGACCACCCGCCTGCACGCCCGCCATGCCTGCAGACTCATCTGCGACAAAACCACCCGAGCTGACAGAACCTGAAGCATCATGGGCCAATCCCTGCCCCTGATCCGCTTTACTCTGCGATCCCTGATTGGCGGACTGGTCGGAATGGCTCGAGCCGTTCTCGCTTGAGGTTGCAACATCGGCAGCCTTGGCTTTGACAGCCTGCGCCTCGTCATTGCGCCGGTCGGCCAACTGATGATCAGCCTGACGATTGCCCGCCTGTTGGTCGGACGTATCGCGGCTATCGGCATCGCGCTGCTGGATTTGCTGGATATTCTGCTGATCCGAGGCGAGGGCTGCGGCATTGCTGTCAACCATTGCCCCATCGCGCGGCATGGTGCCCGAGGCACCGAGCGGCTTGCGGGACGCGCCAGGGGCGGATACCGATGCAAGGCCGGTCTCGCGTGTAACGGAAGTCGGAACAGTCTGCCCGGTACCAACCTGGTGTGAAAGAGGTTGAACCTGGGTTTGGGCGACAAGAACAGCCTGCTGCTGCACCACCGCGGCATCCGTGATCACGGGCTGCCCGACAAGAGGGGTCGGGATGTCCTGCACTTTGGCAGGATCATCTGTGCTTTGTGTGGATACGATACCCGTGTCTGACAAGCCCGTGGCGGGGGACATCTCTGCCTTCTGGCCTGTGACAGGCTGCGAAGCCAGAGATACTTTCAGTCCGGCGGCTTGGGCCAGCGCAGACACAGCGGACAATTCTGTCGGAGTCTGGATGGTTGCAGGCGTCACAGCAGAGGAATGACCAACCGGAGCGAGGCCCTTGGTGCCATCGGCGAGAGCCGCCAGAACCGATTGGTCCTGCCCGCTGGCCAGACCGGTTTCATCCGGTTTGACGTTCAACACACCAAGTCCATTGCTCTCCGGCAGTTTGACGGAAGGATCGAGGCTTTGCGCCTGCTCGGTTTGCACCAGAGCAAATTTGAAGCCGCCATCAGAACCATTGTCCTGGCGCACCAGTTTCGTGTTTGCCGATGCCAGATCAGCAGCTTGAAGAGGCTCTGCCAGATCAGATGGCGTCACGGCCACAGACTGATCACTATTGGCAGGGACGACAGTCACATCTTTATGGCCTGCAACCGGAGCGATCGCATCAACCCCATCGGGTTGGGTCAGGGCAGGATCGACAGTCTCCGGGTCAAGGCTGACCGGTTGAACCGATATATCAGTTCCGACAGGCGCACCGTCAACCGGGACAGCAGCGGTCTGGAGGATGTCTCCATCCACCGCCGGAACACCATGTTCATCAGAAACAGGTGCAACGGACCCGGCTGCTAACGGCTCCTGAGCCGTGCCGTCCACAGGCAAAGCCAAAGCCTCGCTTCCGACTGTCGGAGCCACAGCGGTCACCTCGACAGGCTGCACCAGTGGAGCCATTTCCGGCGTGCGGTTGTTGAATTTGAGGGTCAGCGTGATGTTGGCCAGATCGGCGGCAGGGCCTGAGGTCGGCAATTTCGCCTCGGCACTGGCCATCAAACCTTTCGAAACGGTTTGCTTGAGCATCAGCAATGAAGCCAGCCCGGCATCAACCGATGACAGGGAGGTGATATCCAGCGGCTTGGACACAGCCGCGGCGACCAGCGACGGATTGGCTGTCAGCGCGGCCACAGCCAGCGCGGCAGGAGGCGCATCGGTGGCCGGCACGCCGGACAGCTCGACATTGGCCGACACCGTATCCAGCAAGCCGGTCAGATCGAACAGCGAACCAGCTCCGGCCGATGATGGCGCAGACACGGCATCGCTCACGGTTGTATCCACCGCTGCCGCCGCCCCTGCCTGCCCTGTTACGCTCTGAACCACGAAACACCCCACTAAGAAACACAAACAATTCGCAATTATATTGCAATTTTTGTGCCACACCTGATACGCATCGCGGCAAGCAATTTGCTGCCGCAATTTCAATGCCCTGCCCCGTTTTTCCCCGTTAGCGGGGACGCGGCGCGGGCATCATTTTGTCCGCCATTTCCTGCTTTTCCTCACGTTCCTGAATGGCCATGGCTTTGGCCTGATCCTCGAGTTTCTCGACCTCGCGCTTCTTGCTGATAACGATCCCGGTCAGGCGCGCGCGTTCGGTTTCCAGCATGTCGTAACGGGCTTGGTCGAGCCTTCGGCGTTCCGACAGTCGATGGAAAATATCGATGATGGTCATATATTCGGTCGCGCTCATTTCCGGCATGGCCAATTGCTGCTTGTAGCCGGTTTCAAGCTCCGCGACCTGCTCGATGCGCTTGTTCAAACGGTCAAGTTCGCTCTTGAGCTGGTCGGCCTCGCGGCGGAAGCCAAGCAATTCGATGTTTTTCTTGATCGAATATAATTTTACACGGCGCGAATTCATTCAGCCCTCCTCACGGGAACAGGGCTTGCAGACGGGCTTCGCTTTCGACAAGCCCGCTGCGTTCGTGCATGGATTGGGTGATGAAGCTCAACAATTGCGGATAGAGCGCAAAGGCCTGATCGAGTTCGGGATCCTGACCGGTCTGGTAGCCGCCCAACAACACAAGATCGCGGTTCTGCTCCCACAAACTGAGCAAACGGCGGAATTTGCGGGCGCGGGTCATCTGCCCGGGGGACACGCAATCGGTCATGGTGCGGCTGATCGAGGCCCCGAGATCGATAGCGGGGTAGATCCCCTGCTCGGCCTGACGGCGCGACAGCACGATATGACCGTCCAGAATAGCGCGCGAGGTATCGACAACCGGATCATTGGTCGTGTCGTCGCCATCGGCCAGAACCGTATAGATCGCGGTGACACTGCCGCCGGTGTCGCCGTCCAGACCCGCACGCTCGAGCAGGCTGCCGATCAACGAGATCACGGAAGGCGGATAGCCTTTGGCCGTCGGATGCTCCCCCAGAGCCAGCCCCAATTCGCGTTGGGCATGGGCCACGCGGGTCAGACTGTCGATCATCAACAGGGTATTCTTGCCGCGGGCGCGGAAATATTCGGCATAGGCTGTGGCACGATAGACGCCGCGGATACGCAGCACCGGTGACTGGTCGGCGGGCACCGCAACCATAATTGTATGGGCAAACGACGGCGATTGCTGCAATTCCTCGACAAAGCCCGACACTTCGCGTCCGCGCTCGCCGATCAACCCGATCACCACCACTTCGGCGGTGGTATAACGGGCAATCGTCGACAAGAGCGAGGATTTTCCGACACCCGATCCTGCAATAATGCCGATACGTTGGCCTACACCGACGGTCAGCAGGGCATTCATTGCCCGCACACCGGTATCCAGAGCCTGTTTGACCGGACGGCGACGCAAGGGATTGACCCGCTCGCCGCGCAACGGCCATTTTTCGCGCAATACCGGGGCTTCCATGCCGTCCAGCGCATTGCCGGCGCCATCGAACACGCGGCCCAAAAGCCCGTCGCCGCACGGCACCAGATCGACCCGTTTGACGGTTTCGACCCTTGCGCCGGCCACAATCGCGCCCTTGCCGCCGGTCAGGACCAGAACGGTATATTCATCAAGAAAACCAATGACTTCAGCCTCGGCCCACGAGCCGTCATCCAGATAGATCCGGCATTCCTGGCCCACCGAGGCCGGAAAGGCGCTGGCATGGATGATCTGGCCGTCAAAGCGTTTGACGCGACCGACGGCATGGATCACCCGCTCGGAACGGATCGCCGACAGTGAACGCTCCAGATGCTTGATCGCCTGGGTCATGCCTTATTCCTCTTCCCCGCCCTCGATCAGCGGGGTGTCCTCGACTTCGAGATCACGGGAAGACAGGCGGAAGGCGCCACGCATCATATCGGGGTCTGCGACCACGCGGATCGATGCAAACACTTCATCACCCGCCAGAGCATCGGTCAAAGCCTTGGCATCGTGGCGGGAAATCGAAATGGTAAATTCGGTATTGGCACGGATGAACAGATCGGCAGCGCGGCGGATGCGCTCGATGAATTCCTGCGGAATTTCGGCAAACACAGTCCCTGCCAGATCCTGGGCAATGCGGCGCACATGCTGTGCCATCATATTGGCCGCCTGCTGGCGCGCTTCGTCGGCCTGGAATACCAGCTCGGATTCCATCGAACGCAGGGCCAGCACGGCTTCGCTCAATTCCTGACGGGCGGCGGCAAGGCCCTGCGCATAGCCATTGGCGCGGCCTTCCTCGCGGGCAGCCTCGATGGCGGCCAGAATCTCGTCGGCAGAGGGAGGTGGATCCTGTTCGACAGGCGGAGGCGGAGGGGGTGGCGGAGGTGCGGCGGCAGCGGCTTCAGCAGCCGCAAGCATCGCGGCTTCCTTGGCGGCCTGCTCGGCCTGGGCCTCTTCGGATTGCTGCACTGCCTCGCCAGACGGCTCGGGGTCGGAAGGCGGGGGAAGTTCGGGGACAACTTCGCGGAAATTGGCGCGACCCCACGGCACGAAATTGCCGTCTTTCTGGCGACCGCCATGGCTTGTTTCGACGAAGGCGCCATCCCGTTTGAACAGGCCAGACACTTCGTCGATACGAACCCGGCGTGTCGACTGATCAGACATAGTCGTCGCCTCGGCCTGCTAGGACCATCTGACCCGCATCCGACAGGCGGCGGGCAACCGCAATGATCTGCTTCTGGGCTTCCTGCACTTCGGTGACGCGCATCGGGCCCTTGGCCTCGATTTCGTCGACGATGGCCGCTGCCGCACGGGCCGACATGGATCCGAGGATCTTGTCGCGCAGGCGCTCGTCCGCCCCCTTGAGGGCCACAGCCAGATTTTCGGGATCGACGTTCCGCATGAGGACACCGAGATTCTTTTCGTCGACCATGATGAGGTTTTCGAACACGAACATGCTGTCCTGGATACTGGTCATCAGGTTTTTGTCGACCTTCAGCAAGGCCTTCATGATGCGCTGTTCGACCGGTGTCTGGGTAAAGTTCATGATCTTGGCGGCGGCCTTGATGCCGCCCACTTTGGAGGCGCGCAGCGATGTCGAGGCCTGGAAGCGCATCTGCATGACCCGTTCGAGCTGGGCAATGGCTTCCGGCTGCACCGAATCCAGTGTGGCCACACGCTGGATCACCTCGTGCTGCAGGGCTTCGGGCAATTGCACGAGCACGTCGGCGGCCACCGCGAAATCGAGATGGGCAACAATCAGACCGATGATCTGCGGATGTTCGCCCTCGATCATTTCGGCGATCGAGCGGGCGTCCATCCAGTCGAGAATTTCAATGCCCTTCGAGCCGCTGGACGGCGCGATACGCGTGATGATGCTGCCGGCCTTGTCCTCGCCGAGCGCCTTGGTCAGCACGCGGCGGATATAGGCATCGGCACCGAGACCGATGCTGGTCTGGGCTTTCATGATGTCGAGAAATTCGTCCAGCACCAGATTGACGGTGCGCTGGTCGAGATCGGCCACCGAATACATGGCGCTGCCGAGCTGCTGCACTTCACGCGGAGACAGGTTTTTGAGAATTTCGGCGGCTTCATCCTCACCGAGCAGCAGCATGACGATGGCGCACTTCTGCGTGCCGCTCAACAGCTGATAGGCACTGTCTTCGTGGAGTTCGACTTCAGCCGCTGACTCAGCCATGGTTACGCCCTTTATCCATTTTTACCAGATCATCGCCGTATGTCTTTTTGTTGTTCAAACCAGCGATAA
>CANFLM010000087.1 GCA_947447895.1 Hyphomicrobiales bacterium
CAATGTGACATTGCACAGATTCGGCAGGAAGCGCCGCTTGGTCTTGCGGTTTGAGTGGCTAACAAGATTACCGCTCAGGACGGCTTTTCCCGTCAATTCGCAACGGCGAGCCATGATGGTATTCCTTTATTTAGAGCGTCTAACGTCAACATGAATTCTGATTTCCGATCCGTCTTCCCCGATAGCCCGATGATCCGTGACCGAATGACGAGCCCACCGAGAATGACAATATTTTCGGAAGATGTGGGTCTATAGGGGAGGAAGGGGGGCAACGTCAAGTCATGGAGCGACATCTGGCTGCAAATCAGTTAAAAAAACACAATCTCCTGCTCAAAGAGTGACACGCGACCTGCCCGATAAGGCTTTGATCCACATGCAGCCCTGTTCTCCACAGCCCATACATCCGATCGAGCGCGGTTTTGCGCGACACAGCCTGTGGATAGGCCTTGGGATTGGCCTTGGGCTGGCCCTCGCTGTCCTTACGGGAAGTGCCGAAGCCGCTTTCCAGTTCACCAACCGCAAACTCGGCGCCCCGCTGGAGATCGATTACCGCATCAGCCTGCTGGATCTGACGGTCGGCAATGCCCAATTGTCCGGCGATCTGGGCGGCGGCCAATACCGGATCAACCTGAACGCCAAGGGAAGCGGCTTGATCGGCTGGCTGGCGGGGGCTTCCGGCGAGGGCTGGTCGATGGGATCGGCCAGCGGATCGCGGATTATGCCGACCTCCCACGGTTTGAGCTTCCGCAACAGCAAGGGCGAATTCAACCTGCGGATGACGCTGGCGGGTGGCAATATCAGCAAGATTATGATCGATCCGCCTCTGACACCGCGCGACGACCGCGTTCCGGTGCAGGAGGCGCATATGCGCAATGTGGTCGATCCGGTCGGAGCCCTTGTGTTTTTGCAGGCGATGCGCGGATCCACGCTCGACACCAACAGCTGCAACCGCACTTTGCCGCTGTTCGACGGCGTTGGCCGCTTCGACATCATTCTAAGCTACAAATCGACCAAACAGGTCAAGATGCCGGGCTTTGAAGGGCAGGTCCTGGTCTGCGCGGTCCGTTACAAACCGATTTCCGGCCATCGCGCCAACCGTCCGGTGATTGCCTTTATGGAAGAAAACCGCGACATAGAAACCTGGCTGGCGCTGGTGCCGGGCACCCGTGCGCTGGTTCCTCTGCGGATTTACGTGAAAACCATGGTAGGACCGCTGGAAATCGAAGCGACACGGTTCGGAGCGATCCCGGCCGACCAGGTTGCTCCTGATCCGCAACCGGTTCAGGAAATCATCAAAAACTAGCTGTCGACAATCCTGCCCATCCCCCCCGCCGAGAAGCCGAAATGCCCCGCCCCCTTCCCGTCAACCAGCGCGCCCGCGGCGTCACTGCCGTCCTGGGTCCCACCAATACGGGCAAGACGCATTACGCGATCGAGCGGATGCTGGCGCATGGCGGCGGCTTGATCGGCCTGCCGCTCAGGCTGCTGGCGCGCGAGGTCTATGGGCGGCTGGTCGATCGCGCCGGCGCTCAGGCAGTGGCGCTGGTGACGGGCGAGGAGAAAATCAAACCGCCCAATGCCCGCTATTGGGTCGCCACCGTCGAGGCCATGCCGCAGGATCTCGACCTGCCCTTCGTTGCCATCGATGAAATCCAGCTCGCCGGCGATCTCGAACGCGGCCATGTGTTCACCGACCGGTTGCTGAACATGCGCGGGCGCAGCGAGACGCTGCTGATCGGCGCGGAAACCATGCGGCCCCTGATCGAGCAGCTGATTCCGGGCTGTTACGTCACCATCAGGCCGCGCCTGTCGCAACTCACCTATGCAGGAGACATGAAGCTGACGCGGCTGCCGCGCCGTTCGGCCATCGTCGCCTTTTCTGCCGAGGAGGTCTATGCGGTTGCCGAACTGATCCGTCGCCAGCGCGGCGGGGCAGCCGTGGTGCTCGGCGCCCTGTCCCCGCGCACCCGCAATGCACAGGTCGAATTATACCAGTCTGGCGAGGTCGATTATCTGGTGGCCACCGATGCCATCGGCATGGGGCTGAACCTTGATGTCAATCACGTCGCCTTTGCCGCCTCGCGCAAATTCGACGGGCGCCGCAACCGCTGGCTGACCCCGTCCGAATTCGGCCAGATTGCCGGACGCGCCGGGCGTTATATGCGCGACGGCACATTCGGAACCACCGGACGCTGTGATGATTTCGATCCGGAATTGATCGATTCCCTTGAAAACCACCAGTTCGAGCCGCTCGATGTGTTGCAATGGCGCAACGCTGATCTTGATTATCGTTCTGTTGCACAGCTCATTGCCTCCCTCGAACAGCCGCCAAACGAGCCCGGTCTGGAAGCGGCTCCCGTGTCGGAGGATCTGCTGGCGCTCGAATATCTGTCGCGCGATCCGCAGATTTTGAAGACGGCTGTTGGGCGGGCCGGGGTCGAAAAATTGTGGGGCCTGTGCCAAATTCCCGATTATCGCAGGGTTTCACCCCATATTCATGCCGAATTGATCGGGACAATCTACAAACAACTGATCCAGCACGGGCGCGTCAAGAATGACTGGTTTGCCGCCCGGCTGGCCGAGGTTGATCGGGTGGATGGCGACATCGATACGCTGTCAACACGAATTGCCCATGTTCGCACGTGGACTTTTATGGCACAAAGGCCCGACTGGCTTGCAGATCCAGCCCATTGGCAGGAGATCACTCGTCGGGTAGAGGACAGTCTGTCAGATGCTTTACACGAGCGGCTGACACAACGATTTGTGGATCGGCGCACCAGTATGCTCATGCGCCGACTGAGAGAGAATGCAATGCTTGAAGCGGATATATCGGCAACGGGTGATGTGACGGTCGAAGGTCACGTGATTGGTCGTTTGCAAGGTTTTCAATTTGTCCCGGATCCCGAAGCGGGCGGCACCGAGGCCAAGGCCTTACGCGCCACAGCCGCCAAATCCCTTGTGCAGGAATTCGAGAACAGGGCCCAACGCGTCATCAACGGCGTGGATGAAGCCTTCGCGCTGGCCCATGACGGTTCGATCCGCTGGCTCGGCGAAGTGATTGCCCGCATTTCGGCAGGCGACAAGATCCTCGAACCGCAAATCCGCTTGCTGGCTGACGAGCATCTGGCGGGCGGCAGCCGCGAACAGGTCGAGCTGCGCCTGCAGAACTGGCTGAAAGCCCATATCACCAAGCTGCTCGGACCTTTACAGGTTCTGGAAGCGGCAGAAGGCCTGACCGGCATTGCCCGTGGCATCGCATTCCAGATCGCCGAAGCCCTCGGCGTGCTCGACCGCACCAAAGTGGCCGATGACGTCAAAGTCCTGGAACAGACCGACCGTGCCGCCCTGCGCGCCATGGGGGTGCGTTTCGGAGCCTATCACCTGACTTTGCCGGCTTTGCTCAAACCCGCACCGCGCTCGCTGGCGGCCCAGCTCTGGGCCCTCAAGCAGACCAGCGGCGAGGTGCATGGTCTCGATGACATCCTGCATCTGGCCCATTCGGGCCGCACCTCGATCCCGGTCGACGAGCAGGTGATGAAAGACCTCTACCGCGCGGCAGGTTTCCGCGTCTGCGGCACCCGCGCGGTGCGCGTCGATATTCTGGAACGTCTGGCTGATCTGATCCGTCCGGCCATCCAGTACCGTCCGGGCCTGACGGCCGGTGAGCCGCCTGTCGGCACGGCCGATGGTGACGGCTTTGTTGTGACCACTGCGATGACCTCGCTCTGCGGCTGTGCCGGCGAGGATTTCGCCACCATCCTGCGCTCGCTCGGCTATGTGATGGATCGCCGCACCGGCCCCGCCATCACCAAGCCCCTGGTCGGCCTTGCCGCCACCGAGCCTGTCTCTGTGACAGAGGCCGCGGCCTCCGAGGTGGAAACGGCGGAAGCGCCAGTTGAAGCTCCTGCGGAACAAACTGCCGAAGCGGTTGCTCCTGAACCTGTGGCTCATGAAGAACCTGAAGCGTCAGTGTCTGTCTCCGACGACACTGACGCGCCGGCTGAATCCGAACCGGCCGCAGAGATCTTGGCTGAAGTGGCGGCCGAGCCTGTCGAGATCGAGGTCTGGCGGCAGCAACGCCAGCACCAGCGTCCGCAGCGCCAGCACCAGCGCCACCAGCGTCCTGCGGGTGATGCGACCCCGGCCCAAGACGGCGAAACCAAGCCCCGTTTCGAACGCAACCGCCCCAAACACGGCAAGCCCGCCCAAGACGGCGAAACCAAGCCCCGTTTCGAACGCAACCGCCCCAAACACGGCAAGCCCGCCCATTCCGGCGAAGCCCGCGAGGGTGGGCGTCCCGAAGGTGGACGCTCGGAAGGTGGACGCGGGGCAGGCCGTTACAAAGGCGGCAACCGTCCGGATGGCGGCAAATCGCGTCCGGCGACCAGCTGGCAGGATCAGCCCCGCAGCCAGGCCCGCGACAAGGCCCCCGATCCCAATTCGCCCTTTGCCAAATTGCTGGCTCTCAAAGAGCAGATGGAAACCAAAAAGTCCTGATCGGGCGTTCAAACGACCGGGTGTGAAGGGATGGGACGCGCAAAGCCCCCGTTTGAGGACACAGAGGACGGCGAGGACCGGCAACGGCTCGACAAATGGCTCGTCTATGCCCGCTTTGTCAAAACCCGCTCTGTCGCGCTTGAATTGATCGGCAAAGGCCGGGTGCGTCTCAATGGCAACCGCGAAACCAAACCTGACCGCGCTCTGGCGGTCGGAGATGTGCTGACCCTGGCCCTGCCGCACGCCACCGAAGTGGTCTCGGTGCTGTCAGTGGCGGACAAACGCGGTTCGGCCAGCGAGGCGAGCGGGTTGTTCGAGCGGCTCGACAGCACACCGAGAACAAAATCCTCCGCCGAAGGCCGTTGGAAGGATCATTCTTCTCCTGCCGCACGTTCTTTCTCAAAAAACCGGCGTTGATGCCAGCCAATGCTTGCACCCCGACGCCAAAGGGTTTAGCACACTCACCATTCGTCCACCGGATTTATGGAGACACCGATGACCTATGTCGTCGTCGAAAACTGCATCAAGTGCAAATATATGGACTGCGTGGAAGTCTGCCCTGTCGATTGTTTCTACGAGGGCGACAATATGCTGGTGATCCATCCGGACGAATGTATTGATTGCGGTGTCTGCGAACCCGAATGTCCTGCAGAAGCCATCAAGCCGGACACCGAGCCGGGTCTGGAAAACTGGCTGAAACTGAATGCCGATTACGCCAAGACCTGGCCCAACATCACCATCAAGCGCGCTTCGCCAAACGATGCCAAAGAGCATGACGGCGAAGAAGGCAAGCTGGCAAAATACTTCTCGCCGGAGCCCGGGCAAGGGGATTGATCACCCGATCCGGAACGCCCGACAGGCTTCCCCGATAGGCCAGCACTACCCGTCCCGCCCGCCTTGTTCGGGCGGGTTTTGTTTGCGGGATTTCCCCAGCCCCGTGGCATGAATCGCTTTACCTTTGAAATATGTGAATTTTTCTGCTATTGTGGCTTTCTCTTTTGGGATCGTTCTTCAGAGGTTTCTTCCGGCTTCACTCCACGGACCATGCCCGCGAGGGCTTTTGACGCCTTTTGTCTGATTGTGCCCCGCCACGATCCGGCATTGGACGCTTGTTGGTACGGGGAGCGGGCGGGCCTAACCCGTGAGCCTGAAACCAACAGCGAACCTGACTAACAGATCTCGTCTCACAAATGGTGTGATCAGCATCCTATCCTTTTGTGGCGCTCATGTCCGACTTCGGAGAGTAAACATATTATGACGACTGCCAAAAAAACCACCCAGCGTCAGGGGTATAAGACCGGTGAATCCGTTGTGTATCCGGCCCATGGCGTTGGAACCATCATCGCGATTGAAGAGCAGGAAGTGGCCGGTTTCAAGCTGGAATTGTTTGTGATCCTGTTTGAGAAAGACAAGATGACCCTCCGGGTACCGACCGCCAAGGCGGCGAGCGTCGGCATGCGCAAACTGGCAGAGGATGATGTGCTGGCCCGTTCGCTCGAGACCATTGCCGGTCGCGCGCGCATCAAGCGCACCATGTGGTCCCGGCGCGCCCAGGAATATGAAGCCAAGATCAATTCCGGCGATCTGGTCTCGATTGCCGAAGTGGTGCGCGATCTGCACCGGTCCGAGGCCCAGCCCGAGCAGTCCTATTCCGAGCGCCAGCTTTACGAGGCTGCCCTTGACCGGATGGTCCGTGAAATTGCCGCAGCCCACAAGGTGACCGAGCCCGAAGCCCTGAAAATGATCGAAGCCCAACTGGCCAAGTCACCCAAGCGCACCAAGGCTGCCGAAGTCGAAGTGGAAGCCGAGGCTGAAGAGGATGGTGACGAGGCTGAAGCCGCCTAATCCGGTTCTCCGTATCCGACAATCACAAACCCGGCCTTGTGCCGGGTTTTTTTGTGGCTTGCGGCGGTTTCGCATCCGGTGATCCAACCGCAACCGCAACGCGTAATCTCCATTGCATACTGGCATTGTGGAGGCCGCCTCATGGATCACAGCTCCGACGTCAAGCGCTCCTTTGTCAAACGCGCGATGTCCGCGCCGTTTCTGACCCGTGACAACGAACACGAATTGGCCAAGGACTGGCGCTACAACGGCAATGTCGAGGCCTTGCACCAACTGGCTGCCGCCCATATGCGGCTGGTCATCAGCATTGCGGCGCGGTTCCGCCATTACGGCCTGTCGATGTCCGATCTGGTGCAGGAAGGCCATATCGGCCTGCTGGAAGCCGGCGCACGGTTCGAGCCCGAACGGGATGTCCGCTTCTCGACCTATGCGACCTGGTGGATCCGGGCCTCGATCCAGGACTATATCCTGAGGAACTGGTCGATTGTCCGCGGCGGCACCAGCTCGACCCAGAAGGCCCTGTTTTTCAACCTGCGCAAATTGCGCGCCCGTCTGACCCAGGAGGCCGGGTCCGACAAGACCATCGATATTCACGCCAAGATCGCGGAAGCGATCGGAGTGTCACGCAATGATGTGGCGGTGATGGACATGCGGCTGGGCAGTTCCGATCAATCGATCGACGCGCCGATTTCCGACTCCGAGGAATCGGAAGGCACCACGCGCGGCGACCTGATGGTCGATGCTTCGCCCTTGCCCGACGAACTGGTCAGCAGGGTGATTGATACCGAACGGCGCAGCCACTGGCTGCAATCGGCCCTCAGTGCCCTTTCGGAACGCGAACGCACCATCCTGAAATTCCGCAAATTGTCGGATGAGGGCTTTACCCTCGAGCAGCTCGGCTATCACATGGGCATTTCCAAGGAACGGGTGCGGCAGATCGAAACCCGCGCGATGGAAAAGCTCAAACGGGCTCTCCTGGAGCGCGAACCCAGCGGTCCTGCGGCCTTTGTGTGAGCGTTACGCGTGTGTAAAACTTTCGCGTCCTGCCTTTATTCGGCAATCAGCTTGTAACCGCGCCCCAGCTGCAAAGCAGGTCTATCCAGCCCGTTGAGCACCAGAAACCGCTCATAGGGCCGCTCGACCGTTCCCATGCGTCTCGAC
>CANFLM010000088.1 GCA_947447895.1 Hyphomicrobiales bacterium
ACGGCGCCAGACAGGCCCTACCCGTCGGTCTGGCCTGCGCCATTGTCGGCACCGTGATCGGCACCATGACCCTGACAGGAGCAGCAACCACGTTGGGCAATTTCATCGTGTCCTTCGGCAAGGATTCAATCTTTCTGTGCCTGCTGCTGGTGATGGTCACCTCGATCATTCTGGGGACCGGCCTGCCGACTATTCCCACCTATATCATCACGGCCTCGCTGGCTGCGCCCGCGCTGCTGAAACTCGGTGTGCCGCTGATCGTCAGCCATATGTTCGTGTTCTATTACGGCATTATTGCCGATCTGACCCCGCCTGTCGCGCTGGCGGCACTGGCGGCAGCCCCCATTGCCAAAGCCTCGCCCGACGAGATCGGCTGGCAGGCCACACGCGTGGCACTGGCGGGTTTTCTGATCCCCTTCATGTCGGTCTACGAGCCCTCGCTGATGCTGCAGGCCGGCGGCGCGATTGCCGAGCAATACGGCTATTGGGTCGAAGTGGTCGTAGTCGTATTCAAAGCCTTTGTGGTGATCGGCATGTCGGGTGTCGCGGCCATCGGCTATTATTTAACGCGGATCAGTCTGTTCGAGCGGGTGATGGCGGGGGTTTCGGCAGCCTTCCTGATCGGCAATTTCGAGTACAGCGATTCCATCGGCCTGATCATTGCCGGCTTGCTGACCGTTTCCAACTGGCTGCGGCTCCGCAAAAGCTGATCGGGAGGCCTGCACAAATGCCTGTTGCACTTTTCCCGCAAATTGACCACTCTCGACTTCAATAGACCAGCTCCCGAAAGGGGGCTGGTCACACTCCGCATCAGACGGAACACAAGGGTGGATGATGAGCAAGCATTACAAAATCCTGATTCTCGGGGCCTCATACGGCTCGCTTCTGGCAACCAAAATGCTGATGGGCGGACATGATGTCGCGCTGGTCTGTCTGCCGGCCGAAGCCGATTTGATCAATCACGAGGGCATCCGCGTCCGCATCCCCGTCAAGGGGCGCGACGGACTGGTGGAAGTCGACTCCCGCACCTTGCCCGGCCATATTTCCGGCCTGTCACCTGAAGCCGCCCAGCCTGCTGATTACGATCTGATCGCGCTGGCCATGCAGGAGCCGCAATACCGCGCCCCCGGTGTGCGTGAACTGGTGGACCGTATCGCCATCTCCGGCAAACCATGCATGTCGATCATGAACATGCCCCCTCTGCCCTATCTGGCCCGTATTCCGGGCATTGATGCCAATGCATTGAAACATTGCTATACGAATCCGACCGTCTGGCAGCATTTCGATCCGCACAACATGACCCTGTGCAGCCCGGATCCGCAGGCTTTCCGCCCGCCCGAGGAACCAACCAATATTCTGCAGGTCAGCCTGCCGACCAATTTCAAGGTTGCCAAATTCGGCAACCCCGCCTTTGACCAGATCCTCGCCGATCTGCAGCATGATATCGAAGCCGCCCGCTTTGATGCCGGCGACGGCCCGATCGAACTGCCTGTAAAACTGAAGGTGCATGACTCGGTGTTTGTGCCGCTGGCCAAATGGGCCATGCTGCTGACCGGCAATTACCGCTGCATCCAGGCCGATGAGATGCGCCCGATCAAGGAGGCGGTCCATTCCGATCTGGAAGCATCGAAGGCCATCTATGCCTGGGTCAACGCGCTCTGCGTCAAACTCGGGGCCAATCCGGATGATCTGGTGCCATTTAAAAAATATGCCAATGCCGCGCAAGGACTGGCCAAGCCCTCCTCGGCGGCCCGCGCACTGGCCGCCGGCGCACAAAACATCGAGCGTGTCGATCTGGTGGTGCAAACCATGGCACGCCTGAAGGGCGAGCATTCAGACAGCGTCGACCAGACCGTCAAACTGGTGCAATCCTGGCTGGAAAAGAACCGCTCGAAAGCCTGAAGCGCTTTTCAAACCGGATCGGCCATGCACCCTGCCCCAAAGGCAGGGTGTTTTTTTAGCTGATGGCACCCTTTGCCCTATTAACCTCGTTGGATGAAGTGGGTCCAAAATCCCGCCTTTACGATGCAAACTGCCTTGCCCGCCCTGTCAAAGGTTGAAATAAAGACGGGCTATGATCCAGTCGTTCACCACAACAGTTCAAACGCGCCAACCAGCAGCAGGCCATCTTGTGTCTCACAACGACCTGACGACGACGGCAGATGACGGGAGCATCGACAGCTCCCTGCTGGCGTTCGAACGCGCGCTTCAACGGCATGCCGAAGGCGATTATGTCAGCGCGGTCGAGTTGTATGGTGATATTTCGCCGGATTCCCCGGCCTTTCATGAGGGTCAACATTTTCTAGGTATTGCGCTGCATCATCTCGGCCAGCACGAGCAAGCCGTCAAATTGCTGCGCGCCTCGGTCGCGGCAACCGGCGAGCGGGTCGATTGGGCCAATAATCTGGGCAACATCCTGAATGCCCAAGGTCGCTTCGATGAGGCCGTCGCGGTGTTTGAACGCGCGGTGGCCCAAGCACCGAACCAGGCGCTGCTCTGGATCAATCTGGGCGCGACCCATGACCGGCTGGCACAATTCAAAGAGGCTGAACACGCCTATCAAACCGCCATTACGCTTGAGCCGCAATCGCAGGAAGCCTATCGCCTGCTCTCGTCCCTGTATGAGCGCCAGCAAATGCAGATCGAGGCCGTGCGCACCTATTGTTCAGGCTATATCGTGGCCCCGCGCGAGACCACCACCCCCTATCTGCTCGGCAAGGCCTATTATGTGCTGGGGCGGCTGGACGAAGCTGCCGACGTCTACCGGCAATGGAAAGAGGCCGAACCGGACAATCCGATTCCGTCCCATCTCTATGCCGCCTGCTCGAGCCATGGTGCCGGAGATGCAGTCCCCGAGCGCTGCTCGGAAGATTACGTCAATGTCACCTTCGATGAATATGCCGATCATTTTGAAGGCAAGCTGAGCCAGCTCGACTATCGCGGGCCGGCTTTGCTGGAGCAGATGATGGCACAACGTTTCAGCACCGGCGCAAATCTGCTTGTGCTGGATGCCGGTTGCGGCACCGGTCTATGCGCGCCGATCCTGCGGCCCTATGCCAGCGAGATGATCGGGGTCGACCTGTCCGGCTCGATGCTCGAGCTCGCCCGCCAACGCGGGCTTTATGAGGCTTTGCACAAGGCCGAGATCGGCACATTCCTGGCCAGTGTCGAAACACCCTATGATCTGATCGCCTGCATGGACACGCTGATCTATTTCGGGGCGATCGAACAGCTGTTCACCCGTTTTCATGCCACCATCAAACCGGGTGGCTGGCTGATTTTCACGACCGAAATCTCGCTCGATGAAACAAAATCCTACCAGCTCAACCCCAGCGGCCGCTACAGCCACACCGCTCCCTATCTGCGTCAAGTGATGGAAAGAAGCGGATTTGACTGCCAGATATTCAACCACGAAACCCTGCGCACCGAGCTGCAAGTGCCGGTACAGGGTGTAATCGTGCTGGCGCAACGGGTTTAAATTCCGTCCAATTCTGAATTGGCCATAATCGCTCTTGTCACACCAAAAACTTTAAGATTAAACTATTTTGCAAATGGTTTTAAAGGTGGAGAGTGTCATGCGCATTAAAGTCATTGGTGGCGGACCTGCCGGACTCTATTTCTCCATTCTTGTCAAAAAATCCTTCCCGAACGCCGAGATCCACGTGGTCGAGCGCAACAAAGCCGATGATACTTTCGGCTTCGGCGTGGTATTTTCGGACCAGACCCTCGACAATTTCCAGAAGGCCGACCGCGAGAGTTACGAGGCGATCACCAAGGCCTTTGCCTATTGGGACGATATTGCCATCCAGATCAGGGGAGAGAATTTCCGGATCGGCGGCAACGGTTTCTGCGGCTGTTCGCGCAAGACCCTGTTGATGCTGTTGCAGGAGCGCGCCACGGGACTGGGCATAAAACTCTCGTTCGAGCAGGAACTGACCGCGCTGCCGGGCGGGGACGAGGCCGATCTGGTCGTGCTGGCGGACGGTTTAAACTCCTTGCTGCGCGAGGCCAACCGCAGCCATTTCGGAACGCAAGTTGATTTGCGCCCCAACCGCTTCTGCTGGATGGGGTCGACCCGCCCGTTCGATGCCTTCACGTTCTATTTCAAGGAAACAGAATTCGGCGTGTTCATCGCCCATTGCTACCAATATGAAGCCGGCCGCTCGACATGGGTACTGGAAACCGATCCCGAGACCTTTGCCGCGGCGGGGCTTGAAACCATGTCGCAGGAGGATAGCACCGCCTTCCTCGAAAACGTCTTCAAAGACGAGTTGCAGGGCCATCGCCTGATCGCCAACCGGTCGATCTGGCGGCAGTTTCCGACCATCCGCAACAAGCATTGCACGATGGATGGCCGCGTGGTGCTGCTGGGTGATGCCAAATCGACGGCGCATTTCTCGATCGGTTCGGGCACCAAACTGGCGATGGAAGACGCGATCAGCCTGCATGATTGCCTCAAGCGCAGCCATGGCCGGATGAAAGAGGCCTTGGCCGATTTCGAAGCCGGCCGCCGCGAGGAGGTCGAGAAAACCCAGCATGCCGCGGAAGTCAGCCTCGTCTGGTTCGAGCATGTCAAACGCTTCCTCGATTTCGATCCGGTGCAATTCGCCTTCGGCCTGATGACCCGCTCCAAATCGATCACCTATGACAATCTGGCCCTGCGGGCGCCTGACTTCGTCAAACAGATCGACAAGACATTCGCCAAACAGATCAAGGCTTTGGGGCATGATGTTGATGTCGATAAGCCGCAAAGCCCGGCCTTCCAGCCTTTATCCCTGCGCGATATGACCCTGCCCAACCGCCTCGTGGTCTCGCCGATGTGCATGTATGCGGCCCAGGACGGCGTGCTGACCGATTTCCATCTGGTCCATTACGGGTCGCGGGCTATGGGGGGTGTCGGACTGATCTTTACCGAAATGACCTGTGTCAGTGCACAAGCCCGGATTACCCCCGGTTGCGCGGGCCTCTGGACGGACGAGCAGCAGGCGGCATGGACGCGGGTTGTCGATTTCGTCCACACGCAATCGGGTGCCAAGATCTGCCTGCAATTGGGCCATG
This sequence comes from Hyphomicrobiales bacterium, assembly GCA_947447895.1. Taxonomy (GTDB): domain Bacteria; phylum Pseudomonadota; class Alphaproteobacteria; order Rhizobiales; family Beijerinckiaceae; genus CAIYZJ01. The sequence continues at coordinate 5,059 of CANFLM010000088.1, forward strand.
CCGGCCGCAAAGGGGCCTCGAAACTGATGTGGGACGGGATGGACAGGCCGCTGGAAACAGGCGCCTGGCCGCTCGTTTCGGCCTCCCCGCTGCCCTATTACCCGGAAAGCCAGATCCCGCGCGAGATGAGCCGCGACGATATGGACGAGGTGCGCGACCAATTTGTCGCCGCTGTGCATCGGGCCGAGGCTTGCGGCTTCGATATGGTGGAAATGCACGCCGCGCACGGTTATCTGCTGGCCAGTTTCCTGTCGCCTGTCACCAACCAGCGCAAGGACAATTACGGCGGCAGCCTCGAAAACCGCCTGCGCTTTCCGCTGGAAGTCTTTGCCGCGATGCGGGCCGTCTGGCCGGCCCATAAGCCGATGTCGGTGCGTATTTCGGCGACCGACTGGATGGAAGGCGGGATCAGCGACGAGGAATCGGTCGAAATTGCCCGCCATTTCGCGCAAGCCGGCGTTGATCTGGTCGATGTCTCGACGGGGCAAACCGCACCGCTGTCACGCCCTGTCTATGGCCGTATGTTCCAGACCCCCTTTTCGGACCAGATCCGCAACGAGGCGCATGTCGCCACCATGTGCGTCGGCAATATCACGACAATCGATCAGGCCCATACGATTGTCGCCGCAGCGCGGGCCGATCTGGTAGCCTTTGGCCGTCCGCATCTGGTTGATCCCGCTTTCGCCTTGCGCGGGGCGGCGTGGTATGGGGCCGACGTCAAACTGCCGCCGTCCTATGCCCCGGGTTGGGCTCAGATCACCCGCAATGTCCCGCGCGAAAAGGCGGATTTGATTGAAATGAAGCTGAAAGCCCGTCCGAAAAGCCACAAACCGTCATGAATTCATGAGCGAGCGCCGGACACCCTTGCGCTCGACCAAAAAGGTCCGCGGTTCGCTCGGAAAATCGGTCGGGCTGCGCGGGCGCACTCTCACCTGACGGATATTCTTGGATCTGGCGATTTCTGCCCGGATCTCTTCCTCGCTCGCCCCGATCAACGCGGCGGCAATTTCTACCTGTTCCTCCAGATCATCTGTGAGACCCTGAGCGGCAAACACGGCTTCCTGCATTGTCGGCAGGTCAACCCGGACCCGCCGTGAACCATATTTGGTGTTCCAGACTGCTTCGCTGCTATTGCCAGAACTTTTACTCATGTTTCCACTCTCTCAAATCCTCAAGTCAAGATTATGTCACAGCTTGAATGAGGGACCAAGTATTTTTGTGCAGTGCACCATTATAAGAAAGACGGGCTGATATGCGATTTTGCGATGCAGCAGGGGAAAAACAAAAAAGCGGGGCCGAAACCCCGCTTATGAAATGTTTTCAAAAAAACATCAGTGCGACAGGAGAACCGGCAGGCCTGCATCGGACAAAATCTGGTCGGTCACGCCCCCCAGCACCCATTCCCGGAAGCGCGAATGGCCGTAGCCGCCCATCACGATCATCGAAACGCCGTTGGCTTTGGCCTCCTTAAGCAGCAAAGAGCCGATGTTCTGGCCGCCCGACAGCATTTCGCGGACATCGACCTTGCCGCCATGGCTGGCGATCAGAGCGGCGATGTCTTCGCCGATCCGGCTTCCGGCCGGAGGGTCGATCACCGCCACGATCACCTGTTCGGCGGCCGTCAGGAAATCCATGGCATCACGCACAGCGCGGGCCGATTCACGCGAGCCGTTCCATGCCACCAGAATGGATTTGGGAGATTGGGGCGGCGTCTGGGCGGGCACGGCAATCACCGGCACACCGGCCACAAACATAAGATCGCGTGCGGTATCGGGGGTCGCCAGGACCAGATCGGCATAATGGGCGTGGCTGGCGGCAACCAATTGCTCGTCGCCTTCCTCGCAGCGCCATTCGATCTGGCATTGCGCCTTGGCAGCTTGCGCCTTGGTCGCATCCTCGGCCTTTTTGGACGCAGAATCCAGATAGGTCTGCTGGGCCTCGATAATGCTGGGGGTCATATCGAAACCCATGCCGTCCGAATAGACGGCAACGACAGGTTTGACATAGAGAGCGGCCACTTTGGCCTGATGCTGTTCGGCAACGGCAAAGGCCAAGCGCAAACAGGCATTGTCTTCTTCTGCGGCAGAAACAATCACCAGCACATTCTTGATCGACATATCTTGCCTCCACGCTTGAAACGGGCATCAAGCCCGCCTTTAAAAGATAAGCTAGATCCTTCCACAGACCGCCGCTACGGGCTTTGATACAAATCAATCATTGAAAACCGCAACAGCGAACCAGGTGGCTTGCCGGTTAACCTCGTTTCGGCTCGGGCCGATAGGTTCCTCCGGGCCCCTGCCCTTGACGATAGACCATCAAAGTACGCTTGAAACTGACAACAATCGTGCCGTCCTGATTGTATCCGATGGTTTTGATGGTCACGATGCCCAATTCCGGCCGCGAG
>CANFLM010000089.1 GCA_947447895.1 Hyphomicrobiales bacterium
ACCGTTACCGGACCTTTCTATAGTTGCCAATGACAACTATGCTCCGGTTGCTGTCGCCGCTTAAGCGGTGCTGGTGCCGAAATCAAAGTCCTTGCGTTTAGCCGCGTAAGGCGGGGCTCGGAGGTGCCTGGCAACAGAAACCTCCACTTTCTTCCACCTGCGCGACATGCTTACATTGCCCCGGAGTGATATCGACATAGAGAAGTTCTCTCTATCCGTGCGACAATCACTTAAAACATGTGCGCCATGACAATTCGTGCCTGTTGATATCAAGCCCCTCTCCACATTTGCCTGCGACTCACTATAGTGCTTGCCCATGACCCATGATGAAAACATCCATGACCTGATCCGCTACGACCTGCTAGTGCAGGACGCCTTGCGTTCCGTGGTCAAGACCGTGCTGACCGATGCGGCCCAAAACGGCCTGCCGGGCAATCACCATTTCTTCATCACCTTCCGCACCGATATGCCGGGCGTGAAGATTGCCGACCATGTGCGCGCCAAACATCCCGAGGAAATCACCATCGCCCTGCAGCACCAGTTCTGGGACATGCGCGTCGGCGATGACTTTTTCGAGGTCGGCCTGTCCTTTGGCGGCGTCCCCGAACGTCTCTATGTGCCCTTCGATGCACTGACCGGATTTTGGGATCCATCGGTGGATTTCGGCCTCAAATTCGAAATGGCCATGGACAGCGAACCCGACAATGACGAGGACACGCAGCACGGCCCCTCTAAAGACGGTTCCGGACAGGCTGCGGATAAAGACGAGGACGCCGATCGTACGGCAGCCGTTGTCAGCCTCGATGCCTTCCGCAAAAAGACCTGATCTGGGAAGGGACCCGGCATGACAGCCGACGTCATCAATCTCCGCCAGTTCAAACGGGCCAAAGCCCGCGAGGACCAAGACCGTCAGGCCGAGGTCAACCGTGCGGCCTTTGGCCGCACCAAAGCCCAGCGTATTCTTGAAAAAACCCGCGCCCTGCAGGACAAGTCCAAGCTGGATGCGCATCTGCGCGACGAAACCGGCAGCCCGTCCGATCCGGCATGAGCGGCATCAGCAAACGCTCCATTGTCATTGCCGGACACAGCACCAGCGTCTCGCTGGAACCAGAATTCTGGGACGGGTTGAAAGCCATCTCGGCCAAACGCAGGACCAGTCTGGCGGCACTGGTCGCAGACATCGACAGCAAGCGCACCAGCGCCAATCTGTCATCGGCCTTGCGGCTGGCGGTCCTGGCCTTCTATCGCGACGAACAAACGGCATCCGATCCGGCCTGAGCCGTTTTATTGCTTTTTGGGACCGTCGATCAGTTTTTCGGCCTCGGCATCCACCGCCCGCATGGTCAAAGCGGCAAATAGCCCGGAAATATTGATGTCGCGCTCGACAGCCGCCCCGACCGATTGACGCAGCTGGACGAGCAATTCGGGCGCCGGCCCCTTCCAGCCCTTAGGCGAGGGGACCAGCAGGCTGGCCTTGGCCTCCCATTGCGGATTGCGCAGATCGAACTGGCCACTGGCCTGCAAGGTCGGCACCCCACTGCCCTCATTGACCTGCCCGGCCATATGGATCAGCGACAGGCGTGCCAGACCGTCTGTGACGGTCAAAGGGGCCTCGGCCAGCCGGAAGCGGAAAGGTGTGGCTTTCAATTCCTGCAAAAGCTCGGCCTTCAACCTCAACGGCTCGGGTATCGCATGATTGGCGGCAATCACCCGCAGCACGGCATCCGGATCAAGGGCGGCAATGCGTCCCTCACGCCAGACCAGCTTGCCCGCACCGCTGGTATGACTGACCAGATCGGCAATGCTGTCGCCTGCAGCCCCCAGATCGAGATCGAGATCGACCCGCCCCGCCAGCCCGCTGTCGACGCCCGACAGCGTGGTCCAATCGCTGTTGCGCAGGGCCAGATGCGCGGTCACCCCCGCACGTCCCCCCTCGCGCTTGACGCGCATCAGGCCGCTGGCCTGCCCTTCGGCCAGAGCGGCCTGTTCCAGCGCAAGGCCGAACTGGTCATTGTCGCGGGTCAGCCGCAACACCGCATCCCTGGCCTCGACACCCGCGCCGAAATCGAAGGATTTGAGGCGCAGCGCGATCGAACTGTCCACCGCGGCAGTCGGAGCAGCCGCAAAGCGCGCACTCGGCCAGAGCGAACCCGGGCTGGCTGGCGCCAAAGTCCCCAGTGCCAAAGGCAGGATATCGGTCAATGACAGCCTGTCCAGCAACAAGGTCCCTTCGACGCGGTTGTCTTCGGTCAGGATAGCCAACTCACCGCCCAGAGCCACACCGGCGACCGATCCCGTCACGGGCCCGAAGCTGAAGCGACCCTCGCCGAGCCGGATCGGCCCCGACAGCTCAACCGGCCAGGGCTTGCCGGACTGTCCCGACAGCCCCAAAGACTGCACCAAAGGTGCCAGATCGGCACCGCTCAAGACCATCTTACCCGACATCTCGCCATTCTGGCGGCCGAGATCGGCGGCAAGCGTCATATTGGGCATCAGGAAGCGCACCGCATAGCGGGAGGCGGCCAGATCGATTTCGGCAGCGATCCGTCCCGTCTCGGGCGCGACGAGCACCGGAACGGCCAGACCAAGCTGGCGCAGCAGCACCGGGAAAGAGGAATGATCGAGCGACACCGTGCCCTTGAAGCCAGCAAGTCCTTTTGCCGCGGGCATGTCGCCGGTCATGGCGATCTGGGTTCCGGCGGCACGGCCCGACAGGCTCAAACGCTGGCGCGCCCCGCGCGACGCGGCTTGGTCGATCGTCAGATCGAGCGACAGAGGCACCCATTCATCGGCCCGGCGCAACACGGCATGGGACAGGTCGGGCGGCAGGAACCGGCCGAACAGCGCGGCCAGCATCCTCAACCGGCGGGCATCGATATGCAGGGATAGCGTGCCCCCTTCCTCCGACAAACGGCCGCCGCCGGTCAGGCGGGTTTCGTTGCCGTCGTTGTAATCGAGCCGGTCAACCCGAAAACCATTGGCATCCCCGAAAATACTGGCTGTCAAACGGCCCGTCGCGGTTTCTCCGCCCACCCGAATGGCGCGCGCCTCGATGGCCAGCACAAGGTCGCTCGAGCCAAGCGCCAGTGCCAGCGGCGACAGATCGGGCAGATCGTCCACCGTGAGACGCTCCGAGGCGATCTGCGCCTCAAGACGCGGCCTCTGGATTCCATCGCCAGGGGTAAAGCGGACAAAGCCCGCAAGGCTCGATTGATCGAGCGTCAGCATTTTGATGCGGCTGGCAAATACGCCGGTTTCCAGCGTCACCTCACCATCGAACTGGATTTTACGCAGTGATCCCAAAGGCCGGAACGCTGCCGCCTCCTTGGCTGCCGCACCCTCCTGCTCGCCCCCGCCGGATCGGCCCGAGAACCACTGTGCAAAACGGGTGGGATCATCCACCTGCCATTGGACGGGACCGGAGAAGCGCAGATCGCTCACTTTTCCGATATCCCCTTTGGCACTCAACTGGCTGCGACCGGGCAGGCCGACGCTCAATTCGGTCAGTTTGCCGCCACGCGGTCCGATCTCGAGGCCCAGCGCCAGATCGCGCAGGCTTTCGGAGCCAAGCGTCAGGCTCTGGGTCTGGTAGCGCAGCTGGGTTGTCACAGGACTGGGTGAGCGACCGGCTCCGTTGGCAGGCTGCAACGCCCCCAGCCAGGCCTTCATGATCTCGGGCAGACGCGCCCCGCCGGCCTTGCCGGCCACCGGAAAATCCAGATCAAGCGTGCGGCTGCTCAGATCCAACTGCAACAGCGGTTGTCCGGTCAGATCGAAAGTCCCCGAACCATTGGCTTTCAGCCCCGTATCGGGACCGCCATCGATCTCCAAGCCGTCAAAGTCGAAATGCCGTCCCAGCCCCGCCACACGGGTGGTCGCCGTCCATTGACGTGCTTCGTTGCCTGTGGCCGTTTGCAGGTCATAGCGTGCGCTGATGGTCAATTGTCCATCGATCTTGTTCTGCCCTGACCAGTAGCGCCCGTCAAAACCCAGGGACCGGCCCCGCTGCTCGGTGACCGACAGGCCGAGACGCACCGAGCCGTCGGCTTCGGGTGACGAGGTCGCCAGACGCAGATCGACCGGATGTCCGTCGAGCGCGCCGCGCCCGCTGATGCGCCAGGGCCCTGCCAGAGTGGCAGCCTGAACATCCAGTTCCAATCCTGTCAGGATAAAGCCGGAGCCTCCGATCCCGTCATCGACCAGCAGGGTCGAGCGGGTAATGGCGAAATGCTCGACAGCCACCGGACGGTCGGTGGCAATCGGCGCGAGACCGGTGGCCCCGGTGCCCGCCATCAGGCTCAAACCGCCCTGCCTGTCATAGCGCAGGTCGAACCGTCCGGCCTCGAGCCGGGCATCGATGATCTGGACCTCGCCTTTGAGCAGTGAGGCCGGCGCGATTTCCAGGGTCAAGCCTTCGGCCGAAAACACCGGACGATCCGCCAATTCACCGAAACTGACCCCTTTGAGATCGAGCACCGGCGTGGGCAGCAACCGCACATCGATGGTGCCCGAAACCCTGACGCGCTGGCCCAGCACCGCAGACAATTCGCGTTCGACCAGTGCCCGCTGGGCATTCCAGTCGACCATCATCGGGCCGACAAGCGCCGCCAGAATCAGCACGATCATTGCCGCAGCAAAGGCTGTCAGAATATCACGCACTCAACGGCTCCCGCTTGTTTCCAAAGTGTCCCGCCTCAAGCGGCGGGCAGTACCTTGCCCGGATTCATGATGCCCAGAGGGTCAATCACACCCTTGATACCACGCATGATGTCGAGCGCGGCATCGGAATGTTCCATGCCCATATATTTCACCTTGTGCTGGCCCACCCCGTGTTCGCCGGTGCAAGTGCCTTCCATCGCCAAAGCGCGTTTGACCAGGCGTTCGAGAAACGGCTTGACCTTGGCCATTTCGGCCTCGTCATCGGGGAAAAACAGCAGACCGAGATGGAAATTGCCATCCCCGACATGGCCGACAATCGGGGCCGGAATCCCCGTCTCGGCAATATCGACCTGCGTGGCCTCCACACATTCTGCCAGACGCGAAATCGGTACGCAGACATCGGTGGCCACCGTTTGCGCCCCGGGGCGCAGCGTGAACGAGGCCCAATAGGCATCATGGCGCGCCTGCCACAATTTGGTGCGCTCCTCCGGCTTGGCCGTCCACTGGAACGGTCCGCCGCCGAATTCGGTGACAATCTCGCCGAATTGTTCGGCCTGCTCCTTGACGCCGCTTTCGGTGCCGTGGAATTCGACAAACAGCAGGGGCGTTTCTGGCAGACCGAGCTTGGAATAGAGGTTGAAAGCCTTGACCTGCAACTGGTCGGCCAATTCGATCCGCGCCACCGGTATCCCGCTCTGGATGGTGAGGATCACCGCATCGCATGCCGCTTTGACGCTTGGGAACGAGCAGATCCCGCCTGAAATCGCCTCGGGGATCCCGTAAAGCTTCAAAGTGATCTCGGTAATGATGCCCAGCGTGCCTTCGGAACCGATAAACAGACGGGTCAGGTCATAGCCCGCCGAGGATTTTTTGGCGCGCGAACCGGTTTTGACAATCCGCCCATCGGGCGTCACCACCGTCAGCGACAGCACATTGTCCTTCATCGTGCCGTAACGCACCGCATTGGTGCCCGAGGCTCGGGTGGCCACCATGCCGCCGATCGAGGCATCGGCCCCGGGATCGATCGGGAAAAACAGGCCCTGGTCGCGCAGGGTCTCGTTGAGCATTTTACGCGTCACGCCGGGGCCGACCACGCAATCGAGATCCTCGGCATGGATGACCACAATCGTGTTCATCTGGCTCAGATCGATGCAGACGCCGCCGATCGGCGCGTTGACATGGCCTTCCAGCGAGGTGCCGGTGCCGAACGGGATGATCGGCATCCGGTGGGCCGCGCACAGGGTCACAATCTCCGCCACTTCCTCGGTGGTGTGTGGCCAGACCACGATATCGGGAGCCTGTGTGACCAGATAGGTACGTGTATGGCCATGCTGTTCGCGCACGGCCTGTCCGGTCGCCGCACGGCTGGCAAAGCGTTCCGACAGCGCAGTCACCACCGTCTCGACAGTCGCAGCGGAAGGACGGGCACAGGTTAAGGGATCTGTTGGATGTGACATCGTGACTGAACTTTCTTATTTCAAAGACGCTGGACCGGAGGGTGCCATCACCCCGTTTCCCGGAAGTTTATTTTGGCGGTCCGATTTGAACAAACTGTTAAACATTCCCGCATGATACTGGTGATATTCGTCAGAAGCTTTTCTCACCAAATTCTGCGCCTGTCCGCGTCCCTCGGCAAGGGAAAACCGGACTATCGGCACAACTGAGGTGGGGATGCTCCGTCAAAAGGAAATGATCGTGCCGACCAAAGCACCCGGCCATGTCTTTTTTTTCGCGCCCTTCGTCTCCTCGGTGATGCGGATCGAGCCGGCGTGGATCGACAACAACGGCCATCTCAATATGGCCTGGTACCATCATGTGATGGACAGGGCGATCGATGAAAGCCTGCTGATCCTCGGCCTCGGCCCGGACTACCGGAGCCAGCGCAACGGGTCGATTTTCATGGCCGAAACCCATGTGCAGTTCAAACGCGAATTGCTGGTCAACATGCCGGTGCGCACCACCTTGCAGCTGATCGATTATGACGAGAAGCGCATCCACTACTGGTGCGAATTGCGCCATGCCGAAGAAGGCTGGCTGTCGGCCACTTCGGAGAACCTGTCGCTGCATATGGATATGGGCGAGCGCAAGGTCTGCCCCTTCCCGCCCGACATCCTGACCAATCTGCAGGTGATGAAAGCCGCCCATTCGGCCCTGCCCAAGCCAGAACAGCTGGGGCGGGTGATGGGTCTCCCCACCCACAAGGCAAGCGGCAGGCCCAATATCCATTGATTGGGCCATAAAAAGCCACCGGTGATGTCTCGCGTGGGTATAGCCCGGATAATCTGATCTTTTTCGCATTTGAATCATCGACAAAGCAACGTTTCTGCCGCATCTTGCGCGCAGATTCGTGAAATGTTCTCATCAAGTCTGGTTCTGTGTCTGGTCCCTTTAACCCGTTGATCGATCTTGACGCCCCCGCACCGCGCCCCGGTGGTCTGGCTGCGCGGGCGCGCGCTTCGGTGGCGGGTGCCGCCCCCTATCTCGACGGGCTGAATGCCGAACAACGCCGCGCGGTCGAAGTGACCGACGGTCCGGTACTGGTGCTGGCGGGAGCTGGGAC
>CANFLM010000090.1 GCA_947447895.1 Hyphomicrobiales bacterium
ATTTGGGACAACGACGTGCAGGTTCTCGTCCGTGATAACAACGTCGATCAGGCGTTGAAGGCTTTGAAGAAGAAGATGCAACGTGAAGGCATCTTCCGCGAAATGAAGCTCCGTGGCCATTACGAAAAGCCATCTGAAAAGCGCGCCCGTGAGAAGGCAGAGGCCGTTCGCCGGTCCCGCAAACTCGCGCGCAAGAAGATGCAGCGCGAAGGCCTGCTTCCCGCGCCAAAGCCGAAGCCCGTCCGCTAAACCACATCTGTGGTAAGCGTAGGCTTTGCCTGACGGTTGGCCCTATCATGGCCAGCCGCACTATAAATAAAACGTTCTGGCGCCCCGGTCTGTGATAGGCCGCAGGGCGCTTTTATGCTGATGGAACAGGAGACTGGCATGGCTGTCGGATTGCATCAAGGCCCGTCCGTAAACGGTTCACCCGCTACCCGCGCATGGGCCAGGGCCCCATTGTGGATCACCACAGCGGCGGCTGCCTTGATGGTGTCGGGCTGCATCAATATCGGCTCCCTGACCCGTGGCAGCAGCGGCTCGTCCGGGATTGCCGAGGTGCAGAACGACAATCCCGAGGTCAATGCCGCCAACATCGCCTCGCTGACCGAGGTGGTGGCCAAAAGCCCGAACAATCCTGTCTCCTACAATACGCGCGGTTCGGTCTATGCCCGCACTGGCCAGTATAAAGAGGCGATTGCCGATTTCTCGCAAGCGATTGCGCTCAACCCCAATTTCGCCGAGGCCTACACCAATCGCGCGCTCGCCTTGCGGCAAACCAACCGCAACGACCAGGCGATGACCGATTTCAACAATGCCATTGCCGCCAACCCCAATTATGACCCGGCTTATCTGGGCCGTGCCAATCTCTACCGCTCGCTGAACCGTTTTGACGAGGCGCTGGCCGATCTGAACTATGCGATCCGCCTGAAACCCGAATCGGCACAGCTGGTGCATGCGCGCGGGCTCATCTATCAGCGGCAGGGCCAGTGGCAGCCCGCCATCAATGATTTCGATGCCGCCATCGACCGCAATCCTTTTGTGGCTGCGCCCTATCTGGCGCGTGGCCAGTGCCTGACGCAGCTGAACAAGCTGGATCTGGCGCTGGAAGATTTCAATGCCGCCCTTAACCTCAACAACCGCAATGCCGATGCCTGGGCCGGTCTCGGGCTTGTGCATGAGCGGATGGGCAACAAGCCCAAGGCGGTGGAAGCCTACCAGACCGCCATCGGCATCGATGGCAACCAGTCAGTCGCCCGTTCGGGACTGACACGGGTCAAATAACGACGCGGCATTCTCACCGCATGGCGTTTTATTGCCGTAGACAGTTAAAAAAATGCCCGCCGGTTCAGGCGGGCATTGTTCTTTCTCGGGAATTTTTGCAGTCAATGCGCCATCGCTTTAACGATGTCATCGACCATCTTCTTCGCATCGGCAAACAGCATCAGAGTGTTGTCGCGGAAGAACAGCTCGTTCTCGACGCCCGCATAGCCCGAACCCATGCCGCGTTTGATGAACAGCACGGTCTTGGCCTTTTCGACATCGAGGACCGGCATGCCGAAAATCGGCGACTGCGGGTCGGTCTTGGCCGAAGGATTGGTCACATCATTCGCCCCGATCACGAATGCCACATCGGCTTGGGCGAATTCGGAATTGATGTCTTCCAGCTCGAACACTTCATCATAGGGCACATTGGCTTCTGCCAGCAGCACATTCATGTGGCCGGGCATGCGGCCAGCTACCGGATGAATGGCGTATTTGACTTCCACGCCGTTCTTTTTCAGCGTATCGGCCATTTCGCGCAAGGCGTGTTGGGCCTGTGCGACAGCCATGCCGTAACCGGGCACGATGATGACTTTGGAGGCATTCATCATCATGAAGGCGGCATCCTCGGCCGAGCCCTGCTTGACCGGACGCTGTTCGACTTCACCACTGCCAGCGGCACCCGTCTCGCCGCCAAAGCCGCCGAGAATCACCGAGATGAAGGAGCGGTTCATCGCCTTGCACATGATATAGGACAGGATCGCGCCCGAGGATCCAACCAGCGCACCGGTGATGATCAGGGCCATATTGCCGAGCGTAAAGCCGATGCCTGCAGCGGCCCAACCCGAATAGGAATTGAGCATCGAGACCACCACCGGCATATCCGCGCCACCGATCGGGATAATGATCAGCACGCCCAGCACGAAGCTGGCCAGCGTGATGGCCCAGAACAAGAGCTTGCTCTCGGTTGTCACGAACAGCACGATCAGCAAGACAAGGCCGCCGGCCAGAGCCAGATTGATCACATGGCGTTGCGGCAGCATGATCGGGCGGCCCGACATCCGGCCGTCGAGTTTCAGGAAGGCGATGATCGAACCGGTAAAGGTGATTGCGCCGATGGCCACACCCAGCGACATTTCGACAAGGCTGGCCGCCTTGATCGATCCGGCTGCACCGATGCCGAAAGCTTGGGGGGCATAAAGCGCGCCTGCGGCCACCATCACGGCGGCCAGACCGACCAGCGAGTGGAAGAAGGCCACCAGCTGCGGCATGGCCGTCATGGCAATGCGTTGCGCCACGAGGGCACCCGCGCCGCCACCGACAGCCAGGCCGAGCACCAAGAGGCTCCAGCCCGACAGGGTTGTCGGTGCGGCAACCGCAAGTGTGGTTAGCATGGCAATGGCCATGCCGATCATGCCGTAGAAATTACCCTGCCGCGATGTGGCTGGAGAAGAGAGGCCGCGCAGTGCCATGATGAAAAGGGCACCGGAAACCAGATAGAGCAGAGCCGCGATATTGGCATTCATGGCGTCAGCCCTTCTTCTTGTACATGGCCAGCATCCGCTGGGTGACGAGGAACCCGCCGAAGATATTCACGCTGGCCAGCACAAGCGCGACAAAGCCGAAGCCCTGGGCATAGAGCGGCGCTTCCGCACCCGCTTTGGCGGCATCGACGCCCACGGCCAGCAGGGCGCCAACGACAATCACCGAGGAGATCGCATTGGTCACCGACATCAGGGGCGTATGCAGGGCCGGGGTCACGGACCAGACGACGTAATAGCCGACAAACACCGCGAGCACGAAAATGGCCAGCTGGAACACGAAAGGATCAATCGCTCCCCCCGTGGCGGCGTGGGCGGCAGCCCCTGCGGCACTGGCAAGCTGGTCAGCGTAGGCCTGCGCAGCACTTGCGGCCTGTTTGGCAGCCGTTGCGGCAGCTTGTGCCTTTTCGAGGATCTGTTGTGGTGAATCACTCGCCATTAAAACCTCCATCAGGCCGAAGCCGCTGCCTCTTTGGGCTGGAATTGCGGATGGACCACATGGCCATCACGCGTCAGATTGGTTGCCTTGACCAGTTCGTCATCCCAATGGATGGCGAGGGTCTTGTTGGTCTTGTCGATCATGGTCTCGAGGAACGAGAACAGATTTTTGGAATAGAGCTGCGATGCGGACGCGGCCAACCTGCCCGGCACATTCAGATGGCCGACAATTTTCACGTCATTGGCCGTATGGGCGACCTCGCCCGGCTTGACGCCCTCGACATTGCCGCCCCGCTCGACAGCCAGATCGACGATGACCGAGCCCGCACGCATGCTGGCCACCATATCGGCCGAAATCAGCCGCGGGGCAGGACGACCGGGGATCAACGCTGTGGTGATCACGATGTCCTGCTTGGCGATATGGGCTGCCACCAGAGCAGCCTGCTTGGCCTGATAGTCTTTCGACATTTCCTTGGCATAGCCGCCGGAGGTTTCGGCCTGCTTGAACTCGTCATCCTCGACCGCAATGAATTTCGCACCCAGCGATTCGACCTGCTCCTTGGAAGCCGGACGCACATCGGTGGCGGTCACCACGGCTCCCAGACGGCGGGCGGTGGCAATGGCCTGAAGGCCAGCAACACCCGCACCCATCACGAAAACGCGGGCGGCGGGCACGGTGCCTGCAGCGGTCATCATCATCGGGAAGGCGCGGCCGAATTCTTCGGCTGATTCAATGACAGCGCGATAGCCTGCCAGATTGGCCTGCGAGGACAGCACATCCATCACCTGCGCGCGGGTGATGCGGGGCATCAGTTCCATCGCAAAGGCGGCAATGCCAGCTTCGGCCATGGCCTGCAGGGCTTCATCATGCCCGTAAGGGTCCATGATGGCGAGCACAACCGCGCCCTTTTTGATGCTGCCGAGTTCTGTCTTGTTGGGACGGCGCACCTTCAACACTATATCGGCCTCTTTGAGGGCGGCTTTGGCGGTTTTTACAATGCTGGCACCGGCGGTTTCATAATCGGCATCGGTAATGCCGGACCGTTGGCCCGCACCACTCTCGATGGTGAAAGAGGCCCCGAGAGCACTCAGTTTCTTGACGGTTTCCGCAGAAGCTGCCACCCGCGTTTCGTGTGAATCCGTTTCGGTAATCACGGCAATTTTCATGGCACTCTCCGGCAAGATCGGCGCAACAATCGTCTCGTCTTCTATGATTGCAGGATCTGGTTATGGGATCGGGTTGAAAAACAGAGGCGGAAACGGGGCCACGGCATCAAGGGATCATTCGGTTGATGCTGGGCAACAGGGCGGCGGGAGTGAGGCCGCAAGGCCTCATTCACGGCCATTAGACCAGAAATACAGCCATCAGCACAACAATGCCGACCACGACGATGGTGCCGTAGGTGACCAGATGCACAAAACCGTTATAGGTGCGCTCATGCTCGGGGTAATCCATGCCGGAGGCAGGGGCTGCGTGTGCGGCTTCTTTATTGCTTGCCATTGTCTCTATCCCTATGTGTCAAACATGTGTCACGGCTTCGGGCGCACAAAACGCGCCATCAGGCCATCCCATCTGTTTAACCTATGCTTGCTTGCCAATCAATGTGAGGGAATTTTGTCTCTCATGCAAGACTAAAGACTAATGCCGTCTGTGAAATTGTTTACGACGCCTCGGAAAGCGCCAGTGCAGCCACTGCGCTGGCCACAACAATCGAGCCGAGCGACAGGCCGGCAAGGACCATCAGGGGTGTTGTAAAATCCATCATATCGGATGCGGCGGCGCTGGCTGTGGCGACACCGAAAATCATCACGGGGATCATCATCGGCATCACGATCACCGCCAGCAACAGCCCGCCGCGCCGCACCGAGACGGTCAAAGCGGCCCCGACCGCGCCGATAAAGGTCAAGGCCGGCGTGCCGATCACCAGCGACAGCATCACCACGCCGAGCACTTCGGGCTCGATGGCCAGCAACAGGCCCAATAACGGGGCGGCGAGTGTCAGGGGCAGGCCGGTGGTCACCCAGTGGGCAACCCCTTTGGCCAGGACTACCAGCAACATCGGCATTTCGCCCATCCGCATCAGGTCGAGCGAACCGTCCTCCTCGTCGGCCTGGAACAGCCTGTCGAGACCGATCAGCGTGGCCAACAAAGCGGCAATCCACAACAGGGCCGGTCCGACCCGCGCCAGGAGGTTGAGGTCCGGTCCCAGCGCGAAGGGCGCCAGCACCACCAGTGACAGAAAAAAGATCACACCGACAAAGCCGCCGCCACCCAGACGGCTGGCCAGCAAGACATCGCGCCTCAGCAGGGCCATCCAGCCGCTCATGACAGGCCCCGATCCAGTGCGATGACGGTATTGGGGATTGGCAGTGGCGCATGGGTAGCCACCACGATCACGCCGCCCGCGTCCAGATGGCGGGCGCAGAGCTGCCACAGAATATCCTGTCCCGCACTGTCGAGGGCCGTGGTCGGTTCATCCAGCAACCACAGCGGACGCGCCACCACCAGCAGACGGGCCAGTGTCAGACGACGGCGTTGGCCGGCCGACAGGAGCTGGCACGGCAGATCGGCAAGATGCGCCAGCCCGACCTGTTCAAGTGCGGCCAGAGCCGGCATGGCGGCGAGGGAGGATGATTCGGCGTGATGTGATTCGGACGTCGGGGCTGCAGTGGCGAACGCCCGCAGTGGCTGTGTTTGTGCTTGCTCTTGGAATGATGACGGAAGTTTTGACAGAAATGACGACCAGAACAACAAGGTCTCGATCACGCTCATGCTGGGTTTCAGCGCATCCCGATGGCCCAGATAGTGGCAATACTGGCCCAGCGGCATCTCGCTGCCATTGCCGGCCACAACGACCGCAGATCGCTTGTCCACCAGCTCGACCGTGCCGGCATGGACAGGCAGCAATCCGGCGATCAATCGCAAAAGGCTCGATTTTCCAACGCCGTTCGGCCCGGTCAGCGCTATGGCGCGGCCCGTTTCGCTGGCAAAGGTCAAGCCGGAAAACAGCAGCCTGTCTGCCCGAATACAGGCCAGAGTCTGCGCACGCAACAGCATTGGCGGTGTCACTCCTTCATCTTGGCCGTCAGCCTAGCCGATCCTGGGGCCGAGTTCCATGGGGGCGGTTGTGTGTGCATTGCACAACAGTTTGGTCAATAAAAATGCAAAAAAGTTCAAGGGAATACTTTTGTCCCTGTAGCGGCTTGGCAATAAATTTTCTATAGAGGCACTGGCTGCGCCGATACGTTTAATCAACGTGGGGTTTCGGGCACTCCCGAGGCGGCGCGTGCATGATGCACTTTGGCCAGTGGACGCTAAACCCGAAAGGATTCCGCCGTGACCCAGTCATTGGACAGCTTCAAGTGCCGTAAGAAG
>CANFLM010000091.1 GCA_947447895.1 Hyphomicrobiales bacterium
GCGACCGAATTGACATCAATGTTGAAAGCGCGCAGCTCCTCGGCCAGCGTTTCGGCAAACCGCACAATGGCCGCTTTGGAGACCGCATAGGCCGAAATGCCGGGCAGCGGATTGGTGGCACCGCCACCCGACAGCTGGATGATCTTGCCGTGGCCTTGCGTCTTGAAATGCGGCACCAGCGCGCGGGCCATCAGGACAGAGCCGAACAGGTTGATCTCGATGGCTTTGATCCATTCAGCCCAGTCAATGTCAGTTACATCCCCTTTAGGGCCATAGATGCCTGCATTGTTGACCAGAACGTCGCAACCGCCCAAGTGCGACAGTGTCTGGCCGACAAGGCCTTCCACATCCTCCATTCTGGATATATCGGCAGCAAGGCCCCGCACGGTTTGGGACGGCTTGGCTTGGCTCTGGAGCAAGGCAACAGCCTCGTCCAGCAAGGTCTGGTGGCGGGCGCACAGCATCACATCCGCGCCTTCGGCAACAAAATGGCGGGCAATCTCAAGACCGAGTCCCTGACTGGCTCCGGTGATCAGGGCTTTGCGTCCGGACAGTCTCATGCGTGCCCCCTTTTGCTTGGCGGTAACGGCACGCCGACGGCGATGTAGGCCTCGCCAAAGGCAGCGGCGAGCGCCTGCAAATGGCGGTTGGGATCAATCAGGATCAGGCCGCTTTGGCCCATCCCAGCCAGCGCGTCCTGATGCGCATGGAACTGCTTCCATTCAGTGCCGATCACCAGATAACGGGCTGCTCGGGCCGCTGGCATCGGATCGGAATGGACCCTGACCCGATCCTGCCAATGGTCCGGCCAGCTTTTAACGGCGGGATCATGGATATGGATTTCGGCCCCCTGGCCGATCAACCATTCGCACAATTCAACAGCCACCGAACGCCGCAACGTATCGGTTTCGGGCTTATAGGTCAGACCCCAGATGGCCACTGGAATTCCCGCAAGCGACGGGCTTTGCCGTAGTAATGTCCGGCGCACCCAGAGCTTGTGCACATCATTGCTCGGCCTGACCGCAGACAGCAGCGGCAAGGCGAGTTGATGGGTCTGGGCCATGGCTTCGAGATAGACAAGATCGCGCGCCAGTGTGCCGCCAGCAAACGGCCCACCGGGTGACAGATAGGCTTTCGGGCCGATCCGCGCTTCCGATTTCAAGCCGCGTTCGACTTCTTTGGCATCGGCACCGATGAGTTCGCACAGGCTGGCCAGTTCGTTGGCAAAGGTCACCGACAAAGCCAGAAAGGCATTGATGGCATGTTTGGTGACTTCGGCGGATTCAATCGACATCCATTCAATCGGAGCCTTGATCGGGGCCAGCATGGCGACGATCCGGGGACGCGCCTCATTGTCATGGGTGCCGATGATGATGCGATCGGGCCTGAGAAACACCTCGATGGCTTTGCCCAACTGCAGATTTTCGGGCGAGACCGCGCAATGGATTGTCTTTCCGGTGAGTGTGTTGCGCGCAAATTCCCGCAGCCGACCAACTGACCCAGCAGGGAGTTGCGAGGACACCAGCACGACTGTGCCATCCGCCAGCAAGGGCAGTGTCTGCTGCACTTTACCGATTACAAAGTCGGCCTCGGCATGGTCATCATCATCGACTGGCGTATCATAGGTGATCCAGACCAGATCGGCCTGCTGCACCGCCGCACAGGCATCGGTGGTGAAGTGAAGGGTCTTGGCCTCAAGGCCCTGCGTGATCATGTCATCGAGACCTGGTTCGAACAAAGGGGCTTGGCCCAGGTTCAAGCGGTCAATCACATCAGTCTGATCATCAAAGCCGATCACCTGATGACCGAGTTGCGCCAGACAGGCCGCTGTCACTGACCCCAAATGCCAAAGCCCGACAACCGCAATCTTCATGATCCGCGCCCTTCGAACACCCATTCATTGGCTTGCAGATAGCTCACGGTTTTCAGCACCCCTTCACGGATGCCGACCTTGGGCTGCCAGCCGAGCGCGCGGATTTTGGTGGTGTCGAGAAAGATCACCGGATTGTCGCCGATCCAGCCGCGCTCGCCGCCCGAATAGATCCGTGCTGGCTGCACGTTCAGCGCCTCGCAAATCCAGCCGATCGAGTCATTGACCACGCAAGTGTCATCGACGCCGAGGTTGAAGAAATTGACACGCTCTTGGGCCTTATCAATGGCCAACAGCATGGCATCGATGCAATCCTGAACATAGAGATAGGACTTGCGCTGTAAACCGTTGCCGAGCACATCAAGCCTCGCGGGATCGCGGCTCAGTTTGTGGTAGAAATCGAACACATGCCCGTGGGTGTAGCGTTCGCCCAAAATGGACACGAAGCGGAAAATATGGGCCTGCAGGCCAAAGCCCTCGCAATAGGCGCTGATCAGCCCTTCGGCCGCCACTTTGGAAGTGCCATAGAGCGAGGTCTGGATCGGGAAGGGAGCATCTTCGGGGGTCGGGATGACCTTGGCTTCGCCATAGACCGAGCCGGTCGAGGAAAAGGCAATGTGGCCTATGCCATTGGCGCGCATGCTTTCGAGAACGTGATAGGTGGCAATGGTGTTCTGTTCGAGATCCTTGAACGGATGATGCGTGCCGAACCGGACATCGGCATTCGCTGCCAGATGGAACACCAGATCATGCCCCGCCATCGCGCGGGTGAGCGCCGCATGATCAAGCAGATCAGCTTCGATCAAGGTGAAGCGATCCGATTGTTGGGCCCCTTCCAGAAAGTGGGCTTGTCCGGTGGAGAAATTGTCATAGCCGGTCACGACGTGCCCGTCAGCCAGCAGACGATCCACCAGAGTGGAGCCAATAAAACCCGCCGCGCCTGTGATGAAATAATGCATGGTTTCAATGGCCCTCACAGCTCTGTCGTCCGGTCTGGTTTGAACACCCAGAAACGTGACACGATGAAATTGAATGCTGGAACGATGATTGCCAAAGACATGAAAACAGCGACGGCATTCAATGAAAAACAATCGGTTCCGGCCCATACAACAAACGCGCTGACACAGAATGAGATGATGCTCATGATACAGAATTTGAAGAAATAAATTCGGTATGACCCTTCTGCAGAAAACGAATATTTGTAATGGCCAAAAAATGAAAAAAAGAACGAAAACATAAATCCAATATTTGATGAAATGATGCTTCCAAAACCAAATATTTCTTTAAATAGTATCGCGGTTCCTATGTGGATGAAGCTGCACAATAGTCCGATCATGGTGAATCTGGACACCATGAATAATTCACAAGTCATCTTTTCCGAAGGCCGAAAAACGTTCGTCATCAGGATCGCCTCGCACTCAGCACACAACGGATGCCTTTTGGAAAGGTAATCAATGGCGCCAGCACGGCTTCCGCAGCCATCAGCGCGGATCCAAACCAGTTGAAGCGGGAGGTGGCCTCAATGGCCTTCTGTACATGATGAGCGCGATCGACTTCCGAGCGTTGAATGGATTGTGATCGGCGTTTGGATAGGCGGAATGCCGGGTAGAGCAAAGCACCAAGATAATTCTTTGAGGTGATTTCAAAGCCTGCCTGCTCAACCAGGTCTGTCAGGCTCTCGAGCGTGTAGCGGCGGAAATGCAGCAACTCCCGATCGTAATCGTCAAACAATTCCGGCCCGGCAGGGACTTCGATCACCACTTGTCCACCCGGCCTGAGGATGCGAGCCAGATGGCGCATTGCCGCTTCATGATCCTCGATATGTTCCAGCACATTGAGAAGAACGACCCCATCCACACTGCTTGCCGGCAGTGGACATTGGGTGAGGTCAAACCGGATCAGAGGGATCGTGGGCGATATTTTGGGGGCCAGTTGATGGAGCGTGTTGAGCGTATAATCGCCGCCCATCAGCCTGGCTTGTGGCATAGCCTGCTGCATGTCACGCAACAAATGTCCGCCCGAACATCCAATTTCCAAAATGGTGGCAGGCTCGTTGGCAAAGGCCTTTTGGAGGGCCCGTAGTGCACAGGTTCTTGAGGCGCGATCAATAAAATGGCTGCCGGAATCCGTGGCCTCTTCATGCAGTTGGGTCAGATCATCTGTCCAGCCGGATGGGCCGACACCATAGACGAGAACTCTATGGAACTCGCCGTCTATGTCGAAATGATCGCCATCCCATTGAACCAATGTGTCAGCGTTGTGGGGATGATGAAATACCATCATTGGTTTGGTCAATTCTGTCGGTTTCGACATCAAAATGGTGAAACTCAAACGCGTCTTTTAAAGAAGTGGCATCAATCGAAATTGATTTTCTGGTCAATGATGAACATCGGGCGGCGCTTCACCTCGTCATAGATGCGGCCGACATATTCGCCGATCAGGCCGAGGCCGAGCAGTTGGACGCCGGCAAAAAAGGTCACAACCAGAACGGTGGTGGACAGGCCGGGCGTGAGATCGATCCCGATCAGTTTTTGCAGCACATACCAAAAGCCCAGCAAAAAGCTGAAACCCGCCAGCGCAAAGCCGGTCATCGACATGATGAACAAGGGTTTCGATCCGAAACCGATCAGCCCGTTCAATCCGATTTTGAACGAGCCTGTCAGGCGGTTGTAATGGCCGGTGCCGGAGAATCGGGCGTCGCGGTCATACTGGATGGCTGTTTGCGGAAAACCGACAAAAGCGACCAGACCGCGCAAGAAACCGTGTGTTTCGTTGAGGCCGCGCAATTCCTCGATGACGCGGCGCGACATCAGCCGGAAATCACCGGTGTTGCGTGGAATATCCACATCGCTCAGCGCATTGATCACCGAATAGCCGATATGGGAAATGACCCGTTTCAGCCAGGTTTCGCCTGCTCTTGTCCGGCGTTGCGCATAGACGACATCAAAGCCTTCCTGCGCCTTGTTGACCATGGCTTCGATCAGTTCCGGCGGGTCTTGCAGATCAACGTCGATGACGGCGCAATAATCGCCCTTGGCGGCCAGCAATCCGGCTATCGTCGCCGCAGGCTGGCCGAACCGGCGGGAAAACAGCATCAGTTTGATGTTGGGATTGCGGATAATTTCGAGTTTGATCACCTCCGCTGTGCGGTCGGGCGACGGATCCAGCGCGAAAATAATTTCATAAGGTTGGCCGATCGTCGCAAAGACGTTTTCGGCGCGGGCCAGAAAAGGCTGAATATTGGCTTCTTCTTTATAGACAGGAACAACCAGAGAGATCATGGGGAAAACACTTTATAAAATTGGTTTCATAAAACGCAGAAAACATCAATAAAAAATCAACACAAAAAATCGGATTACTGATCAATGAGGGTGTAAACTGAATAAACACTACAACTAGAAGGATATGTTAGTAAAAAATGCAACTTAAATCGTTGTTATTGTAAAGATGTCATGGTGATATGCTTTTGTCAATTTGGGCAGAAAAAATTTACCAAAGCCGTGTTATGGATCGCATGATCAATTGTCGGTACTCTTGGGAATAATGGCGAAATGACCAGCACAACACCTCGCAATGCCTATTCCAACCAGGAGGTTGGGGAACGTCCCTGGGGTCGGTGGTTCGTACTTGATTCGGGGCCTAGCTATACAATTAAGAAGATGGAGGTGGATCCCGGCCATCGCCTATCCCTGCAATACCACCATCATCGCTCCGAACACTGGCTGGTGATTTCCGGTGTCGGCGAGGTCGAGATTGATGGCGAGACCAGCGCGATTGTCGAGCGTTCGCATGTGCATATTCCGCTCAAAGCGGTGCATCGGGTGCGCAACAACGGCACAGTGCCGTTGATCATTCTGGAATTGCAACAAGGGGATATTCTCGACGAGGCCGATATTGTACGTCTTGAGGATGATTATGCACGTTGAACAGGGTGCGCCATGGCTGAAACACTGATTGCGCTCTTGTTGTCGGGCGGCGGCGGCACCCGGCTTTGGCCGTTGTCGACCGAGGAATGCCCTAAACAGTTTTTGAAACTATTCGGGTCGCAATCGCTGTTCCAGCAGACATTGGTGCGGGCGCAAGATGCGGGAGCGGGCGCGTTGGTGGTGATGGCCAATCAGGCACAAAGCCGTTTGATCCATGATGATCTCGCCGAACTGCCGGATGCGAAGGGTCAGACGAGATTGATTTTGGAGCCGGTGCGCCGCGATTCTGGCCCTGCGATTGCCGCCGGTGTGGCCGATTGCCTGCAGCGGTTTGGACCGAAGGCTTTGGTGATGGTGCTGGCTTGCGACCATCTGATCCCTGATCATCAAGCTTTTCGCGAAACGGTCGCTCAGGCTTGCAATGTTGCCAGACAGGGCAAGCTGGTCACATTCGGCATCCGCCCGACGGCCCCTGTGAGCGATTACGGCTATATCCTCTGCGGTGCAGCACTGGAAGCCACTCAAGCCTATCAGGTGGCGGCCTTTGTGGAAAAACCCGATCGGGTGCGGGCTGTGGCCTATTTGAGCGAGGGCAATTATCTGTGGAATTCCGGCATGTTCCTGTTCGAGGCAGGGGTTTTTGCCGCTGAGGCC
>CANFLM010000092.1 GCA_947447895.1 Hyphomicrobiales bacterium
CAAACATGGTCTCGCCGATCATCAAAGCCGAATAGCCGCGCACCCGCGCCAGATAGACCGGATAGAGATAGGTCAGGCCATACAGCCCGATGCCCATCGCCACCGACATGAGGCAGCCTGTCCAGAAATTGCGGTCATTAAAGGCAGTCAGGTCGACAATCGGTTGGGTGGCGGTAAAACATCGCCAGAAAAACACCAATGCGCTGGCCAGAGACATCAGCCCGCACAGCACGATCGTATCATCGTTGAACCAATCCTTGGCCGAGCCCTCTTCCAGAAAATATTCGAGCGTGCCGAGAAACAGCGCCATCGACAGCAGACCCGCCCAATCGAACCGTTCGAGCAGGGTTAGATCGGGCTCGTCGAAATCGACCAGCGTCCAGACGGTGGCCGTGACAATGATGCCGGGGATGACATTGACCAGAAACAGCCAGTGCCACGAAAACAGATCGGTCAGATAGCCGCCGACTGTCGGCCCGATGGTGGGGGCCAGAGTGGCCACAAGGCCGATGATCGGGGCAATGATCGGCTGCTTCTCGCGCGGGAAAATCGTATAGGCGGCCGCAAACACCGTCGGGATCATGCCGCCGCCGATAAAGCCCTGCAGGCAACGCCAGACAATCATTTCGGGGATCGAACTGGCCGTCGAGCACATCACGCTCATCAGGGTAAAGCCCGCCGCCGAGGCCGCGAACAGGTAGCGGGTGGAAAAGGCCCGCGACAGATAACCCGACAGCGGAATCATGATCACTTCGGCGATCAGATAGCTGGTCTGCACCCACGGGATTTCATCGGCACTGGCCGACAGGCCCGCCTGGATTTCGGACAGCGAGGCCGAGACGATCTGGATGTCCAGAATCGCCATGAACATGCCGAACACCATCGCCATGAAGCCGATCACCCGTTGCGGGGTCAGCTCCGGCGGCGGTGCATGGATCGGGGCCAGGGGCTTGTCCGCTTTGAGCTTGGCTTCGGCCATTATCCGCGCCCCGTCCGGCTGGTCATGCCCATCTTAGGGCCGTGTATCGATGGTCGCGACGACCGACATGCCCGCGCGCAGAAAACCCTGATCGATCTGCGCGCGATCGATGGCAATGCGCACCGGAAAGCGCTGGACAATCTTGGTGAAATTGCCGGTGGCATTTTCGGGTGGCAACAGCGAGAACAGCGCGCCCGAGGCTGGCGCAATGCCCACCACACGCCCTTCGATCATCCGTCCGGGCGCGGCATCCACCGTCAGTCGGGCCGTTTGGCCGACCTTGATGCGCGC
Source organism: Hyphomicrobiales bacterium (assembly GCA_947447895.1). Taxonomy (GTDB): domain Bacteria; phylum Pseudomonadota; class Alphaproteobacteria; order Rhizobiales; family Beijerinckiaceae; genus CAIYZJ01. The sequence continues at coordinate 1,271 of CANFLM010000092.1, forward strand.
CAGTTGTGTTTCCTTGAAATTGGCTTCGACATAGACACTGTCGAGCGGCACCAGGGCCATCAAACGGCTGCCAGGCTGGACATATTGCCCCGGCTGGGCCGCGCGATTGCCGATGGCCCCATCAAACGGGGCTTTGACCTGCGCGAATTGCAGATCACGTCGGGCTTTGGCCACCCCGGCTTCCACCTCCTTGAGTGAGGCTTGCGCTTCGGCCCGCTCGGCCTTGAACACATCAAGGGTGGCCGTAGCCCCCTGCAAACCGGCCCTGGCCCCCGCCAGATTGGCACGGGCGCGGGTATCATCGGCCTGGGCCTGATCAAAGCGCTGGCGCGAGCCATAATCATTGGCCACCAGTTTCTGGGCGCGTTCCAGATCGGCCGCGCTACGCAACACCTCGCCTTCGGCCGCCCGCATCTGGGCTTCGGCCTGCGAGATCATCGCCTGCTGGGCCTGCATCTGGTTGCCGATGCGGCTGATCATCGCCTCCTGTGTCGCCAGACGCGCTTCGGAGGACTGCAGAGCAAGGCGATAGTCACCCTCGTCGATGACAGCCAGCAGATCACCCGCCTTGACCATCTGGTTGTCGGTGACCGGCACCGACACCACATAACCGGGAACCTTGGCAGCAATCACCGCCATATCGGCGCGCACATAGGAATCATCGGTGGACACCATGAAACGGCCTTCCACCACATAGCCGAACAGCAACCAAAGGCCGTAAAGGCCGATCACGGCGGCGATCCCGATCAGGATCAGCTTTTTCCCGGGCTTGCCACGTGTGACAAGGCTGCGGCTGGCGGGCTTGTCAGAACCAATAGCGGTTTGGCCAGTGGCTGGTTGGACTGTATCGGTTTGGCTTTCGGCCATGAAGGATGGTCCTTATCTCGTCGGGTTGGCCACACGGCCATCGGCTTTGTGCCACAGGGCTTTGTCGGTTTATTGACTGAACCGTTCGGTCATTGCTGCCTTGACATAAAGCGGATGGCCACTTAAATCAAGACTGACCGAACGGTTCGGTCACAGTTGTTTCACCGTAGGCCTTTCTACGTGCTGACTGCATAACGGATCGGTATGGCCATGATAAGGCCCCGAGCGTGTGAATGGGTGGTATGGGTCAGCCTTGATTGAATAATTTCGGAGCCGATGGTGGAACCAGACGATCAGCCCATGTCCGACACTGATGATCTGCCCTCCAGCGATGATACAGCCAAGCGGCGGCAGGTGCTTGAAGGGGCGCGTCAGGCTTTTCTGGCCATGGGCTTCGACGGAGCCAGCATGAATGATGTGGCCCGTCTGGCGGGCGTATCGAAGGGAACGCTCTATGTCTACTTCCCCTCGAAATCTGCCTTGTTTGAAGCCCTGATCCGCACCGAACGCCGGCAGCAAGCCGAACAACTGTTCCAGCTTGACGATGATGACCGCCCCGTTTCCGAGGTGCTCCACGATCTCGGCGTCAATTTCATGCAGATGATGACTGCACCGGGGTCTATTGCCCATCTCAGAACGGTGATCGGGGTAGCGGGTAAATTTCCAGATATCGGCCGTGCCTTTTTCGAGGCAGGTCCGCAATATGGCTGGGGTCGCCTGTCCCATTGGCTTGATCGCCGTGTGGCGGAAGGCCGACTGGCCATTCCCGATACACAACTGGCCGCCCAGCAATTTTTCGACCTGTGTCAGGTCGGACACCTCAAACCCTTGCTGTTTGCCACCCGTGACCAGTCAACCCTCGCTGAGATCCAGACCGGCGTCGCCCAAGCCGTAACGCTGTTTATGGCAGGGTATGGTGTGGATAGAAAACGATGAAAACGCCTGCTGTCGCCTGTTGAGCGAGACCTAGTCAATCACGATTTTCGGCGTCTTGCGCGCGGGCGTGCCGTTCACAATGTCCCACAACCGTTGGGCCATCGCCTTGTAGATTTTCGAATGGGCTCCATCCGGCAGGGTCGCCACAACCGGACGGCCGGAATCGGAGCGTTCGCGGATTTCCAGTTCCAGCGGCACGCCGCCAAGATAGGCCACGCCGTATTTCTCGGCCTCGTGCTTGGCGCCGCCATGTCCGAAAATATCCGACCGCGCTCCGCAGGACGGGCACAGGAAATAGCTCATATTCTCGACCAACCCCAGTATCGGCACATCAACCCGCTGGAACATCGCAATCCCGCGCCGCGCGTCGATCAAGGCCAGATCCTGCGGGGTCGAGACAATCACCGCACCCGCCAGGGGCACCGATTGCGCCATTGTGAGTTGTGCATCCCCCGTGCCGGGCGGCATATCGACCACCAGCACGTCGAGATCACCCCAATTCACCTCGCGCAGCATCTGCTGCAAAGCCGACATCACCATGGGCCCGCGCCAGATCATCGCGGCATCTTCCTCGACCAGAAACCCCATCGACATCACTTTGAGGCCATAGGCCTCCATCGGCTCCAGAATCCGGCCTTCGCTGACCACGGGCTTGCCTGACAAAGCCAACAGGCGCGGCAGCGAGGGGCCGTAAATATCGGCATCGAGCATGCCGACTTTCAAACCCAGAGCCTGCAAGCCCAAAGCGAGATTGACCGCAGTGGTGGACTTGCCGACGCCGCCTTTGCCGGACGCCACAGCGATGATGTGTTTGACACCCGGCACCAGCTTGCGCGCCGTGCCCGCCGCCGCGCGGGGACCGGGTTGGGCGGCGGTGGATGGCGCCGTCCCCGAGCGCTCAGCGGTGAGCATCACCAGGGCACCCGACAGGCCGGGGACCGACTTGACGGCCGCTTCGGCCTGCAGCCGCAGAGGCTCGAAGGCTTTGACCTTGTCGGACGGGCACAGCAACGTCACATAGGCCTTGTCGCCCTGCACCGACACGCCCTGCAGCATCGGCGAGACCGCGAGCGAGGCCGAGCCATCAGGCGCCGCTATTGTCGCCAGAGCCTGACGGATTTGCTGTTCTGTCACCATTGCCCATCTCCCGAACCGGATTCGTCATGACTTTTACCCGAGGCGGCGGCGTGAAGCGAGACAAGATCGGCTTCCTCAGGCATTTTATGCTCCGCAAATCCGGCCATCCGCACTTTTTTGAGGGTTGAGACTGTCACTTTCCCGTGTGCTGCGCTATGTGAGAGGCAGGAACGGGCAAGGGCCAATGGCAGGAACCACCCGCCGCCATCAACCGAATTCGAGGGAGTAATCTAATGGCTAAAGTGGCTTTTCTGGGACTGGGCGTTATGGGCTATCCGATGGCAGGCCATCTGAAGGCCAAAGGCGGCCATGATGTGACCGTCTACAACCGCACCTTTGCCAAGGCCGAAAGCTGGGCCAAGCAGCATGGCGGGCACGCAGCAAAAACTCCGCGCGAAGCCGCGCAGGATTGCGATTTCGTCTTTGCCTGCGTCGGCAATGATGACGATCTGCGCTCGGTTGTGCTGGGTCCGGACGGCGCTTTTGCCGGCATGAAAAAGGGTGCCATTTTTGTCGACAACACCACCGCTTCGGCCGAAGTGGCGCGCGAACTTTATGCCAAGGCGCATGAGCATGGCGTGCATTTCATCGACGCCCCCGTATCGGGTGGCCAGGCTGGCGCAGAAAACGGCGCTTTGACCGTAATGTGCGGTGGCGATGCCGAGATTTATGCCAAGGCCGAACCCGTCATCACCGCCTTTGCCAAGGCCGTGAAATTGCTCGGACCGTCGGGTGCCGGCCAGCTGACCAAAATGGTCAACCAGATCTGCATCGCCGGTGTGGTGCAGGGGCTGGCCGAAGGCATTGCTTTTGCCAAGCGCTCGGGCCTGGATGCGGAAGCCGTGATCGAAGCGATCTCGAAAGGGGCCGCCCAATCCTGGCAGATGGAAAACCGCTACAAGACCATGAATGCCAACACCTATACATTCGGCTTCGCGGTTGACTGGATGCGCAAGGATCTCGGCATCTGTCTGGAAGAAGCCCGCCGCAACGGCGCTCATTTGCCGATGACGGCACTGGTCGACCAGTTCTATGGCGATGTGCAGGAAATGGGCGGCGGCCGTTGGGATACGTCAAGCCTGTTGGCCCGCCTGATCAAATAAGATCCGGCGTCACGCCCGATATGCCAAAACAAAGCCCCTGCGGACCCGTCCGCAGGGGCTTTGTGCTGTGAAAGGCTCAATGCCTGCTGACTGCCGGATCGGCACCGATGCCGACTTGGGCCAGCGTATGGGTGCCGTTGTGGCAGGCCACAGCGGTCTTGATCATCACCATCGCCATTGCAGCCCCCGAGGCTTCGCCCAACCGCATCCCCAATGACAGGATCGGCTGCAAGCCCAGATGCGCCAGAACCTCCGCATGCGCGCCTTCGGCAGACAGATGGCCGGCCACGCAATGATCGATGCTGTGCGGATCGATCGCATGCAGAATGGCGGCAGCCGCCGTCACGACATAGCCATCCAGCACCACCGGCACCCGCTGCAAACGGGCAGCCATAATGGCCCCCGCCAGAGCGGCAATTTCACGCCCGCCCAGGCGGCGCAAGACCTCGAGCGGATCGGACAAGGCCTCCTGGTGCAAAGCCAGCGCCTTGCGCACGGCGGCGCGCTTGCGCTGCATCTGCGCCTCGTCGGCACCTGCCCCGTGCCCGACAAAGCGGTCGGGATCACCGCCATACAGAGCCGCATAGATGGCCGCCGCCGCTGTGGTGTTGCCGATGCCCATTTCGCCAAGACCCAACAGATCGACACCGCCCGCCAGTGCCTCCATGCCGAACGCCATGGTCGCGACGCAGGATTTCTCGTCCATCGCAGGCTGCTCGGTCATGTCATGGGTGGGCAGATCGAGCGCGAGATCGAAGGCCTTGAAACCGAAATCGAAAGTGGCGCAAATCTGGTTGATCGTGCCGCCCCCTGCCCCAAAGGCATCGAGCATCAGACGCGTCACCC
>CANFLM010000093.1 GCA_947447895.1 Hyphomicrobiales bacterium
GCCTGCGGCGTGCGCCGCATCAATGTGTCGCTCGACACGCTGAAGCCCGACCGTTTCAGGGAGATCACCCGCTGGGGCGATCTCGACAAGGTGCTGGCCGGGATCGATGCCGCACAAAAAGCCGGGATCCATATCAAGATCAACGCCGTCGCGCTGAAGGGCGTCAATGACGACGAGATCGAAACCATGATCGAATGGGCGCATGGGCGCGGCATGGACATCACCTTTATCGAGGTGATGCCGATGGGCGACATCGAGCCCTCGCGCTTCGATCAATATTGGCCGCTCACACAGGTCAAAGCGCAACTGCTCGACCGCTACACGCTGGAAGACCTCGAGGACCAGACAGGCGGCCCTGCCCGCTATGTGCGGGTGAAGGAGACCGGCGGGCGGATCGGCTTTATTACCCCGCTGACCCATAATTTCTGCGAGAGCTGCAATCGGGTGCGGCTGACCTGCACCGGCACGCTCTATATGTGTCTGGGGCAGGAGGATGCGGCCGATCTGCGTGCGCCCTTGCGCGCCAGTGCGTCCGACGGGCCGTTGCTGGCGGCCATCGATGCCGCGATCTTGCGCAAGCCCAAGGGCCATGATTTCATCATCGACCGCACCACCTCGCGCCCGGCTGTCAGCCGCCACATGAGCGTCACCGGTGGCTGATTCAATTCCGGACAGTCCGGCCAGAACCGAGGCGCAACAGGCGCTCGACGCGCATCTGCTCCAATCGAAAAACAACCGCCGCGGCATTATCTCGGCTTTGTGTGCCATGGCCCTGTTCGTGTGCAACGACTCGCTGGTCAAGCTGGCCACAGCCAGTTTTAGCACCGGCCAGGTGCTGGTGATCCGCGGTCTGTTTGCCACCTCGATCATGCTGACTGTCGTGCTGGTGTCGCGTCAGGGCGCGAGCCTGCGGTTTATGTTCACCCGCCTGTTGATGGTGCGTGCCATTGCCGAATCCATGGTGGCGCTGTGTTTTGTCACCTCGATTGCGCAACTGGCTCTCGCGGATTTGACCGCGATTTTGCAGGCCACCCCGCTGATCATCACACTGTTCTCGGTCGTTCTGGGGATCGAGAAAATCGGCTGGCGACGGTGGTCGGCGGTGATTGTCGGCTTTATCGGCGTACTGCTGGTGGTCAAGCCCGGCGGCAATACATTCAATATCTATGCGCTTCTGGCGCTGTTTTCGTGCTTTCTGGTGGCGTTCCGCGACCTGATGACCCGCAAGATCAATCCGGCGATCCCTACGGTGGTAGTTTCGCTGACCACAACACTGAGCGTGGTGGTGGTGGGTCTGTTTCTCGGGCTGGACAACTGGAAACCGATCGAGTTGCAACCGACGCTCTACCTGCTGGCCGCCGCGATGTTTGTTTCGGCGGGCAATATGAGTATTGTCAAAGCCTACCGGATCGCCGATCCCTCTGCCGTCTCGCCGTTCCGCTATTCGGTGGTGATCTGGGCCTTTCTGTCGGGCTTTGTGGTGTTCGGCGAAATCCCCGATGTCCTGGCCATCCTCGGCACCGGACTGATTGTCGCGAGCGGGATTTACACCGTCCACCGCGAGCGGGTGCGGGCCAGACAGCTGACCAGACAAGCCAATCTATCGGTTTGAAACAGCGTTGATTTCCGGCGTTTTCAAGCCTAATCCCCCCGAAAAAACCATTGACTGTTGCCGCCAAGGCCGCAAAGTAGTTAAAGAGCAATCGGCAAGAAAGCCGAACGCGCTTCCGCTGGCGCGAGGCCCGATCCGACAAGCCCCAAGGGCTAGGGTTGGTCCTGTCGCATAGCGGCACGATGAGGGGGGCAGACCATGGATTTCTTACTCAATTTCAGCCGGTTGATCGACCGCGTTTCAACCGCTGTCGGGCGCACCCTGAGCTGGTTTATACTGCTGGCCGTGATTGTCTCGACCATGAATGCGATTGTCCGCAAGCTGTTCGACGTCTCCTCCAATTCCTGGCTGGAACTGCAATGGGTGCTGTTCGGCGCGGTGTTTTTGCTGTGTTCGTCCTGGACACTGCTCTCGAACGAGCATATCCGCATCGACATCGTCAACAGCCTCTTGCCTAAAGCCGCCCGGGACTGGATCGATATTGTCGGGCACGTTTTCTTTCTGCTGCCCCTGACCATCATCATGATGATCGTCTCCTGGCCTTTTGCCATCCGCTCGCTGCTGCTCAACGAGCAATCTGTGAACGCGGGTGGTCTGGCGCAATGGCCGGCCAAATTCCTGATCCCGATCGGGTTTCTGATGCTGTTTTTCCAGGGCCTCTCCGAACTGATCAAGCGGATCGCCATCATGCGCGGCGCGCTGGAGGATACGACCTCGGGAGGCGGCCACCATGCCGCCGCCGAAGCCGAAGCCGCCCGCCTGCTCGCGCAGGTCGAAGACGCCCGTTGAGACACACATTCTGCCGCCTTGTTCCGGCAAAGGATAACCGCCCATGACCGCCTTTCTCATCCACAACATGGCCCCGATCATGTTTGCCGCGCTGGTGGCTTTTCTGCTGCTGGGCTATCCGGTGGCCTTTGCGCTGGCCGCCAACGGTTTGATTTTCGCCCTGATCGGCATCGAACTCGGCCTGTTCCGGCCCGATTTCATCCAGGCCCTGCCCGAACGCGTGTTCGGGGTGATGAACAATGACACGCTGCTGGCCATTCCCTTCTTTACCTTCATGGGGCTGGTCCTAGAGCGATCGGGCATGGCCGAAGATCTGCTCGACACCATCGGCCAGCTGTTCGGCCCGATCCGTGGCGGTCTGGCCTATGCCGTGATCTTTGTCGGCGCCTTGCTGGCCGCCACCACCGGCGTTGTGGCCGCATCCGTCATTTCGATGGGCCTGATCTCGTTGCCGATCATGCTGCGCTATGGCTATGATCGGCGGTTGGCGGCCGGCGTGATTGCGGCCTCGGGCACGCTGGCCCAGATCATTCCGCCCTCGCTGGTGCTGATTGTGATGGCCGACCAGCTCGGCAAGTCGGTTGGCGACATGTATGAGGGCGCGTTTATCCCCGGCCTGATCCTGGCCGGCCTCTATGCCCTCTATGTGTTTCTGATCACCATTGTCGCACCCTCGGCCGCTCCCGGCCTGCCTGATGACGCGCAGGCCCTCAAGGATCCCGACGGCAAAAGCCGCCGCCTGTCGCTGCTGGTCGTTACCATCCTTTCGGGTGTGATCGGCTATCTGGTGATCCAGCGCACCGGACAAAAAGCCGGTGCCGATTTCGTGGTCCTGACCATGTCGGTGGCGGTCGGCGTGTCCTTCGTGCTGGCGGTGATCAATAAATTGCTGGGCCTGAAGCTTTTGTCGGTGATGGCGGAAACCGTGATTTTCGTCATGGTGCCGCCGCTTGCGCTGATCTTTCTGGTGCTGGGCACGATCTTTATCGGCGTCGCCACCCCGACCGAGGGCGGAGCCATGGGTGCGGCGGGTGCGATTATTCTGGCGCTGATGAAAAAGCGGCTGTCCTTCGACCTGTTGCGCCAAGCCACGGAATCAACCGCCAAACTGTCGGCCTTTGTCGTGTTCATTCTGGTCGGCGCGCGCGTGTTCTCGCTGACCTTCTATGGCGTGGACGGCCACAAATGGGTGGAAGAATTGCTGGTCTCGCTGCCCGGCGGCACGGTCGGCTTTCTGATCATCGTCAACCTGCTAATCTTTGTGCTGGCCTTCTTCCTCGATTTCTTCGAACTGGCCTTTATCGCGGTGCCGCTCATCGGTCCTGCGGCAGAAAAGCTCGGCATCGACCTGATCTGGTTCGGGGTCATTCTGGGGGTCAATATGCAGACCTCCTTCATGCATCCCCCCTTCGGCTTTGCGCTGTTCTACCTGCGCTCGGTGGCCGCCAAAGAGCCGTATAAGGACCGCGTGACCGGCAAGATGATGGATCCTGTGACCACCGGACAGATCTATTGGGGGGCCGTGCCCTTCGTGGTGATCCAGCTGATCATGGTCGGGCTGGTGATCGCCTTCCCGCAAATGGTCATGCACTACAAATCGACCGGCGTGGTGATCGACCAGAAAAAGGCGATGGAGCAGCTGCAAAACCTGCCCGGCCTGGGGGCTCCCCTACCGATGATGGACCTCAATTCCATGCCCGGCCTGCCGAGTGTGCCGAAGAAGTAAAGCGGCGAAACCAAAGTCCAGGCAACAAAAAACCCCGGATCGCAAGATCCGGGGTTTTTCTTTCTCGTTCTGTCCTCAGCCGCGGCTGCGCTGGCGGATCATGAAGCTGTCATAATTGTATTCGGCGATCTGCCACCACAGATATTGCTCGCCGCGATAGGCCATGTAGTGATCGTGGATTTTCTTGAAATCCGCGCTCTTGGCACTGAATTCGGCATATAATTCGGTGGCGGCCTTGTAGCAGGCTTCCATGATTTCAGGAGAGAAGGCGCGCAGCTGTGCGCCGTTCTGCAACAGGCGGATGATGGCGGCGGGGTTGCCGTGATCATATTTGGCCTGCATGTCGACGTTCACCATCGCGGCGGCCGAGGTCAGGATCGCCTTGTAGTTTTTCGGCAATTCGTTCCACTTGGCCTGATTGATCATCATGTGCAAGGCGGCATTGCCTTCCCACCAGCCCGGAGCATAGTAGTAGGGGGCCACTTTGTTGAAGCCGAGCTTTTCGTCGTCATAGGGACCGACCCACTCGGCCGCATCGATCGTGCCTTTTTCAAGGGCTGGATAGATATCGCCACCGGCAATCTGCTGGGGTACCGCGCCCATGCGCTGAAGCACAGTGCCGCCCAAACCGGCGATGCGCATTTTCAGGCCCTTCAGATCGTCGACGGTCTTGATTTCCTTGCGGAACCAGCCGCCCATCTGCGTGCCGGTGTTGCCCGCTGGCAGTGCAACGACATTGTATTTGCCGAAAAACTCGTTGAGCAGCGGCAGACCGCCCCCATGATAGAACCATGCGTTCTGCTGGCGAGCGTTGAGGCCGAACGGCACGACAGTGCCGAACGCAAAGGTCGGGTCTTTGCCGATATAGTAGTAAGGCGACGTGTGGGTCATTTCGACGGTGCCGTTTTGCGCGGCATCAAGCGCCTGCAGACCGGGGACGATTTCGCCCGCTGCAAAGACCTGGATCTGGAATTTGCCATCGGTGGCTTCCGACACGGCCTTGGCAAAGGTTTCAGCCCCGCCGTAAATCGTATCCAGCGATTTCGGGAAGCTCGAGGTCAGGCGCCATTTGATTTCCGGTGCGCTCTGGGCGATGGCCGGTGCTGCGACGGCACCGGCGGCAACCAGCCCCAAGCCTGTCGACTTCATAAAGTCACGACGTTTCATACATTCCCTCCACGTTCAAGTGTTCTGGATATCCAAGTTTTTCAAGATGATCCGTGGCACCATCATAGTGCTTTGCGCATTTTGATCAATGGGCTTCAGAAGGCGCTTTCTGGCCACCCGGCGGCGCGCGCATCAAGGGCACCAGTGCGATCAGGCCGACAAAAATCAGCGTCAGAGCCAGAAACACATCGGCCATGCCCATCACCATCGCTTCGCGCCGTACCATCAGTGACAGTTGCTTGGTTGCCATCAACGCGCCCTGCCCCGCATCGTCGGAAAACAGCCTTGTCAGATCGGCCATGACCTCCTCGGCACGCTGGTGACCCCAACTGATCGACTCGCGCAGCCGCAGGATATGCAGATCGGTGCGGTCGTTGAGCATCGTATTGATCAGCGCCAAGCCGACCGCCCCACCGAGATTGCGGGTGAGATTATAGAGACCCGAGGCATTTTTGAGTCTTTGCGGCGGCAAGGTTCCCAGAGCCAGATTGTTGATCGGCACCATGCACATCATCATGCAGAAACCGCGCAGGATTTGCGGGATCAGCAATTCGTGAAAATCCCAATCCTTGGTCAGATCGACCACCAGCCAGGTGCCCAGGGCAAAACCGGCGAAGCCGGTGGCAATCATCGCCCGCAAATCGACCTTGGCCGACAGCTTGCCGACAATCGGGGCGGCAATGAACATCGCGATGCCGGTGACAAACATGGTCTCGCCGATCATCAAAGCCGAATAGCCGCGCACCCGCGCCAGATAGACCGGATAGAGATAGGTCAGGCCATACAGCCCGATGCCCATCGCCACCGACATGAGGCAGCCTGTCCAGAAA
>CANFLM010000094.1 GCA_947447895.1 Hyphomicrobiales bacterium
GCCGTCAATCACCTCATGCTTTTTGGCATTGAAGGCGGTGGCATCATCCTTGAAGTGCTGGATCAGAGTTCCCGGTTCAGGGCCTTCATAAAGGACCTTGGCCTTACCCTCATATATCCGACGGCGACGAGTCATCAGCGTGTACCGTATGTTTGGTGGTCTCGGGGTGTCGGTTGCCTGTCCCTCTCGCAACACGAGGGCGGAACGGACAACCGTTCGGATGCTCAACCCTTACAAGATCCTGTTGGAACGACTCACAGCAGGATCCTGATACGATAAGCCCTTTGTTCCTAACCGATCCTGACCCCAAGCACAACTTGCATCACACGGTATCCCCTGTTGCGCGGGTTTCGGGCAATCGGGACTTGCCGCGTGGCCTCTCCTGCCGTTAGGCTGGCACCAATCAACCCGCCGGATCCGGAGCGGGTATTCGGGCAGGACACAGCACACACCAAGGAGCCATGATGAGCGCACAAGCAACTGTTGGCGGTTTATCGCACCGTCTTGCCACACGATCACGCGAGTCCGGATCGGCCCTTCTGACCGCATGGACAGGCATTCCCGATGCGCTGCTGGCGGGCGTGCTGGCGCGCGAGGATTTCGATTGTGTCACGCTCGATATGCAGCACGGCGCGCATGATATCGCCTCGATCGTGCCGTCGATTGCCCAGGTGGCGCTGGCCGGCAAGCCGTCGATTGTGCGGATTCCGGTCGGCCGGTTTGAAACCGCCTCGCGTGCGCTCGATCTGGGTGCGGCGGGTATTATTGCGCCGATGATCAATTCGGGCGCAGACGCGAGAGCCTTTGCCTCATTCACCAAATTCCCGCCAATCGGCGAACGCAGCTGGGGTCCCGCGGTCACGCTCGGCCTGACCGGACAGACGGCCGGCGACTATCTGCATCAGGCCAACACGATGCATGTATCGATTGCCATGGTGGAAACCCGCGAGGCTTTGGCCGCCCTCGATGATATTCTGGCCACCGATGGCATTGACGGTGTGCTGGTCGGCCCGTCCGATCTGTCCATTGCTTTGTCGAATGGCGGGCATGTCGACCCCACCAATAAAGATGTGTTTGCCGCGCTCGACCATGTGCTGGCCCGCTGTCGCGCCCATAAAAAAGCCGCAACGGTGTTTGCCACCACCTCGGCCATGTCGGCCAAACTGGCACGCGACGGCTTCGATATGATCGCGCTCGGCACCGACATGATGCAGTTGCGGGCGGGCATCAAAGCCACGCTGGACGGCCATAAGAACGGCTAGGCAGGACGATCAGGATTCCTGGGCCTGTTTCAGCGCATCGGCAAGCCGCATCTTGGCCGAACCGGGTTTCAGGGGCTTTTGCTGGCTTTCATGCGGCACCCAGCCCGAAAACCAGATGATCTCGAAACTGGCCCTGATCCGACCGTCGGGATCGCCGAACTTCTCCTTGTAAAGTTCGGAGGCGCGCAACAGCGTCGCTTTGCCCATCGGCTTGCGTTGGCGTGCAAACAGCGGATTGGTCGCGCCCATCGCCCGCAAATCGGCAATCAGGCCGAAAATATCCTTGTAGCGCACCGTCACCTGATCGCTGTCGGTGACAGGGAGCGCGAAACCGGCGCGTTGCAGCAACCCGCCCATATCCCTGAGATCGACAAAGGGAGCGACACGCGGCGACAGGCCGCCCTCGCAGTCGATTTCGGCCGCGGCCAAGACTTGGCGCAACTCCGTCAGGGTCTCGCCGCCCAATACACAGCCGACCAGCAAACCATCGGGCCGCAGCACCCGCCGCAACTGCACCAGCGCCCCGGGCAGATCATCGACAATCTGCAAAGCCAGCAGTGACGAAACCAGATCGAATGTCTGCCCGCCGAACGGCACCAGACCGCCATCGACAATCAGGCTTTGCCAGGGAGAAAAACCCGTTGCATCGGGCACAAGCGAGGCCCGCACAACCTGATCGATGCGATCGGAGGTGGCCAGCACTTCCGCGCCATGCGGGCCGCAACTGGCCCAATCCAGCGCTTGAGGAAAGCGTTTGGTCAGCACTGCCAGACGGTCAACCAGATCATCGGCGACGCGTGCCAGCAAAAAATCGGCAGGACCCTGCCGTATCGCCCGTTGCAAACGCAAACGAATGGCTTTTTGATCGAACAAAGCAGGCGCGGATGGTGTGTGTGGCGTGTCGGTCATCCTGTGCTTATCGACCGGTTGAAGGATCAGGTCAAAACTTTTGTTCATTCCGCAATCCCGTGACAGGGAGAGGATCATGATCGACACGGCACCGCCTGAAGGAATGGCCGGAAATCGGGAGCCACCGCCATCCCTGCTGATGCGCTGGATGGCAAATCTGCTCGATGTGCTTTATCCGCCGACCTGCCTGTCCTGCAGCGCGGCGACCATCGAGCATGACGGGCTGTGCGCGGCCTGCTGGCGGCAGATGGCGTTTATCAGCGCCCCGGTCTGCGACAGGCTCGGCCTTCCCTTGCCGTTCCAGTCGGATGGACCGGCTCTGTCGCTGGCGGCGATCAGCCAGCCACCGGTGTTCGAGAAAGCCCGCGCAGTCGCCCTTTATGACGGGGTAGCGCGCGAACTGGTGCATCGCCTCAAATATGGCGACCAGCTGCAACTCGCCCGCCCGATGGCCCGCTGGATGAGCCGGAGCGGACAGGCGCTGATCGGGGATTGCGATGTGATCGTGCCGGTGCCGATGCACGGCTTGCGGCTGTTGCAACGCCGTTTCAACCAGGCCGCCACACTGGCGGGCGAAGTGGCACGGCTCAGCGGAAAACCGTTGCTGGCCCATGCGTTGCGCCGCATCAAGCGCACCAGACCGCAACCCGGTCTGAGCCGCAGCCAAAGGGCCGACAACCTGCAAGGCGCCTTCAAGTCCGATGGCCGCGAGGCCTTCAGGCTGGCGGGCCAAAGGGTGCTGCTGGTCGACGATGTGCTGACCACGGGTGCCACCGCCAATGTCTGCGCCCGCGCTCTGTTACGCTGCGGTGCAAAAAAAGTAGACCTGCTGTGTTTTGCCTGCGTGGCAAATGACCAGCAAACCGACTATATAACAGCCTGACAATCGGCTTTCCCTGTTGCTTGACGGAGCATCGACATGACCCAAGTCACCATCTACACCAAATCCTGGTGCCCCTATTGTCAGGCGGCAAAAGCGCTTTTGAATCAAAAAGATGTGCCTTTCCAGGAAATCGACGTCACGGCCGATCCCGAAGGCGAGCAGGCGATGGTCACCCGCGCCAACGGCCGGCGCACCGTGCCGCAGATTTTCATCAACGAGCACCATGTCGGCGGTTGTGACGATTTGCATGCGCTCGAAGATGCAGGCAAACTCGACGCTTTACTGGCGGAATGAGATCACGATCATGACAAAAGCCCCCTTCCTCGCGGCCTGCATCCAAATGCGTTCGGGTACCGACCCGCTGGCCAATACCGATTTTGCGGTCAAAACCATCCGCGAGGCGGCCGCCAACGGGGCTGTCTATGTCCAGACACCGGAAATGTCGAACGCGGTCAACCGCAGCCGCGACGGGTTGCGCAGCACGCTGGTGACCGAGGAGCGCGACGGCATGCTGGCGGCTCTGCGCGATCTGGCGCGCGAGAAGCAGCTGCATATCCATATCGGCTCGCTGGCCATCGAAGTCGGCGACAAGGTCGCCAACCGCGCCTATATCCTCGGGCCCGACGGCGACATTGCCGCCCGTTACGACAAGGTGCATCTGTATGATGTCGACCTGCCCAATGGCGAAAGCTGGCGGGAATCGCGCACCTATACGGCGGGCAGCGAGGCCCTGGCCGTTGATTTGCCATGGGGCCGGATCGGGGTGTCGATCTGCTACGATATCCGCTTCTCGCATCTCTACCGCCAACTGGCAGAAGCAGGCTGCGATTTCCTGTCCGCACCAGCCTGTTTCACCAAACAGACCGGTGAAGCGCATTGGGTGGTGCTGCATCGGGCGCGCGCCATTGAAAACGGCGCGTTTTTCATGTCCGCCGCCCAGGCAGGCCACCACGAGGACGGCCGCGACACCTTCGGCCATTCGATCATCGTCGATCCGTGGGGCCGTGTGCTGGCCGAAGCCGAGGCCGAGCCCGGCTATATCATGGCCAGCATCGATCCTGCTCTGGTCGCCGATGCCCGCGCCCGTATTCCCACGCTGGTCCATGCCCGCAATGTGCCTGTGCATGTGGTGGAACGGGGCTGAGGCCCAAGCCTCACACCCGTTTGGCGACCAGCATGTAATTGACCGACATGTCGCGTGACAGCGACCAGGCATCCCGCAAGGGGTTATAGACCACGCCGCTGTCATCGAACGCCTCGAAACCGCTATCGGCCAAAGCCTGGTCCAGCTCGTCCGGCGTGACAAATTTATCCCATTGATGGGTGCCGCGCGGCAGCCAGCCCAGCACATATTCTGCCCCGACAATCGCCAGGGCAAAGGCTTTCATGGTGCGGTTGAGGGTGGCGAGAAACAGCAATCCACCCGGTTTGACCACCTGACAGCAGCTGGCAATAAACAAATCGACATCGGCGACATGCTCGACCACTTCCATCGCCAGCACCACATCGAATTGCTCGCCCGCCGCCGCCAGATCCTCGACTGTACGCGGTTGATAGGCAATCTCCAGCCCGCTTTGTTCGGCATGGAGAGAGGCCACGGCGATATTGGTAGTGGCCGGATCGATGCCGGTGACACGGGCTCCGAGACGTGCCAGCGGCTCGCACAACAATCCGCCACCGCAGCCGACATCGAGCACCGATAGACCGTCAAGCATGGACGGACCCGCGCCAAGGCCGAAATGCAGGCCGAGCTGATCCCTGACATAGGCGATCCGCACCGGATTGAACTTGTGCAGAGTCCGCATCGGACCCGTCGCATCCCACCATGTCTTGGCCATCCGGTCGAAACGGGCCACCTCTGCGGCGTCGATCGTGCCGTGGGAGGGCGGGGCGGAATGATGTGCAGTCGTCATAATCTGGTCCTCTTGTCCGAACTCTTTATAACCTGCTTGTTGACAGCAGGCGATGGTGCCGCCATGAGAGATCGCCTGTTTTTTCGCAAGACAGGCATATTTCGGTGACTCGCGCGTGACGGGGCAAAGTTCTCTTGCTAGAGAGAAGCCAGAATTTGCGACCCACGCTCAAGATCAGGGATGAAAAGGCGCGCATGGCACGTCTCGTGATGAAATTTGGCGGTACATCCGTCGGGGATATGGACCGGATCCGCAATGTTGCACGGCATGTGCAGCGCGAGGTCAATGCCGGCTATGAGGTTGCGGTTGTGGTTTCGGCCATGGCAGGCAAGACCAACGAGTTGGTCGGATGGGTCAAAGACGGCTCGAAACTCTATGATTCGCGTGAATATGACGCGGTTGTGGCATCAGGAGAGCAGGTCACATCCGGGCTTCTGGCGATTGTCCTGCAGGAAATGGGCATTCCGGCCCGTTCCTGGCAGGGCTGGCAGATCCCGATCGAGACCTCCGACGCCCATGGCTCGGCTCGCGTGACGGCGGTCGATGGCACGCGCCTGCTCGAGGGCTTCAACACCCATCACGAAGTGGCGGTGATTGCCGGTTTCCAGGGCATCCATACCCCGACAGGCCGGCTGACCACGCTGGGCCGTGGCGGATCGGACACCAGCGCGGTGGCGGTGGCCGCAGCCATCGGCGCGGAACGCTGCGACATCTATACCGATGTGGACGGGGTCTACACCACCGATCCGCGCATTGTCTCCAAAGCCCGCCGTCTTGAACGCGTCGCCTTTGAAGAAATGCTGGAAATGGCCTCGATGGGGGCCAAGGTTTTACAAGTTCGCTCTGTCGAATTGGCGATGGTTCATCGGGTGCCGACCTATGTCCGCTCCTCTTTCGATGATCCGGCCAATCCGGGTTTGGGCACTCTCATCTGCGACGAGGAGGATATCGTGGAACAACAGATCATCACGGGCATCGCC
>CANFLM010000095.1 GCA_947447895.1 Hyphomicrobiales bacterium
CCGAAACACTCAGCCGGTCAGGAGATGTTCCAACCATGGCCCGCATCAATCCGGGAAGCGCGGTAATTTCAGGCCATTGGCCGGCACACGATAATGGGCTGTGTTCATGGCCATTGCGAGGAATGTGTAATAGCCGTTGATTCCGACAATATCCATGACGCCCTTTTCGCCGAATTTGGCAACAGCGCGTTGATAGGTAGCATCGGAGACGCGCTTGTTGCGGTGTAACTCGATAGAGAAATCATAACAGATTTCTTCATCTACGCTCATGCCGTCAGGGCGGCGTCCATCGGCGATGGCGTCGACAATTTCCTTTTTGATTCCCTGTTTGAGGGCAATCGGGGCATGAACATGCCACTCGTAATCCTGCCCCCATTCCCGTGCAGTCACGAGGATCACAAATTCGCTCAAGGTTGTTCCGATGGCGGGTTTGTAACGCAGATAATCGCCCATCGAGCGGGCAATCGACATCAGTTCGGGACTGTACATCAGCGGCTCGAACGGGCCGAAGACGGGTGTTTTTCTGGACTCCAGAAAATCCGCTGCCGCTTTCTTCTGGGTCTCGTTATATTTTTCGGGGGCGATTGTCGGCATCCGGTCTTGGGCCTTCAAGGGGGCACTGACACCCAGCGAGACAAGCAGAAGAGTTGCGGCAATATGATGTTTCATGATGTTTCCCCTTGATGATGGCTATTCGACTTTGATCCCTGTCGATTTGATCAGATCGCCCCATAGCTTAATTTCCTGCTTGGTGAAGCTGTCCAATTTCTCCGGGCTCGAGCCCACGACAATTGCGCCTGTCGCTTCCAGCTTCTGCTTGACCGAAGGATCTGCTGCCGCAAGTTGGGCGTCTCTGGCATAGATGGCCAGAACGGGAGCCGGAACTTTGGCGGGCGCAAACAATGCAAACCACGCCGTCACATCAAAGCCCGGCACGGTTTCCGCGATCGGCGTGAATTCGGGAGTGACAGGCGAAGGCTTGGCTGTCGTAATGCCCAACGCGCGGACATTGCCCGCTTTCACATGGGGCAGGATCTGGCTGATATTGTCGAAAATCAAATCGATATGCCCGCCGATCAGATCCTGCGTGGCTTGCGCGGTGCCTTTATAGGGCACATGGGTCATGACGGTATTGGTCATTTTCTGGAACAATTCACCGCACAGATGCACGGATGTGCCGACACCCGATGATCCGTATTTCAGCTTGCCAGGATTTTGTTTGGCATAGGCAATCAGGTCGGACACGCTCTTAAACGGCAGGTGATTGCCGACCACAAGCAGGTTCGGCACCATGGCAATCAGGCTGATCGGGGCAAAATCATTGGCGGGATCATAGGTCAGTTTGGAATAGAGAAAGACATTGGTGACGATCCCGACCGATGACAGCAAAAATGTATCGCCATTCGGATCGGAACGCGCCACCGCGCTGACGCCGATATTGCCGCCTGCACCGGGCTTGTTGTCGACAATGATGCTCTGGTTCCAGATCTGGCCGATTTTGTCGGCCATGATCCGGCCGATCACATCGGTCGCGCCACCGGGTGGAAAGGGCACCACCAGCCGGATCGAGCGGCCTTGAGGAAAACTGTCGGCATGGCCGGACAGTGGCGCAAAACCGGCCCCCAACAGACCCAAGGACACAGCACGACGATCCAGCATCACTGACATCAAATCCTCCCGATTCAAACCTTGCTGCTCTTGTTGTTGCAAACAGGCTAGAGGTGAAATCAGGAAGGTGCAAGCGGCGAGATCAGAGAGGTCAAAAGGTCACTCGACCGGCTTGATACCGGCGTCGCGCGCAATGGTCATCCAAGTTTCGATTTCGAGCTTCTGATAGGGCAGGAATTGTTCGGGGTTACGGATGTCGATGGTAAAGCCGAGTTTTTCGATCTGTGCGGCGACAGCCGGCTTTTGCAAAGCGGCTATGATGTCCCGGGAAAGGCGCCGGATGACGGGGGGCGGGGTGAGGGCGGGCGCAAAAAAGGCTGTCCATGACGAGGCATCGGCACCCGTAATGCCCTGTTCTTCCAGTGTCTTGAGGTCCGGCAATTGCAGATTGCGTTTCGGACTTCCCAAGGCCAGCGCGCGCAATTGTCCGTCCTTGATCTGGGCGATCACGCTCGGCAGCGTTGAATTGGCCAGATGGATATGACCGCCGATCAGATCCTGTACCAGAGGTGGCGCGCCGCGATAGGGCACATGGGTCATGCTGATGCCCGTGCGGGCCATCAACAATTCCATCGACAGATGCGACCCCGATCCGATGCCGGTTGAACCGTATTTGAGTGGTTGGGTTTTCGACAGTGCGATCAAATCCTGCATGGATTGAGCGGGCAGAGCGGGGTTGACCACGAACACATGCTCGAATGCGCCGACACCGGCCAGCGGCGTGAAATCCTTGAGCGCGTCATAGCCCGGCTCGCGCAGCATAAACATATTATTGCCGTGGGTCTGGTTATTGCCGAAAGTGATGGTCATACCGTCGGGGGCGGTGCGGGCCACCTGACGGGTGCCCAGCGCACCGGAAGCACCCGATATGTTTTCGACAAAAACCGATTGGCCGAGGCTATCGGAAAGCTCGTGGGCGACAATACGGGCAATCACATCGGTCGGCCCGCCTGCGGGATAGGCCACAATCAGACGGATCTGGCGGGCAGGTTGCCAGGCAGGTCCTTCCGGAGCCCCGCTGGTTTGTGCTTGTGCGGCCAGTCTGGCCCCAAATGGCAGGATCAATGATCCGGCCAAAATCCGGCGGCGTGTCAGCATGGCTTGCCTCTCCTGTCTTGTATCCGATAACGGTCCCACTCGGCTGCTAATCTTCTTGCATCGCAGATGAGGCATTGTCTAACATAGTTCAAGATCAAAAAACGGGATAGGCCGTCAAGCCGCGCCGACACCGCCAAATCAGGGCATGGAAGCGCGAATGAGTCTCAAAAAAGATAGAATTGCCGGACTGGTGTTGGTTCTTTTGGGTCTCGGGGCCTATTTGGAAGGGCGCACGCATAGTCTTGGCACGCTCACGCAGATGGGATCGGGGTATTTTCCTGTCGCGCTGGGACTTGTGCTGGTTGTTCTCGGCCTCTTGCTGTTTGTGACGGCTTCAACCGACAGTGCTGAAAATCCAGTGGTGCAGCCGCTGGCGGCCGATACCCATGAACCACCCCATCTCAGCCTCGATCATTGTCCGCCGCCCGATTGGCGCGGCATCGGGTGCATTATCGGGAGCGTGATCAGTTTTATCGGGATCGGCCACTTTTTCGGCCTGATCCCCGCCACATGGGTTTGCGTGTTTATGGCAGCGATGGGCGACCGCACGTCGACCTATCGCGAAGCGGCCATTCTCTCTTTGCTGATGTGTGCGCTGGCTGTCGGATTGTTCCATACGGTCTTGCATGTGCAGTTTCCCCTGATCCAGTTTCCGTTTTGGAAGGCGTAAAAAGCCATGGTGATGACCGCTTTGAATGATTTATGGCATGGCTTTGGTGTCGCATTCGAGCCGCATAATCTGATGTGGTGCTTTATCGGCGTCTTGTTCGGAAATTTTGTCGGTGTCTTGCCCGGCCTCGGACCTATGGCGGCGATTTCCGTGCTGCTGCCGCTGACCTTTTCCATGAAGCCGGTGGCCGCGATTTTGATGCTGTCGGGCATTTATTACGGCGCGCAATATGGCGGTGCGATTTGTTCGATTTTGCTGAATTTGCCGGTCCATCCGCCCCATGCCGTGACCTGTCTTGACGGCTATCCGATGACGCTCAAGGGTCGCGGGGGTGCGGCTTTGGGCATTACGATGATTGCATCTTTCATCGGGGCCTCGTTCGGGATTACCGAGATGATTTTCTTCGCCCCTGTTCTGGTCGGCTTTGCCTTCAAATTCGGCCCGTCCGATATTTGCGCGCTGATGCTGCTAGGTCTGTTGGCGGGATCGACGCTGGCGCGCAGTTCTCCGCTCAAAGGCATTGCAATGACTGTGTTGGGCCTGCTGTTCGGGATTGCCGGCACAGACATCAATACGGCCGAACAGCGGTTTACCTTCGGCATTCTGCACATGGCTGACGGGATCGAAATCGTCGCCTTGGCACTTGGCATTTTCGGGATTGCCGAGTTTTTGAAATGCGTCAATTACATCAAGCCGATTGCGCCCAAGGACATGCATGTCTCGATGCGCGACATGCTGCCGAGCCGCGAGGAATTGAAAACAGCCTTTCCGGCGATGTGGCGCGGCACCTTTGTCGGCAGCCTGTGTGCGCTGATCCCAGGAACGGGGCCGACAATTGCCTCGTTTGTTGCCTATGCGCTGGAGAAAAAGATTACCCGCACGCCCGAACGGTTCGGCCACGGCGCAGTGGAAGGCGTAGCCTCGCCCGAGGCCTCGACCCATTCATCGGTGCAGGGCGATTTTATCCCGACCATGAGTCTGGGCATTCCGGGAGATGCGGTGATGGCCTTGATTCTGGGTGCGCTGATCATTCAGGGGATCACGCCCGGACCGCAGCTTGTTCGTGAACATCCGGATTTGTTCTGGGGGTTGATTGCCAGTTTCTGGATCGGCAATATTCTGTTGATTGTACTGAATGTGCCGCTGATCGGAATCTGGGTCAAACTGCTGACCATTCCCTATCGCTATCTTTATCCAAGTGCGATTTTCTTTATCTGCATTGGTGTCTATTCCACAACCAACGATCTGTTCGGGGTGGGGGAAACCTTGGTGATAGGCCTGTTCGGCTATATCCTGCTGATGCTGGGGTTTCATCCCGCGCCCATGCTGTTGGGCTTTGTGCTGGGGCCGCGGTTCGAGGAAAATTTCCGCCGTGCCATGCTGATTTCCGATGGTGATCTCGGTGTCTTTATACAAAGGCCGATCAGCGCTTCATTTCTTGCGATTGCCGTGATGCTGCTGGTCGTGCAATTTTATGTTTGGGCAAAAAAACGTAGGGCAAATGAGGGCTGAGGGGCTGGCAGTAAGTGAACTTACCCCCATTTCACCAGACAATGAGGCGGTTGCGGTTCGAGCCGATCTGAACTCGCGAGGCGAGAGCAATTTTCAGCACTTACGGAAAGTTTATCGTCGGCCTGGTGATTTTTGCACCCCAGCCCATCTTTCCGGTTGCCCATAAGTGTCTCTCGAAACTAACGTTTCCGTATAAAATGTGAGGTTTTGAGATGGCACAGGCAAAGGTTTTAAGCGAACAAGAATTCAAACGTGCATTGGCTGTGGTGGCTAAGCGTCGTCATCACGCCAGGGACAGATTAGCGCTGCTGCTGACACACTGGGCAGGCATGAGAGTCTGTGAGGTGGCAGCCCTGACGATTGATAAGGTGATCGGTCCGGCGGGTGAGGTCTTAGACGAATTCCGCCTGGATACAGATCAAACGAAGGGCAGCCGTGGAAGGGTGGTGCTGGTCAATCAAAGGCTCAGACGCGAAATCACTGCCTATCTCAAAACCAATCCGCCGCTGCTAGGAACCGATCCACTGCTGCTCAGCCAGAAAGCCAATCGGCGAGCACGGGGCTTTTCAGCCAATACGCTCTGCCAGTTGATCAACGTGATCTATCGAGAAGCGGGCATACAGGGCGCCACAAGCCATTCGGGACGCAGAGGCTTCATCACAGAGCTCGCCAATCATTCAGTGGGAATCAAAGTGATCATGGAACTGGCTGGGCACAGGCAACTTGGCACGACCCA
>CANFLM010000096.1 GCA_947447895.1 Hyphomicrobiales bacterium
GGTGTTTTGACCCGCGCCACGCGCAAGGTCCGCAACACTTCATAGCCTGACATATCCGGCAGGTTCAGATCCAGCAGGATGATGTCGTAATCATAAAGCTTGCCGAGATCGACGCCCTCTTCGCCGAGATCGGTCGTGTAGATGTTGAAACTCTCCGTCTTCAACATCAACTCGATGCTTTGTGCGGTTGCGCTGTCGTCTTCAATCAGCAAAACGCGCATATTATTTCCCCAAGCTAGGCCAACAACCATGCGAAAGCATACCCGCGGCGATTCAAGTTTCGTCCGAAACAATTTGTCCGGTGATTCGATCTTATGTCGCTAATGGTTAACAAAGGGTGATTCTGCGCCGCAAGTCTTAATCTTTGCCGAGACGAATTTTTTTTCATCAAGTCCAAAATGAGGCCTATGCACAAGAAAAGTAATAACGCGTCTTTACACACATTAATGGCAATGGCGTTTCACAACAGTTCCGGCGCATTTTTGATCCTTGCATCGGGGCATTTTCATCGCACCGGCGTCTTGAAAATCGCTTTTATTCTTCAAAATCATGGCATTTGGTAACGAAACATCAAGAACATCCCTGCATTGTCATCCCACTAGGCGCGCATCAGCCACGCCGTCCCGGATGATACAGTGAAAGTCAGGATGCCATCATGAAAGCACGTGATAGCCTCATTCGTTTGAAGCGGTTTCAGGTTGACGAGCGTCGTCGCCGTTTGGGCCAGATCGAATTGATGATCAATGATTTCGAGCGGATGGCCCATGATCTCGAACGCGAGATCAAAGCCGAGGAAGAGCGCAGCGGCATCAGCGATCTCGCCCATTTCGCCTATCCCACCTATGCCCGTGCGGCTGCAACCCGCCGTGACAATCTCAAATGCTCGGCCGAGGAATTGCGCGGCCAGCTCGATGATGCCCGCCTGCTCTATGAAGACGCATTGGAAGAGCTCAAGGCTCTCGAGCAGCGCGATGACCGCGAACGGGGTGAAATCCGAGCGCAGGCCTGATCCTCCAAAGCTTCGACGGTCTAGTCCAGCAATAACGGGATCTGCGGTGCGCAATCGGCGGGATAGAGGCCGATGGCGCGCGGATCATCCATCACTTCCAGAGCCAGCTGGTAGGGGACGAAACCGCTCGCGCGGTAAAAGCCCAGAGCGCGCGGGTCATCCATCTGGCATGTGTGGACAATCATCCGCCCGATCTGGCGGGCCTCCAGGCAACCGATTGCGTGATCCAGCATGATCCTGCCCAATCCCTGTCCGCAAGCCTGCGGGATCAAGCCCAGATAGGCCAGTTCGGCTTCCTGCTCGTTCCGGCAATCGACCTCGCACAGACCGATATCGCGCCCGCCTTGCATGACAATGAAGGCCAGATTGGCCGGATCATCGAGAATGGCCATCACCCCGGCCTGCGGCATCAGCAGTCTTGAAAACCACAGCCAGGGTGCGCCGATCTGCCGGAACATCTCCCGATAGCGGGGATAGGCTTGCCCCGTGACCTGTTCGAAGTGCAGGTCATGCCCGACGCCGGTGGTCTGCCGCACCAGCGGTTCCATGGCCAGATAGGTCACAAGCGTAGCCAGCTTGCCTTTGGGCAGCGGGGTCACGGCATTGTCGAAAAGGGAACAAGCGGGTGTGGTGGTCATCGATTTGACACTCTTTGCGGCGACAAACGAACACGGCCCGACAGGCCGGTTCGCGATTATTCAAAACCTTTTTTGCACTCTGTCGGGATTGTTGGCAAATATCCTTGCGAAAAGGCAGGGTGACGTGCAGTGATAGCGCGCAAGAAACCGAAGCAGGGCTGATATTTAAGCATGAAACGCATCAAGGATTATTTATGGCCTTTGGCCGGTTTGGCCGCTGTGTGTTTTTCCGGCTGGTTGCTCTATCAGGAATTGAAGGGCATTTCGGCCGATGCCGTGCTGGCCAGTCTCGCGGCAATCCCTGCCCAAAGATGGGCTCTGGCTGTGCTGTCGACGCTGGTCGCCTATGGCGCGCTGGCCTGGTATGACCGCATCGCCCTGATGCATCTTGGCCATAAATTGGGTTGGGGCTTTATTTCCGCCGTTTCCTTTTCAACCTATGCGCTGTCGCACAATATCGGGGCCTCGGTGTTTTCGGGTGCGGTGGTGCGCTACCGCGCCTATTCCAGCAAAGGGCTGACCGCGCCGGAAGTCGGCGTGCTGGTGGCCTTGTGCTCCTTCACCTTCGGGCTTGGCTCGGTGTTGATGGGCAGTTTCGTGCTCCTGTTCGAACCCGAATTGGTGCTGGCTTTGTTTGATACCCCGTTATGGACGGCACGTGCTGTCGGCGGTGCGATGCTGGCGGGTGTCGGGCTTTATGTGGCGGGATCGCTGCTGCACTTCAAACCGTTCCATATCGGGACATTCCAGATTTTCTATCCGCGTCCCGCCATTGTCGTGCGCCAGTTGCTGGCCGCACCGCTGGAATTGCTTGGTGCGGCGGGCATTATCTATTTCGCGCTGCCAGCTGATGCCGGGGTGAGTTTCTTTGCCGTGGCAGGGGCTTTTGTGGCCTCGTTTTCGGCGGCCCTGTTGTCGCATGCGCCGGGCGGATTGGGCGTTCTGGAATATGTGTTTGTGAAAGTATTGCCGACGCTGGACCGCGCCGATGTGGTGGCCGCCCTTTTGGTGTTCCGTCTGCTGTATCTGATCGTGCCGCTGGTGTTTGCCATTGTGATGGTGGCCCTGTTCGAGCGCGCCCGTCTGGCCGAAACCTTCAAGAAATCATGAAGCGGCAATAAAAAAGCGGACCAAAGGGCCCGCTTTTCAATCATCTGATGGTTCGTCTCAGCGATAAAGCTGAATCCGCGTTGTGCGCAGTCCGGCCAGACCGTGCTCGTCGATCGAGGATTGCCACGACAGGAACTCGTCCACCGTCAGGGTATAGCGCGAACAGGCTTCCTCGAGGCTGAGCAGGCCCCCGCGCACGGCGGCGACAACCTCGGCCTTGCGGCGGATGACCCAGCGGCGGGTGTTGGAGGGCGGCAGATCGGCCACCGTCAACGGTGCTCCGTCCGGACCGGTCACAAATTTGGCCTTCGGGCGATAGGGATCAGTCATTGATGCGCTCTTCGATACAAGCCACAGGAAGTATGTCCTTGTTATAATTGGGGTCTCTTAACATTGTGCTAAGTCGGAATCGCGGTTTTGTCTCAAACTGGGACAGGCCCTCTCCCCCGAAATTGGCTCTGGCATGACAGCGCCGGACACCGTAAAAGAGGGGGGTAATGCGTGTCTGCCCAAGCCCCTGCTTTGCCCGGCCACAAACTGGTTCAATCCCAAGGTGATCCAATTCGATGTCTGTGACGCTTGATCCCGCTGTGACTGCCCAACTCGCTCTCGGCATGGATTTGCCGGGGCGGCCGCAGGACAACCGCGTTGTGGTGGCGATGTCGGGCGGGGTGGATTCCTCGGTGGTTGCCGCCTTGCTGACCCAGGCCGGTTATGACGTGGTTGGCCTCACCCTGCAGCTTTATGACCATGGCGAGGCGGTGCATCGGGCCGGCGCATGCTGTGCTGGGCAGGATATCCACGATGCCAGGCGGGTGGCCGAAAAGCTCGGTATTCCCCATTATGTGCTCGATTACGAAAGCCGCTTCCGCGATGCGGTGATCGACCGCTTTGTCGATTCCTATCTGGCGGGTGAAACGCCCGTGCCGTGCATCGACTGCAACCGCACCGTCAAATTCCGCGATCTTCTCGCCACCGCCCGCGAATTGGGAGCCTCCGCACTCGCCACCGGCCATTATGTCACCAGCCGCGCCATGGCGGATGGCCAGCGCGCGCTCTATCGCGCGCATGACCCCGACCGCGACCAGAGCTATTTCCTCTATGCGACCACGCAGGACCAGCTCGATCTGCTGCGCTTTCCGCTAGGCACCCTGCCCAAAAGCGAAACGCGCCGGATCGCACGGGATTTCGGGCTGGTGGTGGCCGAGAAATCCGACAGTCAGGATATCTGCTTCGTTCCGCAGGGCCGCTACACCGATCTGATCGAAAAATTGCGGCCCGAAGCCAAGACGCCGGGCGAGATTGTCCATCTCGACGGCCGCGTGCTGGGCCGGCACGAGGGGGTGATCCACTTCACCGTGGGCCAGCGCAAGGGGTTGGGGCTGGCGGTCGGCGATCCGCTCTATGTGCTGCGTCTGGATGCCGCCAAGGCTCAGGTGGTTGTGGGCCCGCGCGACGCATTGGCGACCCGCATGATCGCCTTGCGGGACGTCAACTGGCTGGCTGCGACCCCGCTCTCCGCCCTGCCGCCCGACGGGCTGGATGTGGCCGTGCGCGTGCGCTCCTCTCGCCCGCCGCAGCCCGCAAAACTGTTTTATGATCAGGGCGTGGTCAAGGTCGAACTGCTCAACGGAGAAATGGGCGTGTCACCCGGGCAGGCCTGCGTGTTTTATGACAGCGAGGACACCCATGCCCGCGTGCTGGGCGGCGGCACCATCAACAGCCGCATCGGCGTCAGCGATGCTGTCATGCCATCCTCCGCCCATTCCCATGCCGTCCTGCCACCCGATGGCCTGACAGGTTCGGGGATTGTTGCTGTCTGAGCCGCTCCATTGCAATCCCGCAGCAGAACTGCCGCGGTTCCGGAATTTTTCCTCAGAGACCAGCACTTTTCGCTTGGGCGTGAACAGCCCTGTGCCATGCTATGCTAGGCCATAGGAGGCGAAGTCCGGGCTGAGGCAAGGCTAAGGTCAGGCAAAAGGTAGGCGAAGGTCAGGCAAAAGGTAGGCGAAGTCCGGGCTGAGGCCAAGGAAGGACGTTCGCGCTGTTGGGCGGGCTCTGTCAGCTCCGTTTCGTGGGCTGCGCGAAGGGGTTGCTTTGGCCGCTGATCGGCTTTTTGCACAAGTTTCATAATCTGCTGCATCAAATTATTGACACTGGCGGCCATGCTGGCTTATACCCTGCACGTCCAAACGCATTGGCCTCGAGGCCAGCGCAGATATTGGGGCGGAGTAGCTCAGCTGGTTAGAGCAGAGGAATCATAATCCTTGTGTCGGGAGTTCAAATCTCTCCTTCGCTACCATTTTTGACAATAGAAACAGTAGTTTAGCGTTGCTCGGGCGGGTTAAAACCGTTCCACACAGTTCACACACGGTTTTCGCCACTGTGACAGTGTGATTGTGTGACATTTTCTAAGTCTCAAAAAGTCATTCCAAATTCTTTACGGTTTCCTCGCCCGCTCAAGCAGTTTTCCTTTCACTTGTTTGCCAGCCCCGATTATGTTACATGTAACAAATATGGAGGATGGTATGGCAAGCACGGCTGAGCGGGTCAA
>CANFLM010000097.1 GCA_947447895.1 Hyphomicrobiales bacterium
GGATATCCGCCGCATCGGCTCGATCAAGGACAAGGAAGAGGTGATCGGCAACACCACCCGCGTCAAGGTCGTCAAGAACAAGGTGGCTCCACCGTTCAAACAGGTGGAATTCGACATCATGTATGGCGAAGGCGTTTCCAAGAACGGCGAACTGGTCGATCTCGGTGTCAAAGCGGGCATTGTCGAAAAATCGGGTGCATGGTTCTCCTATGACAGCGTGCGTCTTGGGCAGGGCCGTGAAAATGCCAAAACCTTCCTCAAGGAACATCCCGACGTTGCCGCCAAAATTGAGTCCCAGATCCGCCAGAATTCAGGCCTGATTGCCGAACGGATTCTCGAACAGGCCGATCCGACCGCCGAAGATCTGGACGAAGGCACCGCCTGAGGCTGTGCCGCCATCGGTTTGATGCCGGGGCAGGACGGGCCAGAGCATGACGGGCCGGAGCGGGATGTGCGGGCGCTGGCTGTGACGTCGTAGGCTGTGACGGCGCAGGATGTTCCGGTGAATGGTCTCCCCGGGCAGGACGGGCCGGTTCTGGGTGTTCTGCAAGGAATGATGACAAAAGGGCGCGGTTTCGTGCCCTTTTGCTTGTCCGGTGATGGTTTTATGGCCTTTGCTCACAGATGATGCGCGGATCAACGGGTCATGCTCTCGACAGGAGCGGGGCTTTGGCCCTATGAACAAGGGAAGTGGACGGGGCCTTGTGCCCCGATTTGTCGTGACGACGAAGCATAGGGTCTGATGCAATGAGCGGCGTGAATGAAATCCGGGCGACCTTTCTCGATTATTTCGGCAAGCACGGGCACGAGATTGTGCCGTCCTCGCCCTTGGTGCCACGCAATGATCCGACCTTGATGTTTACCAATGCCGGCATGGTGCAATTCAAGAATGTGTTCACCGGCATGGAAAAGCGCGCCACCCAGCGCGCCACCACCTCGCAGAAATGCGTCCGCGCCGGCGGCAAGCACAACGATCTCGACAATGTCGGCTACACCGCCCGCCACCACACGTTTTTCGAAATGCTCGGCAATTTCTCGTTCGGTGACTATTTCAAGCCCGATGCCATCGAACTGGCCTGGAACCTGATCACCAGGGAATATGGCCTGCCCAAAGACAAACTGCTGGTCACGGTCTATTCCGAGGACAACGAGGCTCATGCCTTGTGGAAGAAGATTGCCGGATTTTCCGATGACCGGATCATCCGCATTCCGACTTCCGATAATTTCTGGGCGATGGGCGATACCGGCCCTTGCGGTCCCTGTTCGGAAATTTTCTATGATCACGGCGATCACATTCCGGGCGGCCCCCCCGGCTCTCCCGACGAGGATGGCGACCGCTTTATCGAGATCTGGAATCTGGTGTTCATGCAATATGAGCAGGTCTCGCTGAGCGAGCGGATTTCCCTGCCCAAGCCGTCGATTGATACCGGCATGGGGCTGGAGCGGATTTCGGCGGTGCTGCAGGGCACCCATGACAATTACTCGACCGATCTGATGCGCGCATTGATCCGCGCAGTGGCCGATGTGACCGGCGTCGATTCCGAAGGGCAAGTCAGCCATCGCGTCGTGTCCGACCATTTGCGCGCCACCTCGTTCCTGATCGCCGATGGCGTGCTGCCATCCAATGAGGGCCGCGGCTATGTGCTGCGCCGGATCATGCGCCGCGCGATGCGGCATTTGCAATTGCTCGGTTCACGCGAGCCGGCAATGTACAAGCTGGTGGCGGCACTGGCGCGCGAGATGGGTCAGGCCTATCCCGAATTGATCCGCGCCCAATCGCTGATCGAAGAGACCCTGCGTCTCGAGGAAAGCCGTTTCCGCAAGACGCTTGAGCGTGGGCTCACCATTCTCGACGACGAGACCCGGACACTGGTCCAGGGAGCCAAGCTGTCGGGCGAAACCGCTTTCACGCTCTATGACACCTATGGTTTCCCGCTTGATCTGACGCAGGATGCCCTGCGCGCGCGCGGCATGGGCGTGGATGTCGAAGGGTTCAATACCGCGATGGAACGCCAGCGCGAAAAAGCGCGCGCCGCCTGGTCGGGCTCCGGCGATGCGGCCACCGAAAAAGTCTGGTTCGGCCTGCGCGAAACCTGCGGCGCCACCGAATTTCTCGGCTATGACACGGAGAAGGCCGAAGGCGTTGTGGCCGCGATTGTGTCCGAGGGCGCGGAAGTGTCCGAGGTTGAAGCAGGCGCGCAAGCCTGGGTGGTCTTGAACCAGACCCCGTTTTACGGAGAATCCGGTGGTCAGGTCGGTGACACCGGCGTGTTGTTCGCCGCCGGCTTCAAGGCCGTGGTACGCAATACCCAGAAGAAACTCGGTGATCTGTTCGTCCATGACGTGCAGGTCGAGCTTGGCACCCTCAAGCGCGGCATGGCTTTGGAACTGCAGGTCGACCATTCCCGCCGCTCGTCCATCCGCGCCAACCATTCGGCCACCCATCTGCTGCACGAGGCGTTGCGGCTGGTGCTGGGCGACCATGTGGCGCAAAAGGGCTCGATGGTCTCGCAAGACCGTTTGCGCTTTGACTTTTCCCATCCCAAGCCGATCTCCGAGTCCGAGCTGGAGCAGGTCGAGGTGATTGCCAACAGGATCGTCTTGCAAAACGATGCGGTGGTCACGCGTCTGATGGGTGTGGACGAGGCGATTGCCCAGGGCGCGCGCGCCCTGTTCGGGGAAAAATACGGCGAGGAGGTCCGCGTGGTCTCGATGGGCCTGCCATCCGAGGGCTCCAACCATGCCTTCTCGGTCGAACTGTGCGGCGGCACCCATGCCAGCCGGACCGGCGATATCGGTCTGGTCACCATCGTGTCCGAGGGCGCGGTGGCCGCCGGTGTCCGCCGGTTGGAAGCGATGACGGGCGAAGCGGCGCGGCTCTATCGTGCCGAGGAATCCCGCCGTTTGCGTGATCTGTCGTCTCTGCTGAAAGTGCCGTCACAGGATGCGGCCGAACGGCTGACCGCTTTGATCGAGGAGCGGCGCAAGCTCGAGCGTGATCTGTCGGATGCCCGCAAGAAGCTGGCAATGGGCGGCGGCAGCGGCGGCGCAGGATCCGACATTGTCGAGATCAACGGCGTCAAGCTGATGGCGCGTCTGGTCACCGGCGTCGAGATGAAAGACCTGAAAGCCCTGGTGGACGAGGGCAAGGCGCAGGTTGGTTCCGGTATTGTTGCGATTGTCGCGGTGGCCGAAGATGGCAAGGCCGGTGCCGTGGTCGGTGTCACGGCCGATCTGACCGGCCGTTACAATGCCGTCGATCTGGTCCGAGTGCTGTCCGAAAGCCTTGGCGGCAAAGGCGGCGGCGGCCGTCCCGATATGGCGCAAGCCGGCGGACCGGATGGTGCCAAGGCCCAAGCAGCCTTGGATGCGGTCAAAGCCAGCCTGTAAGAGTGCAGGAAGCCGGTTGTTCATTCGCAAGGGGCGACGACTGCCCCTTGTTGCCCTGTTGCGTGCTTGATGGGCTGGTTGAAGTTTGGTGGCCAAGTCATGGACGGCTGCAACAAGTCCGGCCCTGACGGCTTGATCGTCATCACACCTTAAAAACCGCGGCTGTCATGCCCGTCCCTGTGGCGGGCATCCTCGTCTTGCAGGGGGGGGGATTGATGCACGCGCATATGCGTGCCCCCGTTTTCGTCCGGCACACATAGACCAATTATCCAAAAAAAAGCCCCGAAGCAGTGTCCTGCATCGGGGCTGAAACCATCGGGACATGCCGGCCTTAGTGGTCCATTTCAATCCGCAGATTGGCGTCGATCTTGTCCAGGAAGCCGGTGGTCGACAGCCACTTCTGGTCTGCACCGACCAGCAGAGCCAGATCCTTGGTCATGAAACCGGCTTCGACCGTGTCGACACAGACTTTTTCGAGCGTGTCTGCAAAGCGCTTCAACTCGTCATTGCTGTCGAGCTTGGCACGGTGGGCGAGGCCACGGGTCCAGGCGAAGATCGAGGCGATCGAATTGGTCGAGGTTTCCTCGCCCTTCTGGTGCTGGCGATAGTGGCGGGTCACGGTGCCGTGTGCGGCTTCCGATTCCACGATCGACCCGTCCGGCGTCATCAGCACCGAGGTCATCAGGCCGAGCGAGCCAAAACCCTGCGCCACGATGTCGGACTGCACGTCGCCGTCATAGTTTTTGCAAGCCCAGACATAGCCGCCCGACCACTTGAGTGCCGAAGCCACCATATCGTCGATCAGACGGTGCTCGTAGGTGATGCCGGCTGCCTTGAACTGGCTCTTGAACTCGGCTTCGAACACTTCTTCGAACAGGTCCTTGAAGCGGCCGTCATAGGCCTTCAGGATGGTGTTCTTGGTCGACAGATAGACAGGATATTTGCGGTTCAGGCCGTAATTCAGCGAAGCGCGGGCGAAATCGCGGATCGAGTCGTCCAGATTGTACATGGCCATGGCCACGCCGGCGGAGGGGAACTTGAACACTTCCTTCTCGATAACCGTGCCGTCATCACCTTCGAACTTGATGGTCATGCGGCCCTTGCCGGGCACTTTGAAATCGGTGGCGCGGTACTGGTCGCCGAAGGCGTGACGGCCGACCACAATCGGCTGGGTCCAACCGGGGACCAGACGCGGCACGTTCTTGCAGATGATCGGCTCGCGGAAAATCACACCGCCCAGAATGTTGCGGATGGTGCCGTTGGGCGACTTCCACATTTCCTTGAGGTTGAACTCTTTCACGCGTGCTTCATCGGGGGTGATGGTGGCGCATTTGACGCCGACGCCGGCTTCCTTGATGGCGTGTGCGGCATCAATGGTCACCTGGTCATTGGTTTGGTCGCGGTGCTCGACGCCCAGATCGAAATATTGCAGGTCCACATCCAGATAGGGATGGATCAACTTGTCTTTGATCTCCTGCCAGATGATCCGTGTCATTTCATCGCCGTCGAGTTCGACA
>CANFLM010000098.1 GCA_947447895.1 Hyphomicrobiales bacterium
GGCGACCACCGATTATGGTCAGCCGATTACCGCAATTGTGGGCCGCGACAATATTGTCGGCACGCAATTCCATCCCGAAAAGAGCCAGAAACTCGGTCTGGCCTTCATTGCGAATTTCCTGAGGTGGCAACCGTGATCCTGTTTCCGGCAATTGATTTGAAAGAAGGACGCTGCGTGCGTCTGGTGCAGGGCGACATGGAGCAGGCCACTGTTTTCAACGACGATCCGGCTGCCCAGGCCGCTGATTTCGAAAGTCAGGGTTTCGAGTGGCTGCATCTGGTCGATCTCGATGGCGCCTTTGCCGGCAAGCCGATGAATGCGGCGGCCGTGCAGGCCATCCTGGACCGGGTCAAGCTTCCTGTGCAGCTCGGTGGCGGGATTCGCACCATGAAAACGGTTGAAGGCTGGCTGAGCCACGGCGTTGCCCGTGTTATCATCGGCACGGCGGCCGTCAAGGATCCGGCCTTTGTGCGCGAGGCCGCGCGGCTGTTCCCCGGTCAGGTGGCTGTCGGCATCGATGCGCGCGACGGCCGCGTGGCGGTGGACGGCTGGGCGGAATTGTCGGAAATCTCCGCGGTCGACCTGGGCCACCGCTTCGAGGATGTCGGCGTGGCGGCCATTGTCTACACCGATATTGCGCGTGACGGGATTTTGAAGGGTCTGAATATCGAGGCCACCCTGGAACTGGCCAACAGCCTGACCATTCCGGTGATTGCCTCCGGTGGTCTGGCCTCCATCGACGATGTCCAGCGTCTGCTGCAGCCCGATTGCGCGGTGCTGGAAGGCGCGATTACCGGACGCGCGCTGTATGACGGCCGTCTGGATCCCGAAGAAGCCTTGCGCCTGATCCGCTCGGTGAAGGGAGAGGCCCGTGCTTAAGGTTCGCGTCATTCCCTGTCTGGATGTCAAGGATGGCCGCGTCGTCAAAGGCGTGCAATTTCTGGAATTGCGCGATGCCGGTGATCCAGTCGAGAGCGCGATTGCCTATGACGCGGCGGGTGCGGATGAATTGTGCTTTCTCGATATTACCGCCAGCCACGAGGATCGCGGCACGCTGATCGATGTGGTGACCCGGACGGCTGAAGCCTGTTTCATGCCTTTGACGGTGGGCGGCGGTGTCCGCACGCTCGACGACATTCGCACCTTGCTGCTGGCGGGCGCCGACAAGGTGTCGATCATGACGGCGGCGGTGCATGACCGTTCGCTGGTCAGCCGCGCCGCCGAAAAATTCGGTGGCCAGTGCATTGTTGTGGCCATTGATGCCAAAAAAGTGTCGCAGGCCCACGAGCCGGACCGTTGGGAAATCTTCACCCATGGCGGCCGCAAACCGACGGGACTTGATGCGATTGCCTATGCCAGGGAGGTGGCGGAGCTTGGCGCGGGTGAATTGCTGCTGACCTCGATGGATCGCGACGGCACCAAAGTCGGCTATGATGTCGCACTGACGCGGGCGATTGCCGATGCCGTATCCGTCCCGGTGATCGCATCAGGCGGTGTCGGTTCGTTGCAGCATATGGTCGAAGGGATCCGCGACGGCCATGCCTCGGCGGTTCTGGCGGCGTCCATTTTCCATTTCGGCACCTATACGATCAACGAGGCCAAACAGGCGCTGGCCGATGCCGGATTGCCGGTGAGGATGGACGCATGACCGATTTTTCGCTCGAACAGCTCGATGCCTATCTGGCCGACCGAGCCAAGGCCTCTCCGGCCGATTCCTACACCGCCAAGCTGGTGCACAAGGGCCAGGCCTATGCCGCCAAAAAGCTGGGCGAGGAGGCGGTCGAGACCGTCATTGCTGCCATTGAAAAGGACCGCCGCGCTTTGACACTCGAAGCGGCCGATCTTGTCTATCATCTTTTGGTCGTGCTTCGCATCGGCGGCGTATCGGTGCAGGATGTGATGGGGGAGTTGCAGCGGCGGACAGCCCAGTCGGGCTTGGCTGAAAAAGCATCGCGTCCCAAAGACTGAGAGTTGTTTTGCACCACTCAATCACACAGGATCGGATGATCTGGTCTGGAGACGACTATGGACAGCCAACTGTCTGAGAGCGATTTATCCGCCTATCGCGTGTTCACCCGCGATGAATGGGCGGCTTTGCGCGCCGATACGCCCTTGACCCTGACGGTCGAGGATCTCGTGAAATTGCAATCGGTCAATGATCCGATTTCGATCGAGGAGGTTGTGGCGATCTATCTGCCTCTGTCGCGCCTGCTGTCGCTCTATGTCGCGGCCACCCAGGGGCTGTTCAAGGCGACCCAGCGGTTCCTGATGGCGGCGGATGGCAAGGTGCCCTATGTGATCGGCTTGGCAGGCTCGGTTTCGGCCGGCAAATCCACCACCGCACGCGTGTTGCGGGCTTTGTTGTCGCGCTGGCCCAACACGCCCAAGGTGGAACTGATCACCACCGACGGTTTTCTCTACCCCAACAAAATTCTGGAATCGCAGGGCCTGATGGAGCGCAAGGGTTTTCCCGAAAGCTATGACGGGGCGGCTTTGTTGCGGTTTTTGTCCGATATCAAGGCCGGCAAAAGCCATGTCGAGGCGCCGGTCTATTCGCATCTGGTCTACGATGTGGTGCCCAACGAGACGATTTCGGTCGACCGCCCCGATATTCTGATTGTCGAAGGCCTGAATGTGCTGTTGTCAGGCCGCAGCGGCAAGGGTGATGCCGCCATCCCGGTGGTCTCCGATTTCTTTGATTTCTCGATCTACCTGCATGCCGAGGAAGAGCAGCTCGAACGCTGGTATATCGAACGCTTCATGCGGTTGCGCCAGACGGCATTCCGCGATCCCCGCTCCTATTTCAAGAAATATGCGGAATTGAGCGACAAGGAGGCCGAAGCCACGGCCCACAGCATCTGGTCGCGCATCAACCTGCCGAATCTGCACGAGAATATCCTGCCGACCCGCCCCCGCGCCGGCTTGATCCTGACCAAAGGCGCCAGCCACCGCATCGAGCAGGTGGCCTTGCGCAAGCTCTGAGACTTAATGGCCGAGCAGGCCTTCGGCTCTGGCCAGATCGCGCAGGTTCTGGTCGGGACGTGCCCCGATATGGCTGATGATCTCGCTGGCAGCCAGCGCTCCCAGACGCGCGCAATCGAGCGGTGCACGCCCCTGCGACAGGCCGAACAGGAAGCCTGCGGCATAGAGATCGCCCGCACCCGTGGTGTCGACGACCCTTTCCACCGGCACGGCAGGGCATGATTGCACACCCGCTTCCTCGACCACCAATGCGCCTTGTTCGGAGCAGGTCACAACCGCCAGCAATCCCTTGCGGCGCAGCGCGGCAACGGCACTGTCCAGATCGGCGGTGGTGTAGAGGCTGCGCAATTCGTGCATATTGGCGAACAGGATATCGACCGTGCCGCCGGTGATCAGGTCGAGAAATTCATCCCGATAGCGGTCCACGCAAAAACTGTCCGACAGGGTCAGTGCAACTTTGCGGCCGGCCTGGTGGGCAATCTCTGCGGCTTTGATGAAGGCCTGTTTGGCGGCAGGAGGATCCCACAAATAGCCTTCCAGATAGGTGATCTGTGCGGCTTTGACGCTCTCGGCATCGACATCCTGCGGCCCAAGATCCTGACAGGTGCCGAGATAGGTGTTCATTGTGCGCTCGCCGTCGGGCGTGATCAAAATCATACATTTGGCGGTGGCTTTGCCCCCGGTGGCAGCCTGGGTGGGAAAATGCACGCCGGCAGCGCGGATATCATGGGCAAAGGCTTCGCCCGCCGCATCATTGCGCACCTTGCCGATAAAGGCCGCCTTGCCGCCGAAGGAGGAGACGCCGACAATGGTATTGGCGGCCGATCCGCCCGAAATCAGCGTTGCCGGACCCATATCATGATAGAGGGCCTCGGACTCCACTTCGCTGATCAGCTGCATCGAGCCTTTGGCCAGACCGCGTTTGATCAGAAAATCATCTTCGGTGCGGGCCAGCACATCGATAATGGCATTGCCAATACCAAGGACATCAAAACGGGCAGAGGTCATATCGGATCCAATCTCGGCTTTTCACGCTGTGGGGCATCGTTTCGCATTGCGCGGCAGACAGGTCAAGCGCGGCGGGATGAAACTCAAGACCGTTCCGGTCCGCCGGTCTGGTCGAGCACCTGATGCAGGGCCTCGATGGACGGCTGGTCAAGCTGGCCGATCCGTTTGGCGAGGCGGTTGGCCAGCGCGGTGGCCTCGGGCGACAGACCGGCCGTCAGGATCGAAATGCGCGGATGCGACAAATCCGCCAGCCGCATCAGCTCCTCGGCATCATCCCAGATGACATTGAAATAGGCGATGACCCGCTGCACAAACACCCAGTTGGGCCTGCCGCGCCGCCCGTGTTCAAGTGCGGACAGATAGGTCGGGCTCACCCCGATCTCCTCGGCCATGTCTTTCAGCAGAACGCCGCGTTCCTTGCGCATGGCGCGCAATTTGGCACCGAAGGGGGTCATACCTCACCCTTGCGGCGGCGCAACCGCACATAAAGCGCGCCCGAACCGCCCTGATGCGGGGCCGCTTCCTCGAAGCCCATCACGACAGACCGCATATCGGGCATACGCAGCCATTCCGGCACCGAGCGGCGCAGGATGCCTTTCGCGTGCGGCTCGCCATCATTGAGGCGCGGGGAGGGGCTGGCTCCTTTGCCGGTCACCACCAGCACCAGCCTGGCATGGTCGGCTTGCGCACGGTGGAGAAACCGCCGCAGCCGCTCATGCGCGTCATGCTGGCGGAAGCCGTGCAGATCGAGCACCGCATCGATCTCGTATTGCCCGCGCGAGACCTGCTTGATCAGCTTGCGCTCGATCGTCGCCAGCGGCGGCGGCGCAAC
>CANFLM010000099.1 GCA_947447895.1 Hyphomicrobiales bacterium
AGGGGAATCAGACCGCGACTGCGCGGCTCGACCCAGAACAGCGAGGGATCGTCGGCGGATTCCGACATCGGAAAGAGACCCATCGCATAGGCCTGTAACACGATATCAGCGGTAATATGATCGGGGGAAGAGCGCATGGCGGCGTGATCCGTAACAATGCCCCCGATCAAGGGAGGTGATCAGGAGGCTGTGTCGTCCATCCCGCCGGAACTGAGAAATTTTTCCAGCCAGTGAATGTCGTATTGCCCGTTCTGCACATCGGGATTGCGAACAAGTTCACGAAACAATGGCAAAGTACTCTCGATGCCTTCGATGACGAACTCATCGAGTGCCCGGCGCAAGCGCATCAGACATTCATTGCGGGTGCGGCCGTGCACGATCAGCTTGCCGATCAGCGAGTCATAATTGGATGGAATCCGGTAGCCCTGATAGGCCGCCGAATCGACTCGCACTCCCAAACCACCCGGAGGATGGAAATACTGGATCAGCCCGGGTGAGGGCCGGAATGTGACGGGATGTTCGGCATTGATCCGGCATTCGATGGCATGGCCATTGATGTGTACATCTTCCTGTTTGAAAGACAACGTCGCACCGGCAGCCAGCCTGATCTGTTCGTTGACCAGGTCGATGCCCGTGATCATTTCGGTCACGGGATGCTCGACCTGAATACGGGTGTTCATCTCGATGAAGTAGAAATGGCCGTCCTCATAAAGAAATTCGATGGTGCCGGCACCGAGATAGGCCAGTTTCTGCATCGCTTCGGCGCAAATCGTGCCGATCTTTTCGCGCTCTTCGGCATTGAGGGCCGGCGAGGTGGCCTCTTCCCACACTTTCTGGTGGCGGCGTTGCAACGAGCAATCGCGCTCACCCAGATGCACGGCGTTGCCCTTGCCGTCGCCCAAGATCTGGATTTCGATATGGCGTGGTTTTTCGAGATATTTTTCGAGATAGACCGCATCATCACCGAAAGCCGCTTTGGCCTCGGTGCGCGCGGTTTGCAGCGCATTGACCAGATCACTCTCGCTGCGCGCCACTTTCATGCCGCGCCCGCCGCCGCCCGCTGCGGCCTTGACGATGACCGGATAGCCGATCTCGCCGGCAATCTTCAAAGCCTCCGCATCTTCCGTCACTCCGCCTTCGGAGCCGGGCACGCAAGGGATGCCGAGCCGCAATGCGGTGCGCTTGGCTTCGATCTTGTCACCCATGATGCGGATATGTTCGGCCTTGGGACCGATGAAATGGATGTTGTGGCTTTCCAGAATTTCGGCAAAACGGGCATTTTCCGACAGGAAACCGTAACCCGGATGCACCGCATCCGCGCCTGTGATCTCGCAGGCTGCCAACAGAGCGGGAATATTGAGATAGCTGTCGGTGGCCGGAGCCGGACCGATACAGACACTCTCGTCGGCGAGTTTGACATGCATGGCATCGGCATCTGCCGTGGAATGGACAGCCACAGTGGCGATGCCGAGTTCCTTGCAGGCGCGCAGAATGCGCAGGGCAATCTCTCCGCGATTGGCAATGAGGATCTTGTCAAACATGGGTCGTTTACTCGATGCTCATGAGGATTTGGCCGAATTCGACGGGCTGCTTGTCATCCACGAAAATCGCTGTCACGGTTCCGCCATGCGGGGCAACAATGTCGTTGAAGGTTTTCATCGCCTCGATCAGAAGGATCTTGTCCCCGGCGCTGACCGTCGAGCCGACTTCCACATAGGCCTTGGCTTCGGGAGAGGGGCGGCGATAGGCCGTGCCGACCATCGGCGAAGGCACGCCGCCTGCCACTTCCTTGGGCTTGGGCTGGGTATGATGGTTGGCAGCCGTGACCATCGGGGCCGCGACCGGCGCGGGTGCCGGAGCAGCCACCGAAACGGCGACCGGAGGCGCCTGGGTGATTTGACGGGCAACACGGATGCGCAGATCACCTTTTTCCACTTCGATTTCGCTCAAATGCGTCTCGGTCAGCATTTTGGCGAGCTGACGGACCAGCTTGGGGTCGATGGCTGAATGATCGGCATTGTGTTTGTCAGTCATGATCTTTGGTATCCGTTGCTGTCTGTTTGATGATTCGAGGCTCATCAATCTCTGTCATATCCATAAACAATCACGGGCTTGGGGGAAAGATTGTTCTTTAGACCCGCCAAATCAGTGCAGAATATGGTTTCTAAACCGGGTAATTACCCGCAACGCGCCTTGCCGCAGCGGCGTGTGTTGTCGATCGCCGATTTCAGCGCGTCATAACCGACAGCCCCGAACACCACCTCGTTGCCCACCACATAGGCAGGCGTGCCTTGCAGGCGCAGGGCATCGGCAATGGTCATGGTTTCCGACAGCAGGGTTTTGGTCTCGGTCAATTCCATATCCTTGCTGAGCTTGGAGAGATCAGCACCCAAATCCCTGGCCACCGACATAGCCCGGTCTTTACCGATGCGTCCTTTGGTTTCCAGCAGTTTCTGGTGAAATTCGAGGTATTTGGCGCCGGAGAACTGCTGGCGGGCCGCAACCGCGACCACCGCGGCATCGACTGATTCCGGACCCAGCACAGGGAAATCGCGGATCACCACCCGTAATTTACTGTCTTCCTTGACCAGTTTGACCAGATCATTGAGCGCACTTTTGCAATAG
Source organism: Hyphomicrobiales bacterium (assembly GCA_947447895.1). Classification (GTDB taxonomy): domain Bacteria; phylum Pseudomonadota; class Alphaproteobacteria; order Rhizobiales; family Beijerinckiaceae; genus CAIYZJ01. The sequence continues at coordinate 2,626 of CANFLM010000099.1, forward strand.
CCGCAATTATAGTCGAAAAACTCGACAAGTGTGACATCGCCTTTGGGATTGCCGATCACCGTCGCGCGTGCCGACTGGCTCAAAGCGGGCATCAATTCGGTCACTGCTTTGGCTTGCGCGGCTTTCTCGTTCTCGGTTTGCCGCTTTTCCAACTCGTTCATCGCGTCCTGAATGATTTCGGGATTGGCGATCAGATATTCCTTGATCAATAAGCGGATCGTTTCTTTCTGCTCGGGCGAAAAATCGGTCGCGCGGGCCGGCAGCGGCAGCATCATGGCCAGCAGCAGTCCGGCTGCGGCCAGAGCCGTGGTGCAGCATGCGAACCATGAGCGGTAGGGGCGGGACTGTGTCATCACAAAATGATCCTTGAAAAATCAACCGGTCAGGTTTTCGGAGGGCGGTAATTGAGTATTTCGTCGGCTTTGAACCAGGCCGGTGTATTCGGCGTTAGTTGGTCTTTGGCACGCGAGGCGTGATTGGCGGCAGCGGTATAATCGCCGGCATAGAAATAGGCCCGGGCGGAATTGAGTTCGGCCTGGCCGATCTGCCCCTTGCGGCTATAGGCGGTTGCCAGATGACGGTAGCCATCTGGGCTGTCGGGTTCGCGCTGCACGGCATTGGACAATTCCGAAATGGCTTCATCGACAAAAGCGGGGTTTTCGGATGCCACCAGCGCGTGGCCCAGCAAGATGCGGATCAATCCAGCACTCGGAGCCAATGATACCGCCTTGCGCAAATCGGCAATGGCCTCCTTGGCGCGACCGAATTCCAGCAGGGTTTGACCACGCAACTCCCAGAAATAGGGGTTTTGCGGCTGTTCCCTGATCAGCCCGTCGATCTTGGTCAAAGCCTCGCTGATCCGCTTGGTGCGGTAATCGACGATGGCGCGGGCATAACGGGCGGGCAAGGAATTGTCAGACAACGGATAACGGCGGCCGACCTCGGCGGTCGAGGCCATGAACCCGAACAGTTTTGCGCGGGCCATATCATGGCGCGCCTGCAAAGCGGGCGGGTCCTTGACGTTCAGATAGGGGCTTTTTGACGCGAGTGCCTCGAGATTGGCGATGCGCTCGGTCGGCAAGGGATGGCTGAACGTGTAGGGATCGATCCCGCTGGTGCGGAAAATCGAGTCCTGGGAAAAGCGCTGGAATGTATCCAGCAGGCCTTTCGGCGATTGATGGGTGGCATTGAGGAAATCGACAGCCGAGCGGTCGGCGGCCTGTTCCTCCGAGCGCTGATAGGACAGCAGGGAGCGTCTGACGATTTCCTGCGGACCCAGAACCATGCCTGCGAGGCCACTGCCATTGGTGCCGACACGACCGCCGCTCGTTGCCGCACCGACCGCAGCACCCGCACCCAGCAGCATGCCGACCACCGACAGGATTTGTGCGGTTGCGAGTTGCTGGTGCAGCCGCGACAGATGGCCACCCTTGATATGGCCGGATTCATGGGCGATCACCCCGATGATCTCGTTGGGGGTTTTGGCATCCATAATCGCGCCGGTATTGATGAACATGCGCCGGTCGCCCGCCACGAAAGCGTTGAAACTGCGGTCGCCCATCAAAATGATCGTGGTATTGGTGGCGCCGACGCCAGCGACATTGAAAATCGGGCGGGCATAATCACGCAGCAGGTTTTCAACCTCGGCATCCCGGATCACGCCTTTCATCTCCTGCGCATGCGCGGCCACAGGGGTGAGGGCGGTGGCCACGCAAAGGCCGAAGGCAAGCGAGCGCATGGCCCAAGCGCACAATCGGTTGCGGCTTGACACAGGGGGGCCGCTCAGCTTGGCAGGGGCAAAGGATCCGTTCATGACAGTCACTGGTAAAATGTTAATGCTTTGCATCCAGTTAAGGCTTATCACGCTTACGCGTCAATTCACACAGCCCGGGTAACAGCAGGCTGGCTTCATGCCCGATGGGGAGATGACAGGTTCTATGACCAGCAATAACGGCAAAG
>CANFLM010000100.1 GCA_947447895.1 Hyphomicrobiales bacterium
CGGTCCCGGCGTTGGCGATGTTGTTGCCAATCACGTCGAGGTCCTTTTGGGCGACCTTCATACCCGACATGGTAACTGAGAGAGACATGGCTTACCCCATTGGTAGAGTTATTCGATGACCTACCTCAGCAAGTCCCGTGCCAACTCTGTCCCGAGTGGAAAACAATGGGCGGGACACAAATTTGTCTGTCCGTCACCGCCTGCGCCTGCCGATACAGATGACGAAATTTCGAGGATTTGTCTAGGATTTTTGCGTGGCGGCATAAAAAGATCCAAAAAGTTAAGAAAAAGGGAGGCTGGACCCTTAAAGGAATCCGTTTGGCGACCGTCATAGTGGATGTCGAATGAATGCGGAGAGACGATGATGTTGAACATGAACGCAGTACGCGCCTACCAGCAAGCTGAGCAGGAGTTTCTCGTTGATGGTTCCGACCCCTATCGCCTGGTCCAGATCCTGTTCACCGAATTGCTCGCATCGATGGACCGCACAGCCCTCTCGCTGGAAGCCAATGATCTCGCCGGCAAGTCCGCAGCATCCTCCAAGGCCCTGACCATCGTCTATGTGCTCTCGACCAGCCTCGATTTCGAGCGCGGTGGTGAAGTGGCCCAGTCTCTCTCGGCTTTCTACGCTTGGGTGCGTGGCCAGTTGCTGGCTCTGACACAGGATAACTCGCTCGAGCGTTGCCGCGGTATCCGCAACGCCATCTTCGAAATTGCCGATGCTTGGGACCAGATTTCGTCGCAAGCTGCAGCCTGAGACCACACTTTCCTGATCGGAAGTGGGAGAGGACTCCGCACATCCTCTCCATCAAAAACCGGCCCGCAAGGCCGGTTTTTTGTTGTTTGCCATGAAGGAGATGAAAAAGACCGGGTGTCTGCCGCCTAGGCCAGCGGATCAGCGATCGGAGTCGTCGAGCGAGAGTTTCTTCATCTTCTCGATCAGGGTGGTGCGGTGCAGGCCCAGCGTGCGGGCGGCTTTGCTGACCGAGCCCTTGGCATCATCCAGCGCATAACGGATAAATGTGCCTTCCACTTCCAACAGATATTCGCGTAAATCAAAGGCATCGCTCATGCCGATCACCTGGCGTGGATCAACCGGGCGATTGAGCGCATGGAACGATGGGTTGGCAAACGGCGTGTCACCCTGGTCGTTCATCGAGGCTTCGATGGAAGCCAGCGCGCTGCTCATCGCGGAAGGAACGCTGTTACTTGAGGGCAGGGGATCGAACATCCCGCCCATCGGGGTGCGATAGGCCGCCTGATTGCGCTCATGGGCGGCCAGATTGACTTGGGCGAGCCCTTGCACCGATTTGCGCAGGCTTTCGGTTTCATTGACCGGAGAAGGCTTGGCCGCCGAACGGAAGATGCTTTGCACCATCGTCGCGTCGATCTGTTTGTTGGGGTAGAGGATCGCCAGCCGCTCCAACACATTGCGCAATTGCCGGATGTTGCCGGGAAACCGCATGGCCTGAAGGGCCGCAACGCCGGAGCTGGACAGATCGGGCAGATGCGGGAAACCCTGTTCCTGGAACCGCACAAGCGTGAGCTCGATCAGTTTGGGGATGTCCTCGACCCGCTCGTCCAGCCCCGAGATCGAAATGGGGAAGACATTCAGGCGATAGAGCAAATCCTCGCGGAAATGGCCCATATCAACCAGCTGGTCGAGATTGCGATGGGTGGCGCAGACAAAGCGCACATCCGCATGGATGGGTTCGTTGCCGCCGATGCGGGTAAATGACCGCTCCTCAAGCACGCGCAGCAGCTTGACCTGCATCTCCATCGGCATTTCGCCGATTTCGTCGAGAAACAATGTGCCGCCGATGGCTGCTTCCATATAACCCTGGCGCAGCTTGACCGCGCCGGTATAGGCGCCGCGTTCCGAGCCGAACAATTCGCTTTCCAGCAGATCGCGCGGGATGGCCCCGCAATTGACCGGAATGAACGGGCCATGCGCGCGGTTGGAATAAGCATGCACCGCGCGGGCAATGAATTCCTTGCCGCTGCCAGAGGGACCGAAAATACTTACAGTTGTATCCAGAGGGGCGACACGGGTCACAAGGTCGACAACATGACGCATGACAGCACTTGGAAGATCCAAGTAGCCATCCACCACCTCACGCATTAAACCCACTCTATTCAACACAACACCCTGGTCTTCAGAGGTCTCGGGGCACGCGGTCCACAGCCCTGTCAAACTTTTGACATCCTCAGTGCTGGTTTTGACGATATGAGGGGAAGGTGTCAACAATCCTTATGGTTGCAAAATGAAATTATCCGGTAAAAATTTTGTTCGAAATTTTATTTACGAAAAATTAATATTAACAAACAGTAACTTAGGGCCAAGGTGTCGGATTTTAATCATAACAGTCAAGTTTCGCACAATGCTGTTGGCAAGGTCTTTGCATTCCCTGTGTCGCGGTCCTCAAACCGGCGTTGGAGTAGAGAATGAGTGTTGTATTGTGTTTGACAGATGGCTTGCCCGATAGCGAAGCTTGGGTGACCCATCTCTATATGCGTGGCCATGATGCGCAGGCGGTTGACTTGAAAACCCTTGCCAGCATGAAAGGCGACCAGTGGTCGCGTTGCGCTTTGGTCATCGCGAATGCAAGTGTAAAGCAATTCGCAGCTGACAATGCTGCCTTTGCAGCCAAGTGCCGGGCCCTGAAGGCCGACCGCATTGTGCTGATTGATCCGCCGGCGCCCCAATTTGCCATCAAGGGCGAATTCAACGGTGCGGTGTTGAAGATCACCCCTGCGGAAGACGGCTGGCGGTTTGCCTCCGAAGTCGTGGCCCGTTTCGTCGATGACGAGCAGAACGTCGCTGCCGGAGATCCCCAGACCTACAATCTTCTGCGTCTGGCCCGCCGCGTCGCCATGTCGGACGTGACCGTGATGCTGGTCGGACCAACCGGCACCGGCAAGGAAGTGTTCTCGCGCTTCCTGCACAATTGCTCCAAACGCTCCAAAGAACCATTTATCGCCGTCAACTGTGCGGCAGTGCCCGACACCATGCTGGAAGCCGTGCTGTTCGGCTACGAGCGCGGTGCCTTTACCGGCGCGCATCACCCCAACAAGGGGATTTTCCGCGCAGCCGACGGCGGCACCCTGTTGCTCGACGAAGTCTCGGAAATGGCCTTGCATCTGCAGGCCAAGTTCCTGCGCGTGTTGCAGGAAAAGGAAGTGACCCCGTTGGGCGGTTCCAAGCCCGTTCCAGTCGATATCCGCGTGATTGCGACGTCCAATCGCCATATGCTTGACGAAGTGAAGGTCGGCCGCTTCCGCGAAGATCTCTACTATCGTTTGAACGTGTTCCCCTTGGCGACACAGTCGCTAAACGAGCGTACGGGCGACATCCTGCCGATCACCATTGCCTTGCTGGCCAAGCATGTCGGCGGGTTTGCCAAAATTCCTTCGGTCTCGAATGCGGCGATCGAGAAGCTGGAAGCCCACAGTTGGCCGGGCAATGTGCGCGAGTTGGAAAACGTGGTCCAACGCGCTCTGGTGCTGGCGGGCGATGGCATGATCGAGACCGATCATCTGATGATCGACCCCAATGATGTCTTCCTCGCCGATGACATGGACGACAAACGTCCGCGTCTGCAGGCTGTCAGCGCTTAATCCGGTTCAAACGATTAGTTAGGGAATACGACCATGGCGATCATTACCTCGACTGGGTTGGCCACTGAAATCCTCTCGCAAGCCTCGTCCAAGCTCCAGCCGCAGGGCAAGGGCACGGCGAATTTCGCCGATGTGATGAGCAAGGCGTTGAACCAGGTCTCCGAGTCCCAGAACAAAGCTGCCGATATCGTGAAATCGTTTCAGGCTGGTGACGAAGTAGATGTGACCAAGGTCATGCTGGCCCGTGAAAAGGCCTCTCTGTCGTTTGAAGCCACCTTGCAGGTACGCAACAAGTTGCTGAGCGCCTACAAAGACGTCATTTCGATGCCTGTCTAAGACCATTTTTAAAAATCGGGATGGGCAACCACTCCCGATCAGCTGCTGAGATTGAACGGGTTTGGGGATTAGGCTATGGCCGAAAATAATATGACCTATATGCCGCCTGGCGGGGATGTGTCTCCCGGTGGACGTGCGTTGCAAGCCTTCTCGTCCTTGCAGGACTATATGAAGCAGCCTGCGGTCATCCGCTCGATGCCGATGATCCTTGTCGGTTTCGTGGTCGTGGTCGGCATTGCCCTGATCATCATGATGCGCGAACCGCCGATGGTGGTTCTTTTCCCCAAACTGGCCGAAGAAGACAAAGCCCAGGTGATGCAGATCCTGACCAATCAGGGCATCAAGGGCCAGCTCGACAATTTGACAGGTCAGGTGACTGTTCAGCGTCCCGACTTCTACCGTGCCAAAATGGCTCTTGCAGCCAATGGTCTGCCCAAGGCATCGACCTCCGGCTATGATTTGCTGACATCCATGCCCATGGGCACCAGCCGCTCGGTTGAAGCGGTTAAACTGCGTCAGGCGCAGGAAAGCGAACTCTCCCGCTCGATCATGGAAATCCGTGACATCGAGGGGGCGCGTGTGCATTTGGCCGTTCCCGAGCGTTCGGCTTTCGTGCGCGACCAGC
>CANFLM010000101.1 GCA_947447895.1 Hyphomicrobiales bacterium
CCACGGAGCTTCATTTCGCGGAAGATGCCTTCACGTTGCATCTTCTTCTTCAAAGCCTTCAACGCCTGATCGACGTTGTTATCACGGACGAGAACCTGCACGTCGTTGTCCCAAATTCGTTGTTAACAAAAGGAAAGCCTTCGAACCGTCGCCGATCCGAGAGAAGCGAAGCGCTCAACTAGCAGATCAATGCGGGGCTGTCCACCAGTCCGGCGATGATTCATCAGCATTATTTAACTTTTGCCGGTGAATCAGATGAATTATTCGGGCGTGACGAAGGTCACATGCCCCATTTTACGGCCTTTACGCGCCTCGGCCTTGCCATAGAGGTGGAGATGCGCCTGCGGATCGGACAGCAAAACCAGCCAATCCTCGGCCTCATCACCCACCAGATTGTCCATCCGGACCTGCCCCAAACGGGTGGCAGAGCCAAGCGGCCAGCCTGCTACTGCCCTGATATGCTGGGCGAATTGCGATGTTTCAGCCCCTTCGATGGTCCAGTGGCCGGAATTGTGCACGCGCGGGGCGATCTCGTTGATTACAATATGCTCGTCCCCGCCCTCGCCGACCACAAACATTTCCACCGCCATCACGCCGACATAGCCCAAGGCGGAAGCAAGCGTCCGGGCGTGCTGCAGGGCCAGATCCGTGGCTTTGGCCCCCACCTGGGCCGGAACAACCGTTTGCGAAAGAATGTGATTCTTGTGGGTGTTCTCGCACAGATCATAAGCCATCACGCGCCCGTCCAGCCCGCGCGCCACCACCACCGAGACCTCGCGTGTAAACGGCACAAAACCTTCCAGCACTGCGGGGGCAGACCCGAGCTGCGCCAGAGCAGCAGCGGCATCATCACCCTCGCGGATCATCACCTGGCCTTTGCCGTCATAGCCGAAGCGGCGGGTTTTCAGCACGGCCGGCCGGCCCGACACAGCCAGCGCGGCTTCGAGATCGGAAAGACCGTTGATTTCCCAAAAGGGCGCCAAAGGCAGGCCAAGCCCTGTCAGAAACTGCTTTTCGGACAGACGGTCCTGGGTCGTCGCCAAGGCGCGGGGGTCGGGCCGCACCGGACGCCGGGCCGCCAGAAAGGCCGCGGTATGGGCCGGAACATTCTCGAATTCATAGGTCACGACATCAACCGCCTCGGCAAAACGGGCCAGTGCGGTCTCGTCAGTATAATCTGCAATCGTCTGGGCCGAGGCCACATCGAAGGCGGGACTGTCCTGTTCGGGTGCGTAAATATGGCAACGCAGGCCGTAGGGAGCAGCCGCCAAAGCCAGCATGCGGGCAAGCTGGCCGCCGCCCAAAATCCCGATGGTCTGGCCGGGCCGCAGCATCAGTGTGCGCCGTCCGAAACCGGATGCAGGGCAACCGAGGCGGTTTGCGCCGCCCGCCAGGCCTGCAAGCGCGCGCTCAAAGCCTGATCGTTCAGGGCAAGAACGGCAACGGCGAGCAAGGCGGCATTGATGGCTCCGGCCTTGCCGATCGCCAGCGTCCCGACCGGAATACCCGCCGGCATCTGCACGATCGACAACAGGCTATCCTGTCCGGACAAAGCTTTGGATTCCACGGGCACACCGAACACCGGCAAATGGGTCATGGCGGCCGCCATGCCGGGCAAATGCGCTGCGCCTCCCGCGCCGGCAATCACCACCTGGAAACCCTCGTCTGCGGCGCCTTTGGCAAAGCTGTAAAGTCGCTCGGGAGTGCGATGGGCCGAGATGATGCGCGCCTCGTAAGGCACAGCCAGTGCCTCCAGCGTCTGGGCGGCATGCTGCATGGTCGCCCAGTCGGACTGGCTCCCCATGATGATGGCAACAGGCTTATTGGCTCCGGTCATGGCCGCGTCGATCCCTGAAGACTGCAACAAAGAAGCCCATTCCATCGGCTTGGGCAAGGAAGCGCGGGAGTATAGGCAAGACGGCGGGGCCTGCAAGCCTTATCATGAGGGATTTTATAGGTTTTTCTTGAAAATCGGCTGCTTTTGCAGCCATTTTCAACGGATATCCGATAGGCCAACCATGTACGCCCGATCTTCAGGCGATAATATCGGGCGTCAAACGGTCTTCCAGCTTGGAGATCTGGTCCTTCAGCAACAGCTTGCGGCGCTTGAACCGCTGGATTTGCAACTGGTCGGTCCCGCCGACTTTTTCCAGCGCCGAAATGGCATCGTTGAGATCGCCATGCTCGACCCGCAGGCGGGTCAGTTCCGCCTCCAGCTTGTGCTGCTCGTCACTGTCGTTGTCAAAATCCATAGGCTCGACATCACGGTTGGGCGGTTTCAAGTCTTGTATTATCAACAAGTTGATGTCCGAGAGCAAGCAGGGCTGCTCCAGGCCACGCCCCCCCTGTCCAATCGTCCACACAAAGCCGTGCGCTTTTTCAGTGATCGGCTGCAAAAGCCTCTCGACAGCTGTCTTGAATCTGTCACACTGGCCGGGCTGATGATGCAAGCGGAGGATCGGAATGACGATACAAGCCCATCTTGCTACGTTGCAAAAACGTCACGAGGCACTCGAACGTGACATTGAAACCGCCATGGCCCAGCCTGGCAGCAGCGATCTGAAAATCACCGAATTGAAACGCAAGAAACTGGCTCTGAAAGAGGAAATGGAGCGGCTCCGAAACCAGAGCGGCACACCGCCAACGGTGCATTGAGCACAGGCTGGAAACTCTTAATCCTCTTGAAAATATCATAATCCGAACAATTGAACCCTCCCTGGCCTGGCCAGAGAGGGTTTTTCATTGGCCTTGCAGAAAGGCTTAATTCAGCAAAGGGGACCAGGCAGGGTCGGAGGCAAAGCCGGGGGTCGGCACCGGCACTTCGACGCGGCCGGTAATATCGACCATGAACAGGCGCGGCCCCGAACTGCCGCCGGCATCGCGGAAGAACATCAGATAGCGTCCATTGGGCGCCCAGGTCGGGCCTTCATTGTGGAAGCCTTCGGTCAAAATCCGCTCCCCCGATCCATCCGGTTTCATGATGCCGATGGCGAAGCTGCCGCCCTTCTGCTTGGTGAAGGCGATATAATCGCCGCGCGGCGACCAGACCGGTGTGGAATAGCGCCCTTCCCCGAAGGAAATCCGTTTGGCTGGCCCGCCGGTGGCCGGAATGACGTAGATTTGCTGGGTGCCGCCGCGGTCACTCTCGAACACGATCCGCTGCCCGTCCGGCGAATAGGAGGGCGAGGTGTCAATCGCGCTGGCATCGGTCAGTTTCATGGTGGCGCGCGAACGCAAATCCATCGAATAGAGGTTGGAAATTGCGCCTTGCGCCAGCGACATCACCACTTTTTGTCCGTCGGGAGCAAAGCGCGGCGCGAATGTCATGCCGGGGAAATTGCCGACCACTTCACGCTGTCCGGTTTCGATGTTCATCAAGGTCACTTTGGGATCATTGCCCCCAAAGGCCATATAGGCGATGTCCTGTGAGACAGGAGAAAAGCGCGGGGTCACCACCAGCTCGTCGCCTTTGCTGATATAGCGCAGATTGGCGCCGTCCTGGTCCATGATGGCCAGACGCTTGATGCGTTTGTCCTTGCTGCCCTGCTCGTCGACAAACACCACGCGGGTATCGAAGAAGCCCTTTTCACCCGTCAGGCGCGAATAGATCGCATCGGCGATCATATGGGCCACCCGTCGCCAATTATTGGGATCGGTGAAATATTGCTGGCCGGTCAGCTGCTGGCCCGAAAAGGTATCCCACAGCCGGAATTCGGTTTTCAAACGGCCTGAAGGATCACGCGTCACCCGCCCTGTGACCAGAGCCTGCGCATTGATGACCTTCCACGAGTCGAATTTGGGCGTCACATCGGGACTGGAG
>CANFLM010000102.1 GCA_947447895.1 Hyphomicrobiales bacterium
AAGAAGAGCGGCAAGATGTCAGCTGAGAACCTCAAGGTTCTGGGCTAATAGCGGCTTTGGGTTCCCACCCGCTCCCATTGCGCTTGGCGCTTGCGAGATGGTATTCGGGAACTGAACAACAAAAAGGCCCCGCGCCTCTCGAGGCTCGCGGGGTCTTTGCTTATGGTGCCGGCCGATAAGGCCTCACGATATGGCACCACGAAGACACGACACCAATACGACGGCATAACCCGGTCGGGACCATGCCCATTCATTCCATCTCAGAGACATTCCGGACCCCATGACGCACGACAAAACCAGCCGTTTCGATGCCAGACTGACCCGCGCCGCCGAAGCCAAACAAGCCGCCTTGCAGAAGTTCAAAGACCGCCAAGCTGCCAATGGCCCCGAAGCGCAGGCCCGGCAGGAAGAACGGATGAAAATTCAGGAGGCACGCGCCCAGCGCGAGGCCGAACGCGCCAAAGCCCGCGCCGAGGCCGAAGAACTGGCCGCCAAAGCCGCCGTTGAAAATGCCGAGAACGCCCGTTTGCAAGCCGAACTCGATGCTGTTAAGGCCATCGAACTGGCCGCCGAGCAAAAGGCCCAGCGCGACGCCCGCTACGCCGCCCGCAAGGCCCGCAGCAAATAATCCGGCAAACCTAAACCAAGAGACCCTGCCCGCCCCCGTGGCGGGCATTTGCGTTTTGGGGTGTCCCACTGCCAGGCTTTCCCATGTGCCAGGTTTTCCCATGGCCGGACAAAAGCGAAGATGTCCGCCCATGACGGCCGGACAGAGCTTGCGCCCCATACCGCCACTCTCTTGACCGCCCTCGAGGCTGTCATCCGGATCTTATATTTGCGCAGCCGCTCAATCATGGCCGGAACACGTCCGGCCATGACAGTTCCCGTGGACGGGGCTCCCTATTGAACCCGTTTTGCGGCCTCTGCAATCAGACTGTCGCCTTCAGACGCACGGAATCGGGGACAGGCAGCGGCGGGTTCGGGCTGTTGAGGAATTCGACCGTGGTGAACAGCAAATCCGTCTTGCCGACATTCTCGACGCTGTGAAGCAGATATTCGCCGGGGCCATAGCTCATGTGGCGGGTATCGCCGGGGGAATAAGCCACTTCGGTGATGGTGCCGTCCTCGAAATAGCTGCGGGACTCGCCATGGCTGTGGCAGGTCCAGAAGTAGTTGAGAACATGGCGATGGAAGGAGCAGCGGTAACCCGGCTTCAACAGCAGATGCCAGACCCGCACCTCGTCGGTTTCCGAAACAAGAACGCTCCCGACCACACCGCTCATGGCGTTGGCGTCAATGTCTTCCTGCAAGTCCTTGGGCCAATGGGCGCGGCGGTTGTCCTGTGCCATCGTTATGTCTCCTTGTGTGTCAATGCCGGATCAGGGAACCAGAATGGTGGCGCCGGTGGTCTTGCCGGCTTCCAGATCGATATGGGCCTGGGCCGCGTCCTTGAGGGGATAATGCTGGCCGATGATCGGCTTCAACGCGCCGCTGGCCACCATCTCCAGAACTTTCCCGGCCGACATCGCGTAATCCTCGGGGCTCGAGCAGTAATGGACCAGCGTCGGGCGCGAGAAATAGAGCGAGCCCTTCTTCTGCAACACTCCAGCCTCAACCGCCGGAGGCGCACCGGAGGTGGCCCCGAACGAGATGAAGAAACCGCGTGGCGCCAGACAATCGAGCGTGATCTCGAAGGTGGCTTTGCCGATGGAGTCGAACACCACCGGAAGCATTTTGCCGCCGGTGATCTCTTTCACCCGCGCCAGAATATCCTCGCATGTGCGGTCGATCACCACATGATAGCCATTGGCCAGTGCCAGCGCGCATTTGTCCTTGCCAGCCGCCACACCGATCAGCTTGATGCCGCGCGCTTTGGCCCATTGGCCGGCCAGCAGGCCGACACCGCCTGCCGCCGCATACATCAGCGCAAAATCACCGGCCTTGAGCGAGACCGAGCGATCAAGCAGATATTCGACGGTCATCCCCTTCAGCATCACGGCAGCGGCCTGTTCGTCGGTCACGCCGGCGGGGATGGGGAACAGGCGTGCGGCCGCCATCACACGGCGGGTTGCGTAAGAGCCGATATCGCCGCCCTGATAGGCCACCCGGTCACCGACCTTGAGATGGGTCACATCCGGTCCGACCGATTCCACAACGCCTGCCCCCTCGCTGCCGATCCGGCTGGGCAGCGGCAAGGGATAGACACCGGCGCGATGGTAGACATCGAGATAGTTGACGCCGACAGCCGTCTGCCGCACGACGGCCTGACCGGCGCCGGGCGCGCCGACCTCGACCTCTTCGAGCACCATTACCTCGGGCTTGCCCTGGCTTTGCATCACGATCGCATGGGATTTCATCGTCTTCTCTCCGTCAGATTAGGGAACAATGGTCGGATGTTCGAGGGTTTCAAGCACGATCCGCTTGGCCCCTTCGACATGGTCTTTGGCAAGGGACAACGCGTGGCGGCGATCACGGTGCTGGATCGCCTCGATCATCGCCACATGCTCGTCTACGAATTGCGAGGGGCCTTTGGGGCCGGACAGCGACACGCTGGTATAGGTCAGCCGGTCGAACTGCTCGATCACATCGCGGGCCACAGCCGCCAGACGGGCATTGCCGCACAGATCGGCAATCGCGATGTGGAAATGGCGGTTATAGGCGATCCAGTCCGACAGATCGTCGCTGTCGGGTCCAATGCGATAGGCATCGAGCCCTTTTAAATGCGCATCGGACTGGTCCATCGCCCGCGAGGCACATTCGCGTTCGAGGATCACCCGCATGTCATAGAGTTCGCGCGCATCGGTCAGCGAGACGGGTTTGACGCGATAGCCTTTGCGCGGCAAAATCTCGATCAGATTTTGCTCCTCCAGCTTTAGCAAGGCATCCCGGATGGGAGATTTGGAGACCGCAAAGCGTTCGATCAGCTCGCGTTCCTGGATTTGCGAGCCCGGCCGCAGCGAGCATGACAAAATATCGGCCCGCAACTGCCGATAGATTGTGGTTCTCGCCAATTCCGTTGTCTCGGCCACGCGGTCCGGCCTCCCTGTTGCGCCATACCGGCAGCATGTTACGGTCATTCTAGTCCTTCGGGGGGTGATTCTGCTCCCTCCCAATCCCGCCTTGCGCCAAAATCAGCAAGCAGATCCGGACCGCAACGGCCCGAAACCCTCCCTGCTTGATATTTCAGTTGAACGGCTCACGTCAATATCGGCAAGACACTTCTTGGCAGACCAGCCATGAGCGTCGGGGAGTGTTGACATTGATCGGCAATATTGTGGAATATCAGACCCTCTGCAATCCATCAGGGAGAACCATGGTCGATCGCTGGCACTGTATACCGAGGGCTCCCCGGCAACCGGCAGGATCAGGACAAAACTGCCAGCTATGTGATTTTCCCACTAACCAATTCTGCCGGATCGTTTTAAGGACGGTCTGTCCAGTCCGATCGGAAGGCTTGACCCTTCCGGCACCCTATTTTCGAGCGAGTTGACGACCATGGCAAAAGCGAATTTCTCCGGCGTTCTGGTTCCCGCCATTACCCCCTATAAACCCGATCTGTCCGT
>CANFLM010000103.1 GCA_947447895.1 Hyphomicrobiales bacterium
ATGCCACGGTCAGTTCGCGCACGGGTTTGACCTCGTCCATCTTGGCGCGGACCGGATCGGCGTCGGGCTTGGCGGGATCGATGAACAGGCCGATCAGACCGATGCGGCGTTGCAGGGCGAGTTCCACAGTCTGTCCGGCACCGTTCGGCACAAGATAGACCGGCAGGCCGTCGGGTCTGTCCGCCAGTCTGATTTCCTTCTGGCCCATCGGCAGGAAGGAGGGCGGAAACTCCTGCAGGGCCGATTTGGTCTTGAGCGAGGAGGCGGCCAGCCACAAAGCAGGCCCGAACATCAGCACCACACCGACCAGCAGGAAGCCATAGGTCAGCCAATCGGTGATGTGCATCGTGCGCTGGTCACGGGTGCGGGTCAAAGCACGCAGCAGGCTCATGATGTTTTCCCGTGATAGGAAATCCGCAATTGCAGCAGGGTCAGCACCATCAGCACAACGGCCACCAGCAAGGAGGCGGCAGCGGCAAGCCCCAGCAGATGCACCTGATTGGCAAAGGCGGTCTCGTAGATATATTGCACGATGAATTGCGTGGCCGTGCCCGGCCCGCCGCCGGTCAGCACATAGATTTCATCAAAGGCCTGCACGGCACGGATCAGGCTCAAAATCACCACCACCAGCAAGGTCGGCAGCAGCAAGGGCATGGTGATACGCCAGAACACCCGCCATTTCGGTGTGCCGTCCATCTCGGCGGCCTCGTAAAGATCGGCGGGGATCGCCTGCAAGCCTGCCAGCAGGATCAGCGCATAAAAGCCCATATGCGCCCAGACCGAGACAAACACGGTCCAGAAAAACGACCATGACGCATCATGCAGAAAGGCAATCCGCTCGCCGCCCGATGCCAGCAACAGGGCATTGAGCAGGCCGTCGCGCTGCAGGATCCATTTCCAGATCAAGGCCACCACCACCGGCGACAGCAGAACAGGGAAAAAGAACACGGCACGGAAAAAGCCGCGCGCCCGCAACTTGCCGTTGAGGATCAGCGCGGTCACCAGCGACAGGGCAACCATGGCGGTCACCTGCAAGGCGACAAACAGCACCGAATTGTGCACGGCCCGCCAGAACCGGTCCTGCTTGCAGGAATTGACGTCGAGATAGTCCTTGCAATCAAGCAGAGCCGCGAAATTGTCAAAGCCAACATAGGGCCGCTCGCCCATCATCAGACGGTTGGAGCCGGTCAGCGCATACCAGATGTTGAGGATCATCGGCAAAGCGACAAAGACCGAGAAAATGATCATGTTGGGGGCCACGAACACATAGGCCATGCCCTTGATGCCGACGCGCTTCTGGATGGCGGCAAAGGGTGGTTCCAAGGCGCGCATCAGCCCCGTATAGGCAAGCTCGAAACCGCGTGCGAACCGCTGTGCGGCCGTCGGTGTTTCGGCATCCGGGGAGGGGCGGGCGTTCTGGCTCATGGCACCATGATGTGTTGGGCAGGCAGAAAGGGCGCCCCGCAACAGCAAGCCATTGCGGGGCGCCAGGAAGGGTTACTGCAGCTTGATGCCCTTGGCAGCCAGACCTTCGACAATGTCGGCCTGGATGCGGGTATAGGCATCATCGAGCGACATTTCACCGCTGATGGCCTGGTTGACGCGCGAGATGGTGGCGTTGAACAGGATGCGGTTATGCTCGTAGCCCTGCAGTCTGAAGGCCACAGGCGATGTCTGGGCGACCTGATCGACGGCAATCGCCAGCGACTTTTTCACATTGGCGTCGTCGGTCTGGTAGTTGATGCCTTTCTTGGCAATGCCGAGATGGGCAGGCAGGAACAGGGTGCGGGCGTGGAACTCTTCATAGACTGGCTCGCTGGCGAAATATTCGACAACGCGTGCGACAGCCTGCGGGTTCTTGGTGGTCTTGATCGGCACCAGTCCGGCTCCGCCGGGCATGCCGGAGCAATTGCCGGGACCGCAAGGATTGGGGACCGCCTGCCATTCGAAGTTTTTACCGACCGTCTTGGCAAATTGCGTGAACTGCCAGTTGCCGCTCATGTAGAACACGACCTGGGCATTGGCGAATTCTTCGGTGGCGCCGCGATAGGTGGTGCCGCCGACCGAGCCCCACAGGGCTTTGGACATGGTGCCGTTATTGTGCCAGTCGACCAGCATTTTTGTGGCGGCCTTGAAGCCGTCATCGATCAAAGCAGGCTTGTCGCCATCCACGAATTTGCCGCCCATATCGAGCACGAGGCTGGAGACGCGGTGGCCGGAGCGGTCAAACGCCATCGGATAGGGAGCTTTGACCTTGTCGGCGACGGCTTTGCTGGCTTTGGCCCAGTCATCCCAGGTGGCTTTCGGGCCGGGCATCGGGATGCCGGCCTGCTGGAACAAGGTGGCGTTGACCAGCGGCAGGGTCAGTGTCAGCTGGGTCATCACACCGTAGACGCCGTCCTTGGCGCCAGTGACAGGACGGAACCATGGCAGGCTCGAGGCGAAATTGTCATCGAAATATTTGGCGTTTTTCAGATGGGGACGCAGATCGAGATAGTGGCGCGACAGGCCGCCCAGATCGGTGACGCGGGCCAGATCGGGCCCCTGTCCGGAATCCAGCAGCGCAGGCAGCTGTTCGACAACGGTCTTGTAGGGCACGCGGTCGAGCGTGACCTTGATGTCGGGGTTCTGCTTCTCGAAGCGGTCGAGCAGATCGCGCATGACATCGCCTTCGATACCGTCCGAATACCACATGATGCGGACTTCGGTCGGGTCGGCGGCCCTGGCTGTATCGGGAGCCGCCATCATGGCAGCCACAGGCATGCACAGGGCCATCAGCCCGCCTGTGATGGATTTCAACTGTTTGAACATGGTCGTTCCTCCTCGTGGTGATGGGCGTCTCCGGTTGGATGGTCCGGAGCTCGGTTGGTTGTGTTAATGGCGTGGTGAAGAAGGGGGGAGAGCGTTCTCCCCTTCGGTGGTCGAGAACAGATGGACCATGCCGGGCTTCGGCTTGATCCGGATCGGTTGGCCATGGGTGACGTCCGTCTGACCGTTGACGGCAATCGACAGCGCCTCGTGCGAGGGTAGCGTACCGTGGATGAAACTGGTGCCACCCAATTGTTCCACCACATCCACCGTCAACGTCCATTCGCCGGCCGCATCCAGTTCGAGATGTTCGGGACGGATGCCGAGGCTGACCGTGTCACCTTGCGCCAATCCCGTGCCGTTGACGGGCAAGGCGGTATCCTGCATGCCGCCGCATGACACGCTGACCCGGGTGGCCGAGCTTTGGGTGACGCGGGCCGAGATGAAAT
>CANFLM010000104.1 GCA_947447895.1 Hyphomicrobiales bacterium
CCCGCGGCCAGTTGCAGGATATTCCCAATGTGGACAGCCTGTATTTCACCATGCTGAACCACAACAAACGCTCGATCACGCTCGACACCAAAAACCCGTCGGGCAAGGAAGTGCTCGAGCATCTGATCACAACCTGCGACGTGCTGGTGGAAAATTTCGCCCCCGGCGTGCTCGACCGCATGGGCTTCCCGTGGGAGGTCATCCACGCCATGAACCCGCGCATGATCGTGGCATCGATCAAGGGCTTCGGTCCCGGTCCCTACGAGGATTGCAAGGTCTATGAAAACGTTGCCCAGTGCACGGGCGGTGCGGCCTCGACCACCGGGTTCCGCGATGGCCTGCCTCTGGTCACTGGCGCGCAGATCGGCGACAGCGGCACCGGCCTGCATCTGGCTCTCGGCATTGTCACCGCGCTCTACCAGCGCACCCATTCCGGCAAGGGCCAGATGGTCACCTGCGCGATGCAGGACGGCGTGTTGAACCTCTGCCGTGTCAAACTGCGCGACCAGCAGCGGCTGGAGCACGGCCCGTTGAAGGAATACAGCCAGTTCGGCGAAGGCATCCCGTTCGGCGATGCGACACCGCGCGCGGGTAACGATTCCGGTGGTGGCCAGCCCGGCCGCATCCTCAAATGCAAGGGCTGGGAGACCGATCCCAATGCCTATCTCTATTTCATCACGCAAGCTCCGGTATGGGAAAAGATTTGCGATGTGATTGACGAGCCGGAGTGGAAAACCCATCCCGATTACGCCAAGCCCGCTGCCCGCCTGCCGCGCCTCAACGAGATCTTCGGCCGCATCGAACAATGGACCATGACCAAGACCAAATTCGAGGCGATGGACATTCTCAACCAGGATGACATTCCGTGCGGCCCGATCCTGTCGATGAAGGAAATCGCCGAAGACAAGTCGCTGCAGGCGACCGGCACCATTGTCGAGGTCGATCATCCGACCCGCGGCAAATATCTGTCGGTCGGCAATCCGATCAAACTGTCGGACAGCCCCGCCGATGTGAAGCGCTCGCCTTTGCTGGGCGAGCACACCGACGAAGTGCTGCGCGATGTGCTGCATCTGCCCGAAGCCAAGATCGCTGAAATCAAGGCGTCGGGCGCGACCGGTTGAGTGTTGCGCAATGACGGATCAAACGGCCCCTTCGGTGGCCGTTTTTTTTGGCCGCTTTTGGGGTCGGGTGTTGCGCATGACAAGTCATGGATGCCCGCCACAGGGGCTGGCATGACAGGGCTAGGGGGCAAGATAGGTTAAGGGTGATATGACAGGGCTAGGTGAGTGAAGCCAGACCTGAAGGGAAATTTCGCCAGACTTGGGGTGGAATTCCGTCATGAGGGGCATAAAAATAGTACGCCACACCACCCAAAAAAGACTGTCATGGCCGGAGGTGTTCCGGCCATCCACGACTTTCAAGATCCCGACAGCAAGGCATAAAAAACCGGCGGCAAGAAACCCTGCCGCCGGTTGGATCAAACGCCCAAACTTACTTGCCGAGCAAGCCGGCCGAGCGGGCCCATTTGTATTTGGCGCCCAGCACTTCCACCGGTGTTTCGGTGGTATAGGGATAGGCGACAATGCCGCGCTCGTAGAGATACTGGCAGGCTTCCTCGACCTGGACGTCACCGACCAGCGAGGCGACCACGGGCTTGTCGATGCCCTTGGCGCGGAACTCCTCGACCACTTCGGCCACCAGATGCGCAAACACCATCGGCGGGGTGACGATCGTGTGCCAATAGCCGAGGATCAGCGAATGGATGCGCTCGTCCTCGAGCCCGAGGCGGATGGTGTTCTGGTAGGTTTTGGGTGGCTCGCCGCCGGTAATATCCACCGGATTGCCCGCTGCCCCGAACGGCGGAATGAATTTGCGGAAGGCCGCATCGAGATCGTCCGGCATTTTCATCAGCGTCAGCCCGTTGTCGAAACAGGCATCCGACAGCAACACGCCCGAGCCGCCCGCACCGGTGATGATCACGACATTCTCGCCCTTGGGTGTGGGCAGCACCTGCACGCCGCGGGCATATTCGAGCATCGAACGCAGGCTCGGGGCGCGGATCACGCCGGAGGCTTTGAGCACATCGTCATAGATCTTGTCATTGCCCGCCAAAGCGCCGGTATGCGAAGCGGCCGCCTTGGCCCCGTAGGCGGTGCGGCCGGCTTTCAGCATGATGACCGGCTTCTTCTTCGAGACGCGCTTGGCGACCTCGGCAAAGGAGCGGCCGTCTTTCAAGTCTTCGCAATGCATGGCAATGACATGGGTATTGTCGTCCTGCTCGAAGAAGGTCAACAGATCGTCCTCGTCGAGATCGGACTTGTTGCCCAGGCCGACAATCGCCGACACGCCCATCTTGGTGGAGCGGGCAAAGCCGATGATCGACATGCCGACGCCGCCCGATTGCGACGACAGTGCCGCATGGCCCTTGACGTCGAAGGCGGTGCAGAAGGTCGCGCACAGATTTTCTGGCGTGTAATAGAAGCCGTAAATATTCGGCCCTATTATGCGGACATTGTGCTTGCGCGCCATCGCGAGCAATTCATCCTGCAGGGGCTGGTTGTCGGTTTCGGCAAAACCCGAGGGGATCATCACCGCGCCCGGAATATGCTTCTGTCCGACCTCGTCCATCGCCGCCACGCAAAGATGCGCAGGCACGGCAAACACCGCCACATCGACCTCGCCGGGATAATCCAGCACCGACTTGTAGGCTTTGACACCCTCGATCACATCGGCCTTGGGATGGACCGGAACAATGGTGCCCTTATAGCCGCCATTGATCAGGTTTTTCATCACCGAATTGCCGATCTTGCCGGCCTCGTTCGACGCGCCGATCACCGCCACGGCGCGTGGCTTGAAGATGCGGTTGGTGGCGCGCAGGATTTCGGCCTGGTCGGGACGGTAACGCTCGTGATGGGTCTCGAAATCGCAGACGATGCGGGCATCGACCGCGGTGGCGCCCTTGGAGGTCGCAAATACCGGATTGAGATCCAGCTCGCTGATTTCGGGGAAGGCGTCGAGCAGAGCCGAGACATTGATCAGGATTTGCGCAATGGCCTTGCGGTCGACCGGCTCGGAGCCGCGGATGCCGTCGAGCATTTCCTGCGCCTTGATCGAACCGATCATGTCGAGCGCGTCATGCTCGTTGACCGG